>NZ_SMOA01000140.1 GCF_004353985.1 Paracraurococcus ruber | reverse complement strand
TGGCCGTGCCGGAGACGGGCGCGGCGGCGGCACCGCGACAGGCGGCGCTGCTGGCGGCGCTGGCCCGCGGGCTCGGCATCCTGCTGCCGCTCGGCCTCCTGCCCTGGCTGCCCGGCCCGGCCCTGGCCGTCGCGGCGGCGCTGGCCCTGCTGCCGGCCATGCTGCTGCGCCGCCGGGGCTGAGGCGGATGCGGCTGCGGCGGCAGATCACCCTCGGCATCGGCCTCGCCCTGGCCATCGCCGGCCTGCTCGGCCTCGGCATCCTCGCCGACCAGGGGCGGCAGGCGCAGGCGGAGGCGGCGGCGGCACAGTTGCGGGCGCAGGAACGCGCCTGGCACGCGCTGCAGGAGATGGCGGCCGAGACGCTGCGCCGCGCCGCCCGCGAGGGGCAGACGCTGCCGCTGCTGGAACGCCGCCCGGCCTACCCCGCCCGCTGGCCCGCCGGCGCCGAGCCGGCGCGGGAGGGGCTGGAGCGCGTGGGCGGCCGCCTGCTGCTGGTGGCGCTGCAGCCGGCGCCGGAGGGCGGCGGGACGCTGCTGGCGGCCGGCGTCGACCCCGCGGCGCTGCTGGACCGCGCCGCCGCCGCCACCGGCGCCGTCCCCATCCTGACCGATGCCGAGGGCAGGCTGCTCGCCGCCCCGGCGCAGGCCGGCGCGCTGGCCGGCATGGCGGAGCGGCTGCGGGGCATCGAGCCGGGGACGGTCGCGCTGGCGGCGGGGGAGCGGGTGGTCGCCATCGGCACCGTGCCGCTGACCGATGCGTCGGGCCAGGTGATCGGCGCCCGCCGCTGGCTGGCCGATGTGACCGACCGGCGCTGGGGCCAGGACGGCGGCGCGCTGCTGGCCGGGGCCGCGCTGCTGGCCGCGGCGCTGCTGCTGGCCGCCATCCTCGCGCTCTGGCTGCGGCAGGCCTTCCGGCCGCTCGAGATGATGCTGGCGGCGCAGGCGGCGCTGGCCGAGGGCGACCTGACCGTGGAACTGCCCGGGCAGGACCGCGACGAGGAGATCGGCCGCGCGGCGCGGGCCCTGGCGGTGTTCCGCGACGGCGCGGTGGCGCTGCGCCGCCGGCTGCGGGCGGATGCCCGGCACCGCGACCTGCGGCTGCGCTTCATCGAGGCGCAGCTGGGCGCCCTGGCCGAGACCCTGGATGCCGGCGAGCGGCGCGCCATGCAGCGCGACCTGGACCGGGTGCTGGCGGCGGCGCGCGGCGGCGGCGATGGCGCGGCCGGGATGGATGCGCTGGCCCTCGCCTTCCGCGCCCTGGCGGAGCGGGTGCGCAGCCAGCACCAGAGCCTGCGCGCCCTGATCGCCGAGCAGGACGACGCGCTGGCGGCGAAATCCCGCATGGAGCAGCTGGAGCGGGAACTGTCCGCCGTCGCCGCCATGCAGTCCCGCCTGCTGCCGCCGGCCATGCCGGCCGAGAGCGGCGTGGCGGTGGCCGGGCGGCTGCTGCAGGGCGCGCAATTCGGCGGCGACTTCCAGGATGCCTTCTGGCTGGACGCGCCGGGCGGGCGGCTGGCGGTCTTCGTCGGCTCGGTCCGCGGCAGCGGGCTGGGCGCCGCCTTCCTGGCGATCTCCGCCCGGGCGCTGATCCGCGCCATCGCGCCGCAATCCGGCAGCCCGGGGGAGGCGCTGTCGCGCGTCTCCGACCTGCTGCTGCGGGACAACGACCAGCGGATGGAGGTGACCGGCTTCCTCGGCGTGCTGGACCTGCGGGCGCAGGTGCTGGTGGCGGCCCGCGCCGCCGCCCCGCCGCCCGTCCTGCTGCTGCGGCCGGGGGAGGCGCGGGTGCTGGAGGTACCGGGGGCGCCGCCGCTCGGCCTGCAGCCGCGGCTGAAGGTGCCGGAGGTGACGCTGGACCTGCCGGCGCGCGCCGCCCTGGTCGCGGTCAGCCGCGGCGTGCCGGAGGCGGTGCTGCGCGGCGCGCCGCTGGGGCAGGACGGGCTTCGCGGCCTGCTGGCCGATGCGCCGGACCTGGCGCCGGACGCGCTGGTGGCGCGGCTGCTGGACCGGCTGGCGGCGCCGGATGCGGCGCGCGCCGGCGATGCCAGCGTGCTGGTCGCGCGGCCCGATGCGGCGAAGGCGCTGGGCGGTCCCTGAAAATTAACCCCTGGCCCGCAAGCTGGCGGCCGTGCCGAGCAGCCGGGGAAAATCCCATGGGACCGCCATGCGCGGGTGAGGTCTTCTGGACGACGGGCCTGTCGGGCGCCGGCAAGAGCACGGTCGCCGCCCTGCTGCGGGACCGGCTGGTGGCGGCCGGGCGCTGTTGCGTGCTGCTGGATGGCGACGTGCTGCGCGGCATCCTGGATGCCGGCGGCGACTATGCGCCGCATGCCCGCCGCCGCCTCGCCTTCAGCTATGCGAGGCTGTGCCATGAGCTGGCGGCGCAGGGGCTGACGGTGGTCTGCGCCACCATCTCCATGGTCCATGACGTGCGCCGCTGGAACCGCGCCAACATCCCGAACTACCGGGAGATCTGGCTGCGCGTGCCGGTCGAGGAGCTGGCGCGGCGCGACGCCAAGGGCCTCTACGCCGCCGCCGCCTCCGGCGCGCTGGCCGACCTGGCCGGCCTGCACCAGGCGGTGGAGGAGCCGGATTCGCCCGACCTGATCATCGACAACCATGGCGCGGTCACCGCCGCGCTGGCGGTGGACCGGATCTGGACCCGCTTCGGCCTGGGGGAGGCTTGCCGATGACCCATCTGCGCCCGTTGCGGCATGGCGACTTCACCGGCCTGGCCGCCGACTACGCGAAGTACCGGCCGGGCTATTCGGACAGCGTGCTGACCGCGCTGCTGGCGCTGGTGGGCAAGCCGGCCGCGGCGATCGAGGCGGCGGATATCGGCGCCGGCACCGGCATCTGGACCCGCATGCTGGCGGCGCGCGGGCTGCGCCGGGTGACGGCGGTGGAGCCGAATGACGACATGCGGCGGGAGGGCGAGGCGGGCAGCCCCGGCGTCACCTGGCGCGCCGGCAGCGGCGAGGCGACCGGCCTGCCCACGGCCAGCGCCGACCTGCTCTCCATGGCCTCCTCCTTCCACTGGGTGGATTTCGCCGCCGGGCTGGCGGAATTCCACCGCGTGCTGCGGCCGGGCGGCCGCTTCGTCGCGTTGTGGAACCCGCGCTTCCTCGACGACAGCCCGCTGCTGCTGGAGATCGAGGCGGAGCTGGCGCGGCTGCGGCCCGACATCCGCCGCGTCTCCTCCGGCCGGTCGGGCATCACGGAGACGCTGACCGACAGGCTGCGCCGGCATCCGCGGTTCGAGGACGTGGTCTACCTGGAAGGCCGCCACAGCCTGGAGATGCCGGTAGCGCACTATATCGGCGCCTGGCGTTCGGTGAACGACCTGCAGGTGCAGCTTGGGCCCGAGCGGTTCGAGGCATTCCTCCGCTTCGTCGCCGACCGCCTGGCGGGCCAGGCGACGGTGCGGGCGGACTACCTGACGCGCGCCTGGTGCGCCCGCCGCCGCGATGGCTGACCCCGCGCCGCCCGTCGCCTTCGGCACCAAGGCGGAGACGCTGGAGCGGCTGGCGCCGCGGCTGCGCCACGGGCGCGTGCTGCCGCTCCTGCATTTCTCCGTCACCGCGTGGCGGCGCGGCGCGGAGGCGGTGCTGGACGCCATCCTGGCCATGCCCTGGGCGGATGGCGCGCTGATCATCCGCAGCTCGGCGCTGGGGGAGGATGGCGCAGAGGCCTCCATGGCCGGGCGCTATGCCTCGGTCGCCGATGTATGCGGCCGGGCGGCGCTGGCGCAGGCCATCCGCCGCGTCATCGCCTCCTACGGTCGCGGCTGCGGCGGGCGGCATCGCGTGCTGGTGCAGCCCATGCTGGCCGGGGTCGCGCTGAGCGGCGTCGCCTTCACCCGCGAACCCTCCTCCGGCGCGCCCTATCTCGTCGTCAACGCGCATCGCGGCGCCGACACCGCCGCGGTCACCGGCGGCGCCGGCACCGACCTGCTGACGCAGTACTGCCACCTGAGCCGCCGGCCGAAGGAGCCATGGCTGGCGGCGCTGCGCGACCTGGCCGAGGAGCTGGAAGGGCTGCTCGGCACCCCCGCCCTCGACATCGAATTCGCCTTCCTGGCGGGCGAGGCGCAGCCGGTGCTGCTGCAGGCGCGGCCGCTGGTGCTGGCGCAACCGCCGCTCGACGCCGAGGCGCATGCCGCGCATCTCGCGCTCATCGAGCAGAAGATCCGCCTCGGCAGCCGGCCGCACCCCTATCTGCACGGGCCGCGCACCGTCTATGGCGTGATGCCGGACTGGAACCCGGCGGAGATCATCGGCGTGCGGCCACGGCCGCTCGCCCTCTCGCTCTACCGTGCCCTCGTCACCGATTCCATCTGGGCATATCAGCGGCACAATTACGGCTACCACAACCTGCGCAGCTTCCCGCTGCTGCTGGCCTTCCACGGCCTGCCCTATGTCGATGTGCGGGTCAGCTTCAACTCCTTCCTGCCGGCCGATATCGACGGCGATTTCGCCGACCGCCTGGTCGCCCACTACATCGACCGGCTGGCGGCGACGCCGGCGCTGCACGACAAGGTCGAGTTCGAGATCGTCTTCTCCTGCTACACCTTCGACCTGCCGCAGCGCATCGCCGCCCTGGCGGAAGCCGGCTTCAGCGGGGAGGAGCGGGCCCGGCTGACCGACAGCCTGCGCCGCCTGACCAACCGAATCATCGGCCGCGACACCGGCCTGTGGCGCGCCGACAGCGCCCGGATCGAGGAGCTGGAGCGCCGCCGCGCCGCCATCCTGGGCGCCGATCTCGACCCGCTGTCGCGCGTCTACTGGCTGCTGGAGGATTGCAAGCGCTACGGCACCCTGCCCTTCGCCGGCCTCGCCCGCGCCGGCTTCATCGCCAACCAGACCCTGCGGTCCCTGGTCGCCATCGGCGTGCTGACCGAGGCGGAGGTGGCGCAGTTCATGGCCGGCGTGGAGACGGTGAGCGGCCGCATGGCGGAAGATGTCGCCCGGCTCGGCCGCGGCGACTTCCTCGCGCGCTATGGCCATCTGCGGCCCGGCACCTACGACATCCTCTCGCCGCGCTACGACGAGGCGCCGGACCGCTACTTCACCTGGGAGGAGGCGGCGACGGCGCCGCCGCGCGACCGGCCGCGCTTCGCCCTGACGCTGGAGCAGATGCGCCGGGTCAACGCCCTGCTGGCCGAGCACGGGCTGGAGCATGACGTGGTCGGGCTGTTCGGCTTCCTCGAAGCCGCGATCCGCGGGCGGGAGGAGGCGAAATTCGTCTTCAGCCGCAGCCTGTCCGACGCGCTGTCGCTGCTGCGCGACTATGGCGCGACCCTCGGCTTCTCGGCCGAGGACATGGCGCATGCCGATGCCGCCCTGGTGACCGAGCTCTATGCCGGCAGCGCCGACCCGCGCGCCGCGCTGGCCGAGAGCATCGCCGCCGGCCGCGCCCGCCATGCCGTCACCCGCAGCCTGGTGCTGCCGCCGCTGCTGACCGACCCCGGCGCGGTCTGGGACTTCGCCCTGCCGCCGACCGAGCCGAACTATGTCACCCAGGGCCGCGCCATCGGCCGGGTGGCGACGGCCGAGAGCCGCGACCTCGCCGGCGCCATCGTGATGATCCCGAGCGCGGATCCGGGCTTCGACTGGATCTTCTCCCGCGGGATCGCCGGCTTCGTCACCGCCTATGGCGGGGTGAACTCGCACATGGCGATCCGCGCGGCGGAGCTCGGCCTGCCGGCGGTGGTCGGCGCGGGGGAGGCGCTGTTCGCCCACTGGTCCCAGGCCCGGCTGCTGGAGGTGGATACCGGCAACCGCCAGGTGCGCGTGCTGCGATGATCCCGGTCGCGGTCAGCCAGCGCATCGCGGTGGATCCCCGGCATGGCGAAAGGCGGGATGCGCTGGACCAGCGCTGGGCCGGCTTCCTCGGCGCCTGCGGCCTGCTGCCGGTGCCGCTGCCGAATGCGCCCGACCTGGCGGAGGCGCTGGCCGCGCGCGCCGGCGCCGCCGGCCTGCTGCTGACCGGCGGGGAGGACTGGGGCACCGAACCGTCGCGCGACGCGACCGAGCGGCGGCTGGTGGCCTGGGCGGCGACGCGGGGCCTGCCGGTGCTGGGCATCTGCCGCGGCATGCAGGTGCTGCTGGCCCTGGCCGGGCAGATGCCGGGGCCGGTCGCCGGGCATGTCGCGGTGCGGCACGCGGTGCGGCTGGACGGCAGGATGCGGGACGTGAACAGCTACCACGCCCTCGGCGCCCGCACCGTGCCGGCGGGGCTGGAGGCCTGGGGCTTGGCCGAGGACGGGGTGGTGGAAGCGGTGCGCGACCGCCGCCGCCGCTGGCTTGGCCTGATGTGGCACCCCGAGCGGGAGCCGGAATTCGATCCCGCCGACCTCGCTTTGGTTGCCGGGCATTTCGGGGGAGAGGCACGATGAGGGCCATCATCCTGGCCGCCGGGCGCGGCAGCCGCATGGGCGGGCTGACCGAGGACCGGCCGAAATGCCTGGTGGATCTCGGCGGCCGGCCGCTGCTGGACTGGCAGGTGGCGGCCTTGCGGGCGGCCGGCTGCACGGAGGTCGCGGCGGTCGCCGGCTATCGCGCGGAGGCTCTGGAGGGCCGCGGCCTGACGCTGTTCCGCAACCCGCGCTGGGCGGAGACCAACATGGTCGCGTCGCTGCATCGCGCCGCCGCCTGGCTGGCGGCCGGGCCATGCATCGTCAGCTATGCCGACATCTTCTACGCCGCCGCCACGGTGCGCCGCCTGATGCAGGCGGCGGCGGACATCGCCATCAGCTACGATCCCGACTGGCAGGCGCTGTGGTCCGCCCGCTTCGCCGACCCGTTGAGCGACGCCGAGAGCTTTCTCCTCCGCCCCGACGGCACCGTGGCCGATATCGGCCGCCGGCCCGGCAGCCTGGCGGAGGTGCAGGGCCAGTATATGGGCCTGCTGCGCATTGCCCCGGCGGGCTGGGCGCGCATTGCCGCGCATGGCGCGGCGAGCGGCCCGGCGGCGCTGGACCGGCTGGACATGACCAGCCTGCTGCGGGCGCTGATCGCGGCGGGCGAGGCGGTTCAGGCCCTGCCCTGCGAGGGCGCCTGGGGCGAGGTGGACAGCGCCAGCGACCTCGCCTTCTACGCGGCGCGCCTCGCCCCCGCGGGATAGCGCCCGCGGCCCGGCCCGGCGCGGCGGGCCGGCAGGCGGCGGCGTCAGAGCCGCCCCTGCGCATAGGGCACGACATGCAGCGGCTGGACGGCGTGCCGCATCTCCGGCAGGGCCGCGCCCTGCGCCAGCACGGCCGCCAGCCCGGTCAACAGCCGGCAGAGGCGGGAGAGCGGCTGCGGCGCGCGGTCGGCGAAGACCTCCCGCAGCAGGTCGAGCGCCGCCATGGCGCCGACCAGGGCATCGGTGTGCTCCGGGTCGAAGGACGCGCCGTTGTGGATGCGGATATTGAGCAGGCCGAGGATCTGGCCGCGCAGCGCATCCTGCACGACGCTGGCGACCTGCACCGGGTCGGCCTGCCCGCCGCCATTCTCCGCCAGCAGCCGGCCGCAGATCTCCGCCAGCATCCGCCAGGCCGGGCGGTCGCTGCGGAAGGGGTCTGGCATCGCCTCGGCGGGGCGGTAGCCATGCTCCGCCGCGACGCCGCGCATCAGCGGGCCGTCCAGCAGCGCATGGTGCGCGGCCTCCGTCATGCGGTCGCGCCATTCCTCCACCTGGGACCGGCGGTTGACCTGTGCCCAGGCCGCCGCGGCGGCGCCGGACCGCAAGCTGGCGAAGCTGCCATGGCCGGCCGCGGCGGCGATGGCGTCCGCCGGCCGGGCGGTGCCCATGCAGTCCAGCAGGCGGGCGGTCCCGCCGACCGGGTCGGCTTTCAGATCCTCGAATCGCAGGGTCAGCAATTCCTCGGCCGCCAGTTGCCAGAATCGGACGAAGAGGGCGAAGACCGCCAGCGGCGGCGCCTGGAAGGCGCGGTAGGGCAGGTGCCAGCGGAAATAGCCGGGGCGGCGGAGATACTCCTCGAACGCCATGCCCTCGGCGCCGATCTCCCAGCGGCGGTACCAGGACCAGGCGGCATCCACCGGGTCCCGCAGCAGCAGCACGGCGCGCCGCCGGGCCGGCATGTGGCGCAGCAGGTCCAGCCGGTGCTCGACCAGCGCCGCGCGGCGGTCGGCGAAGCGGAAGCGGCGCGTGGTCTCGACGATGCGGGCATGCAGCGACAGGTGGGCGAGCCCGGCATCGGTCAGGCGGAAGCCGTCGCCCTCCGGCTCCCAGTAGTCCTTGCCCGGGAAATCCACCCGGATGTCGAGCCGCAGCAGGATCTCGATCAGGTAGCCGAGGCCGCAGGAGAAGGGCGGCGATGCGATCACCGTGCGGTCGAACCCGTCCGCTTCCGCCACCCCTGCCCCCCGCCCGTCCTGGGCCCTGCCATGCCCCGGGTATCGCCCGGGATATCCTCACGAAGGGCAAATGGCGGGGCGAACCCCCGGCGCGGCGCGGGGTTCTCCCCCGGCAGCCGGACCGATAGTCTGGCGAGGATCAGCGCCCGGGAGAATCCACCATGCAGTTCCTCTGCGATGCGCCCGACGGTCGAAGCTGGTTTCGGCTGGAGACGGAGGCAGAGGCGGCGCAGGAATCCGTGCTGATGCGGCATGCGGTGGAGAAGCATTACCGCCGCGCACAGGAGGAGGCGGCGCGCAGCTTCCGGCCCGACGGCATTCCCTTCATCGAGCAGGATATCCGCCGCGCCACCCATGTCCGGCAGACCATGCCGCTGTTCCTGACCCTACGGGACGCGGAAGGGATGGCCCTGGTCACCGCCATGCTGCCCAGCCCGCGCGGCACCGACCCGGGCTTCCGCCCCATCCTGGTCGGGCAGGCCAACAGCGATCCCTGGCCGGATTACGGCCCGGCGATCGAGGCGCTGGCGCGGCACATGCGCGTCACGCTCGACCGCGTCACCTGCTACCCCTACCGGCGCGGCTGAGGGCGGCGCAGCCAGATTTCCGGAAAGCCGGTGTGAACTGTGCTGGACACATCGCCACCACCGAGGATGGCCACGTCCCAAAGCTGTCGCGGCAGTGCTGGGCAACGGAAGAGACAAGACAGCAATCGTGCACTGCCACTGATCGCCGCGATGAACGCAAAACTTGTTCGACAAGCAAAGTATTACCGTGGCATCAGGTCGTCCATTTTGCGACATATCTTTTATGGTAACAAACTGCTTTTCCCGGCATGGAAGCTGAGATAGTTTTTTGACGGTTTCGATCACATGGGAGAAGCCTTGTGTCAGGGACGACGCGGATCTTCAGCCTAGGAAGCGGCCGAGACACGTTTCGGGGTGGCGGCGAAAACGAGCTCATCTTCGGTGGCGGCCAACAGTCCAACCCGAACGACTTGGCGGACCTTATCTTCGGCGGAGCCGGCGCAGATACCATCTACGGCAACGGAGGCAGTGACAGCCTTTTCGGCGACGCTGGCAGCGACGTTTTGTACGGCGGTGTCGGCAACGACACGGCCTTTGGTGGAGCCGACCGCGACCTTCTTTACGGCAACGAAGGATCAGACAGCCTGTCAGGTGACAGTGGCGACGACACCATCTACGGCGGGTCGTCCCAGGCCGACCCGGCGGACGTCGCTGACACGCTTCATGGCGGAGACGGCAACGACGTTTTGTTCGGCAACGGCGGCAATGATGTCCTCTCCGGCGGTTGGGGAGCCGATGAGCTTTACGGCGGCCAGGGTGCGGACATCTTCGTTTTTAATGACCGGATTACATGGATCAGCTCAATATTTGGGCAAAGAGGCGCGCAATCTTTTGACGCGATAGGCGATCGAATTCATGGATTCGAACTGACCGATAGAATTGATCTATCCAGCATCAATGCTGACACAACAGACGCCGCAAGAGGATGGATCGACTTTAACGAGGCTTTTGTTTTTATTGGCGGAGCGCAGTTTTTTGCACCCGGCCAGATCCGCATCTATGTTTCACAGGGAAATACCATCGTCGAAGGCAATACACTTGGGACTTCCGATACCGAATTCTCATTCACACTTGTCAAGTTTACCGGGCCACTCACGGGCGCGAATTTCTTACTTTGACCGATAACCGGGACAACGCCCGTGCACCCGGCCTGAAACTCTGCAAGCGAGATGATCGGGCAAAGCGGTCCCGGCAATGAGTTTCGGCTTTGCCTGCAATTCCGGCACAATCCAACGCGCGTCGTTTCCGCCCCGACGATGATGACGCGCTTGGATGATGGAAACACCCGCAACCCGCGCTCGGCCTTTCACCAGCGTGGATTCACACGCCGGAGGCAGCGCCCTGGAGCCCTGACACTTACCCGCCCGGCCGCTGCCGCCGGGGCTTGACCGGCGCCGCCCCTCGCCGCCACCTCCCGTCGCATGGACCAGCAGACCGAGCTCGCCAAGGTGAAGGCCCGCATCCGGGCGCTGACCGCCCGGACGGTGGAGCGCGGCTGCTCCGAGGCCGAGGCGCTGGCCGCCGCCGCCAAGGTGGGCGAGTTGCTGGAGGTCTATGGCCTCAGCATGTCCGAGGTGGCGCTGCGCGAGGAAGCCTGCGTGCAGCGCCGGGTGACGGTGACGGGGCCGCAGCGCTTGGCGCTGCGCTGGATGTACCCCGCGCTGCTGCGCTTCTGCGAATGCCGCGGCTGGACCGACGGGCGGGCCGATTTCGTCCTGTACGGGCTCGAGCCCGACGTGCAGATGGCCGAGTACCTGCTGAAGGTCGCCGAGGGTGCGCTGGCCTGGGAGGAGGCGCGGTTCCGCGAGAGCGCCGAATGGCTGCGCAGCAGGGCGACGCCGCAGGGCCGGCTGCGCAGCTTCCGCTACGGGTTCGCCGACCGGCTGGGCAAGCGGCTGGAGGAGATAACGGCGGCGCGGGAGCAGGCGGCCGAGGCGCGCCGCGTCGCGGCGCCGCCGGCGGCGGCCAGCGCCTCCACCGCGCTGGTGTTGGCCAAGGAGCGGAAGGTGGAGGAGGGGTTCCGCTCGCTCGGGGTCCGCCTCCGCACGGTCTATTCCACCGCCACGGTGCGGGATCGCGGCGCCTATGGCAGCGGCCAGGCGGCCGGCGGCCGGGTCGGGTTGGATCGGCCCGTCGGCCGCGGCCCTGGCGCCGGCAGGCTGAAATGAACCGGCGGGGGGTCTCGAAGGGCGGCTCCGCCCCTTTCGCTGGGTCCGGGGCGGAGCCCCGGCGGTGAGCCGTGGGGATGCAGGGGCGCGCCGCCTCTATGCCTGGGAGGATTCCGAGGTCGCGCCCCGCGACACGTCGCGCGTTCCCTTCGCGCAGTTGCAGGCCCTGGTGGACCATGTCTGGGCCGCGGAGGGGTTGCGCTTCCCGCCGCGGCTGCGCCCCCTGCCCCGCCAGGCCCGCGCCACCGTCGCCCGCGCCACCCGGCTGGCGATCGAGGCGCCTTCCATGCTGCCGACCTGGGTGCTGCTGCACGAGGTGGCGCACAGCATGACCAGCACGGCGGAAGGCGAGAATGACGGCCATGGCCCGCGCTTCACCGGCCTGTACCTGCAATTGCTGGTGCGGCATGCGCGGATGCCGGAAGCGGCGCTGGCAGCCTCGCTCCGCGCCGCGCG
This sequence comes from Paracraurococcus ruber, assembly GCF_004353985.1. GTDB lineage: Bacteria > Pseudomonadota > Alphaproteobacteria > Acetobacterales > Acetobacteraceae > Paracraurococcus > Paracraurococcus ruber. The sequence continues at coordinate 2,967 of NZ_SMOA01000140.1, read as the reverse complement.
CATCCCCTTCGACCCGGCGGCGCGGCCGGTCTTCCTGGCCTGAGGGCGCAGGTCTAGCCTGACCGCAAATCGCGGGAGGGAACGGGCATGCGGCCGAGGATCGCCTTCATCGGGGCCGGCGCGGTCGGCGGCTATCTGGGCGGGCATCTCGCGCGCCTCGGCCATGACGTCACGCTGGTGGATGCCTGGCCGGCGCATGTCGAGGCGATCCGGGCGCGCGGCCTGGTGCTGACGGGGCTGGAGGAGAGCCAGAACGTCACGGTGCAGGTGCCGGCGCTGCACCTCTCGGACGTGCAGCGCCTGTCGCGCGAACGGCCGATCGACATCGCCTTCGTCAGCGTGAAGTCCTACGACACGGTCTGGGCGACGCATCTGGTCGCGCCGCATCTCGCGCCCGGCGGCTTCGTCGCCAGCCTGCAGAACTGCATCAATGAACCGGCGATCGCCTCCGTCGTCGGCTGGGGCCGCACCCTCGGCGTCATCGCCGGCACCTATTCGGGGGAGCTGCATGCGCCCGGCGAGATCCGCCGCACCGTCCCGCTCGGCGGCACCCAGCGCGTGGTCTACGCAGTCGGCGAGGCGCATGGCCGCATCACCGCCCGCGTCGAGCAGGTGCGCGAGATGATCGCGGCCATCGACAGCGTGCAGGCGACGACGAATCTCTGGGGCGAGCGCTGGTCGAAGCTCTGCGTCAACGTCATGCGCAACGGCGTCAGCGCGGCCACCGGCCTGTCGGGCAACGAGTGCGACCGGGATGAACGCATCCGCCGCTTCTCCCTGCGGCTGGGCGCCGAGGCCGTCCGGATCGGCCAGGCGCTGGGCTATGCGCTGGAGCCGATCCAGAAGATCCCGCCCGCGGTGCTGGCGGCGGCCGGCGCGGGCGACGCGGCGGCGCTGGAACAGGCCGAGGGCACCATCCTGGCGACGCTGGCGGCCGGGCAGCGCAGCGCGCTGCAGCGCCCCTCCATGGGCCAGGACATGCTGAAGGGGCGGCAGACGGAGATCGACCAGATCAACGGCTTCGTGGTGGCGGAAGGCGCCAAGGCCGGGCTGGCGGCGCCGGCCAACGCCGCCATCACCGCGGTGGTCAAGCGCGTCGAGCGCGGCGAGATCGAGGCGCGGCCCGAGAATGTCCGGGGGATCAACGCATGACCGGCCTCGTCACCGCCGAGGCGCTGGAGGTGCTGGTCCTGGTCGACAACGTCACCGACAGCCTGTCCACCACGCCCAGCTTCATCACGCGGGAATGGCAGGTGCTGCGGCGGCAGGGGATGAAGGTGGTGGCGGGCGGCGCGCTGTGCTGCGCCAATCATGGCCTGTCGCTGGTCGCCACCGTGCATGGCGCCGGCGGGACGCGCACCCTGCTGTTCGATGGCGGGCCGGTGGACTATGCGGTGGAGCGCAACGGCACGCGGCTGGGCGTGGCGTTCGGCGCCATCGACGCGGCGATGCTCAGCCATGGCCATTGGGACCATGCCGGCGGCCTGCCGCAGGCGCTGGCCATGATCCGCGCCGCGAATGGCGGGCGCGCCGTGCCGCTGCACCTGCATCCCGGCATGTTCGCCGAACGCGGCAGCCGCCAGCCGGATGGCGGCGTGCTGCCGATGGACCGGGTGCCGCCGCCCGAAGCCTGGGCGGCGATGGGCGCCGGACCGGTGCTGCGGAGCGATCCGTACACGCTGCTGGACGGGCTGTTCTGGATCAGCGGGGAGATCCCCCGCCGCACCGGCTATGAGCGCGGGCTGGTGAACCAGGTGGCGCGCATGACGGAAGCCGAGCCCTGGGCGCCCGACCCGCTGCTGATGGACGAGCGCGCCCTGGCCGTGCGGGTGCGGGGCAAGGGGCTTGTGGTCTTCTCCGCCTGTTCCCATGCCGGCATCGTCAATGTCCTGCAGCATGTGCGGGACAGCTTCCCGGGCGAACCGATCCACGCCGTCATGGGCGGCTTTCACCTCTCGGGCGAGACGGAGGCGATCATCCCCGAGACGGTGCGCGACCTGGCCGGCTTCGGCCTGGCGCATCTGTTCCCGGCGCATTGCACCGGCTGGCGGGCGGTGGCGGCGCTGGAACGCGCCTTCGGCGAGCCGGCGGTGGCGCCGGCCGCCGTGGGCAAGCTCTACCGGCTCTGACACCGGCCGGAGTGGCCCACCCTTCGCCCGGGGCGCGGGCCGCTCAGGGCCGGTGGCTGTCCAGCGGGTTCACGCCGCGCGGCGTTCGCGCTGCCCGGCCAGCCGCTGTCGCCGTCACCCATTCGCCTTCAGGTAGGCGATCAGGTCGTTCATCTGCTGCTCGTTGCGCAGGCCCGGATAGGACATGGACCCGGAGGGCAGGACCGATTTCGGGTTGGCGATGTAGGCGCGCAGCGTGTCCTCGTCCCAGGTCAGCCCGCCTTCCGCCTTCTCCTTCAGGTTGGCGGAATAGCGGAAGCCCTCGATCGTCCCGGCCTTGCGGCCAACCACGGCGTTCAGGTTGGGGCCGACGCCGTTGCGCCCGCCGGCCTCGATGGTGTGGCAGGCGCGGCACTGGTTGAAGACGCGGCGCCCGGCCTCGGCATCCTGCGCCGCGGCCGGCAGGGCGGCGGCGAGCAGGATCGGCAGGGCGGCAAGAAGACGGCGATGCATCCGGCGTGGCTCCTCCTCGGGTCGTGCCCGTCCGGCCAGGGCGGGTCGCGCCCGCGGGCGAAGGCCGCGCCGCTGGCGCGCCTCGGTGGCAGAGCGGCGTCACGCTCCGCGTCAGATAGGGCACCGCGGGTCCGGCTGTAGCTTGCGGCCGGCAGGCGGACAACCCGGCCGAAGGGCGAAGCCCGGGGCGGCCTTGGCCGGGACCGAGGGGGCGCAAGGGCCTTGCCCCCGGCCGGGCCAGGCGGCGTCGATGCAGCCGCCGCCATGCCGGCCCGCCAGCCGGGACCGATCGCGGGACTGCGCGGGGCGCCGCCGCATCGCCGCCGCGGGCCGGCAGCGCCGCGCC
>NZ_SMOA01000013.1 GCF_004353985.1 Paracraurococcus ruber | reverse complement strand
GCGCCGCCACCTCGCTGGCGGGCACCGGCGCCCGCGCCGCGCGCTGCCGCGCCAGCACCCGCGCCATCGGGGCCTCCCCCAGCCGCAGCCGGCCCAGCGCCGCCGCCGTCGCTTCGGGACCGAGGGAGGTGCAGACGGCCGGGATCACGCCCAGCCCCTGGATCGGCCAGCCGCGCGGCGCCAGCACGCGCGACCAGGTGACCAGCAGGTCGCCGCCATTCGGCAGCGGCACCACCGCCTGGATCAGCCCCTTGCCGGTGGTGGCGCTGCCCACAACCACGCCGCGGCCGCGATCGGCCAGCGCCGCCGCGACGATCTCGGCCGCCGAGGCGGTGCGGCCATCCACCAGCACCACCAGCGGCAGGTTGCGCGCCAGGTCCGGCCCGGCCGAGACGTAGGTGCGCGCCGCATCCGGATGGCGGCCGCTGGTCAGCGCCACCACGCCGTCCGGCAGGAAGGCGCCGGCGACCGCCACGGCCTGGCCCAGCAGGCCACCGCGGTTGCCGCGCAGGTCCAGCACCACGCCGCGCGGGCCGCCGGGGCGCAGCCCCTCCGCCAGCGCCTCGGCCAGCCGCAGGTCGGTGGCGGCGGAGAAGCCGTCCAGCCGCAGCCAGAGGATCTCGTCCCGCGCCTGCGCCTGCACCGTCTCCGGCGCCACCAGGCTGCGCAGCAGCAGCAGGTTGAAGCGCCGCCGCCCGCGCTCCACCCGCAGGCTCACCTCGGTGCCGGCCGGGCCTTCCAGCAGCGCCGCGGCGGCGGAAAGGTCGCGCGCCGAGACCGCCTCGCCATCCACCTCCAGCACCCGGTCGCCGACGCGGAGCCCGCCCGCCGCCGCGGGCGAGTCCGGCGCGACCACCGCCACCCGCACCTCCGCGCCGCGCCCGGCCGCCAGCCGCAGGCCCAGCCCGCTCTGCCCGACGCGCCGGGCGCGGGCGGCCTGCGCCTCCTCCGGCGTCAGGTAGCGGCTGTAGGGGTCGAGGTGGTTGAACAGCTCCTCGAAGGCGCTGCGCAGCATCCGTTCTGGCCCCGCCCGGCGGATGGCGGGGGAGGCGCGCCAGGCCGCGTCGAACATGCCGGACAGCGCCACCGCCAGCGGCGCCGCCGCCAGGTCCGGCGGGCCGGAGGCGGGCAGCGCCGGCATCGGTCGGGCCGAGAGCAGCCGGTCGGGCGCCGAGAGGAGCAGCGTGCCGCTCTGCAATTCGGTGCGGAAGCCGGGCTCGATCACCTCCAGGCCGCGCATGCTCCAGAGGCCGAGCTCGGCCGGCGTGGCGCGCTCGATATGCCGCTCCAGCACCGCGCCCATGGCGGTCGCCAGCACCGCCTGCACCTGCTCGCGCGGGAACAGCGCCTCCTGCGCCTGCGCCATGGCGGGGACCAGCAGCAGGAGCAGCAGCAGGATCAGCCGCGCCGGGCGCCGCCCTTCGCGGGCCGGCGCGGCGGCACCCCCTGCATCAGGTGGAAGACCAGGCCGCCGGTGCGGGGCGTCGCCTCGACCAGCCGCGCCTCCACCGCCTGGCCCAGGGTGAAGGTGAGCCCGGTCCGCTGGCCCGACAGCATCCGCCCGTGCCGGGCTTGCCTGGCCTGGTCCTCGGTCCATCGATCGTCCGGCAGAGACGCGATGGGGACGATTCCGCTCGCGCCATTCGCCTCCAGGGTGACGAACAGGCCGAAGCGTGTCACGCCACTAATGCGCGCCTCGAACACCTCTCCCACGTGCTGCGACATGAATGCCGCAAGGTAGCGCTCGACCGCATCGCGCTCGGCGGCAGCGGCGCGCCGCTCGGTCTGCGTCACATGCTCGCCGGTGTCGGGCAGGCGCGCCGCTTCCGCTTCCGCCAGCCCGTCGCCGCCCAGCCCGAGGCCGCGGATCAGGGCGCGGTGCACCAGCAGGTCGGCATAGCGCCGGATCGGGCTGGTGAAATGCGCGTAGCGCGACAGGCCGAGGCCGAAATGGCCGATGTTGTCCGGCGCATATTCCGCCTGGGACTGCGCCCGCAGCACCGTCTCGTGGACCAGCCGCTCCTCCGGCTGGCCCCGCACGCGGTCCAGCACCCGGGCGAAGTCGCGCGGATGCAGGCGGTCGGAGGCCGGCAGGTCGATCCCGAAGCTTTCCAGGAATTGCCGCAGCCCTTCCAGCTTGCGGTCGGCCGGGCGGTCATGGATGCGGTAGAGGCAGGGCTGCCGCAGCCGTTCCAGCTCCTCCGCCGCCGCGACATTGGCCGCGACCATGAACTCCTCGATCAGCCGGTGGCTGGCAAGGCGGGCGCGCGGCTCGACCCCCAGCACCCGCCCCTGGTCGTCGAGACGCACCCGCCGTTCCGGCAATTCGAGGTCGAGCGTGCCGCGGCGGTCCCGCGCCGCCTGCAGCGCGGCATAGGCGCCGTACAGGGGACGGAGGGTGCCGGTCGGGTCCTCGCCCGCCGCCCGCGCGGCCTGCACCTGCTCATAGGTCAGCCGCGCGGCGCTGCGCATGATCCCGCGGCCGAAGCGATGCGCGGTCTTGGCGCCGCCGGCATCGAAGCGCAGCTCGGCGAAGAGGCAGCCGCGCGGCTCGCCCGGCTTCAGGCTGCACCAGCCATTGGACAGCGCCTCCGGCAGCATCGGCACGACGCGGTCGGGGAAATAGACGCTGTTGCCGCGCGCCCAGGCTTCCCGGTCGAGCGCGCTGCCGGGCGTGACGTAGTGGGCGACATCGGCGATGGCGACGATCACGCGCCAGCCGGTCCCGTCGGGTTCCGCCCAGACCGCATCGTCGAAGTCGCGGGCATCCTCGCCGTCGATGGTGACCAGCGGGATGTCGCGCAGATCCTCCCTTCCCTCGGCGCCGACCCCGCGGGCGCGCTCCGCCTCCCGCACCGCCTCGGCCGGGAAGAGCTCCGGGATGCCATGGGCATGGATGCAGATGAGGGAGACCGACCGCGCCTCCCCCATGCGGCCGAGCCGCTCGACGATGCGGGCGGGGCGGAGGCCGAGCGGCCGGCCCGGCAGCGGCTCGGCCAGGACGATCTCGCCCGGCTCGGCGCCGCCATGCTCGCCCGGCGGCACCGCCCAGTCGGAGCGGTGGCGGCGATCGGTCGGCGTGATCCGGCCCTCCTCGTAGACGCCGAGGATGCGCGCCGGGCTGGCGCCGCCGATGCGCTTGACGGTGCTGCCCTGGTACTTGCCGGCGCCGATCGGCTTGAGGCGGGCCAGCACCTTCTCCCCAGGGGCCAGGGCGGGCTGCCCGGCACGCTCGGGCGCCATGAAGATGACCGGCATCGGCCCCTGCCGCTCGGGCTTCCAGCCGAGCGGGCGGGCGATGGGGTCGCCATCCGGGTCGGTGCCGGTCACCTCGATGACCGCCATCTCCGGCAGCCTGCCGGGGGCCGCGACGCCGCGACGCCCGGCAGGCTGGGCGTCGCCCTCGGCCAGCAGGTCCTTCAGCAGGGCGCGCAGCGCCGGGCGCTGGTCGGGGCCGAGGCCGAAATGCCGGCTGATCCCGGTCTTGCCCACCCGGCCGGGGCTGGCCTGCAGGAAGCGCCGCAACTCGTCCTTCGAGGGCAGCGGCGCCTCGCCCTCCGCCGGCCGGGGGCGGCCAGGGGGGAGATCAGGGGGGAGATCAGGCGGCAGTCCGGGGCCGCCGGGCGGGCGGCGGGCCATCTCAGGCCTTCTTCTTCGGGGCGGCCTTCCGCGCGGCGGGTGTCTTCGCCGCGGCCGGCTTGCGCGCGGCGGCTCCCGCCGTCTTGCGGGCCGGGGCCTTGGCCGGCGCGGCGGTCCCCGCCGCCTTGCGGGCCGGCGCCTTGCGCGGCGCCGGCGCATCCCCCGCCTCGGCGCGCTTCGGCGCCGCCTTCGCCTTGCCCTTGGCGCCCGGCTTGCCCTTCGGCACCAGCTCCTTGCCCTTCTCGGCGAGCAACGCGACAGTCTCGTCCAGCGTCGCATCCTCCATGGCGAGGTTGCGGGGCAGGTTGGCCACCGTCTTGCCGTGCTGGGCATAGGGGCCGAAGCGGCCCTTGCGGATCTCGACCGGGGCGCCGTCCTTCGGATGCAGCCCGACGAAGCGCACCTTGGCCCGCGCCTTGGCCAGCAGCTCCATCGCCCGGTTCATGCCGAGGGAGAGGACGTCATCCCCCGGCTCCAGCGACTGGAAGATGCTGCCGACCTTGATGTAGGGGCCGAAGCGGCCGAGCCCGGCCTGGATCTCCTCGCCGCTCTCGGGGTCGCGGCCGATCATGCGCGGCAGCGACAGCAGGCGCAGCGCCCGGTCCAGGTCCAGCGTGTCGGGGTCCATGTCCTTGGTCAGGCTGGCCCGGCGCGGCTTGGTCGGCTTGCCCTTGTCGTCGGTGCCGCCCTCGCCGAGCTGGACATAGACGCCATAGGGCCCACGGCGGACCGTCACCTCCTCGCCGCTGGCGGGGTCGCGGCCGAGCGAGCGGGGGCCGTCCGTGAGGCCGGTGGCGCCCTCGCCCTCAGCGCCCGGGGCGATCAGCGGCCGGGTGTAGCGGCATTCCGGGTAGTTGGAGCAGCCGATGAAGGCGCCGGTGCGGCCGAGCCGCAGGCCGAGCCGCCCGCCCGAGCAGGCCGGGCAGACGCGCGGGTCCACGCCGTCGCCGCGGTCGGGGAAGAAATGCGGCGCCAGGTCGTCGTCCAGCGCGTCGATGACGTCGCTGATCTTCAGGTCCTTGGTGGCGTCGACCGCCCGCTTGAACTCGTCCCAGAAGGCATGCATCACCGCCCGCCAGTCGGCCCGGCCGCCGGAGATGTCGTCGAGCTGCTCCTCCAGGCCGGCGGTGAAGCCGGTGTCCACGTAGCGCTCGAAGAAATGCACCAGGAAGGTGGTGACGAGGCGGCCGCGATCCTCCGGGATGAAGCGGCGCTTCTCCAGCTTCACATAGTCCCGGTCCTGCAGGGTCTGCAGGATCGAGGCATAGGTCGAGGGCCGGCCGATCCCCAGCTCCTCCAGCTTCTTGACCAGCGTCGCCTCGGAATAGCGCGGCGGCGGCTGGGTGAAGTGCTGGCTGGCGGTGACCTCGCCGCGCCTCAGCGGGTCCTTCTCCCGCATCGGCGGCAGGGTGCGGCTGTCCTCGTCCTCGCCGGCCGTGACGCCGGTGATGCCGGCGCGGGCATCGGCGGCGCGGTCGTCCTCATCCTCCCGGTACAGCTTCAGGAAGCCGTCGAAGGCGATGACCGAGCCGGTGGCGCGCAGGACCACCTTGCGCGCCGCATCGGCGATCTCGACCGTGGTCTGGTCCAGCTCGGCCGACTGCATCTGCGACGCGACGGCGCGCTTCCAGATCAGCTCGTAGAGGCGGCGCTGCCGGTCATCGAGGTAGCGCGCGACCTTGTCCGGCGTGTTGCGCACATCGGTCGGGCGGATCGCCTCATGCGCTTCCTGCGCGTTCTTGGCCTTGGAGGTGTATTCGCGCGGCGCGCCGGGCAGGTAGTCGGCGCCGAATTCCCCCTTCACATGGTCGCGGATGGCGGTGATGGCTTCCCGCGCCATCTGCACGCCGTCGGTCCGCATATAGGTGATCAGGCCGACCGTCTCGCCCGAGATGTCGACGCCTTCGTAGAGCTGCTGCGCCGTCCGCATGGCCTGCTGCGCGCCCATGCCCAGCTTGCGGCTGGCCTCCATCTGCAGGGTGGAGGTGGTGAAGGGCGGCGGCGGGTTGCGCCGGACGCGGCGCTTCTCGACCGACAGGACGCTGAAGGTCCCGGCCTCCACCGCGGCGCGGGCCCGCAGGGCGCTGGCCTCGTCCGGCAGGTCGAACTGGTCGAGCTTCTTCCCATCCAAATGGGTGAGGCGGGCGGTGAAGGGCGCGCCGGCCGGCGTGGTGAACTTGGCCTCGACCGTCCAGTATTCCCGGGCGCGGAAGGCCTCGATCTCGGCCTCGCGCTCGCAGATCAGCCGCAGCGCGACCGACTGCACCCGCCCGGCCGAGCGGCTGCCCGGCAGCTTGCGCCACAGCACGGGGGAGAGGTTGAAGCCGACCAGATAGTCCAGCGCCCGCCGCGCCAGGTAGGCATCGATCAGCGGCGCGTCGAGGTCGCGCGGATGGGCGATGGCGTGCTGGATCGCGCGCTTGGTGATCTCGTTGAAGGTGATGCGCTGGACCTGCACGCCCTTCAGCGCGCCCTTGCGGCCCAGCATGTCCTTCACATGCCAGGAGATCGCCTCGCCCTCCCGGTCCGGGTCGGTGGCGAGGTAGAGGCGCCGGGCGCCCTTCAGCGCGCGGGCGATCTCGTTCACCTGCCGCTCGCCACGGTCCTCGGACTCCCAGTCCATGGCGAAATCCTCCTCCGGCCGGACGGAGCCGTCCTTCGGGGGCAGGTCGCGGACATGGCCGAAGCTCGCCAGCACCGTGAAGTCCCGGCCGAGATACTTGTTGATGGTCTTGGCCTTGGCGGGGCTCTCGACGACGACGACGTCCGGCATGGACTCCAACACATCCTGTGGCCGCCCCCGGGCGGAGGGGGAGGCGGGCGGCGAGCGGGCGGGCCGAGGGGTCCCGGTCTAGCGTCCGGTGAGCGCCACCCGGTTGCCCGGCAGCAACTCCACCCGTCCGGCCAGTTCGAGATCAAGCAGGATCGCCTGGATCGCGGAGGGCGAGAGGTGGCAGCGCCGCATCACCTCGTCAACCGGCATCGGACCCGCACCAATCAGATCAAGCACTTCCGTGCTGTCGCCCGGGCCATGCAGGGGGGCAGGGGCCGGCGCGGCGAAGAGATCCTCGGCCGGATCCTCCGCCTCCCAGGCCGGCGGCGGCTCGAACAACCGGGTCGGGCGGGGGGCCTCGGGCAGGTGGTCCAGCACGTCATCGGCCGATTCGGTCAGGTGGGCGCCCTGGCGGATCAGGTCGTTCGAGCCGCGGCAGCGGGGGTCAAGCGGGCTGCCCGGCACGGCGAACAGCTCCCGCCCCGCCTCCAGCGCCAGCCGGGCGGTGATCAGGCTGCCGGAGCGCGGCGCCGCCTCCACCACCACCACGCCGAAGGAGAGGGCGGCGACGATCCGGTTCCGCCGCGGGAAATGCCGGGCCAGGGGGGCGACGCCCCAGGGCGCCTCGGCCAGCACCGCGCCGCCCTCATCGGCGATGCGGGCCTGCAGCCGGGCGTGCTCGGGTGGGTAGGGCTGGTCGAGGCCGCCGGCGACGCAGGCGATGGTGCGGCCGCGCCGCAGCGCGCCGAGATGCGCCGCCGCGTCGATCCCACGCGCGAGGCCGGAGACCACGGCGATGCCGGCGGCCGCCAGCCCCTCGGCCAGGTCCTCGGCCATCCGCCGGCCGGCGGCGGAGGCGTTGCGGGCGCCGACCAGTGCGACGGCGCGGGGCAGCAGCGCCTGCGGGTCGCCCTGCAGCGCGAGGACCGGCGGCGCGTCTTCCTGCATCGCCAGCAGGGGCGGGTAGGGCGGCAGCCCGGCGAAGAGCAGCCGGGCGCCGGCGCGCTGCAGCGCCTCCATCTCCCGCCGGGCCGCATCCTCGGGCGCCAGCAGCAGCCGGGCGCCGCGGCGGGCGGCGTGGGCCGGCAGGGCGGCCAGGGCGGCGCCGGCGCTGCCATGCCGGTCCAGCAGGCGGCGGAAGGTCAGCGGCCCGATGCCGTCGGTGCGGGCGAGGCGGAGGCGGGCCAGCGCCTCGGCGGGGCTGGGATCGGCGGGACTGTGATCGGCGACGGGGGGCGTCGAATCGGGCATGGCGGCCGCGGACCAGGGGGCGGCCAGGATAGCGGCCGGCCGGACCGTTCCGCCAGCGTCGCATGCCGGCGCGTGGCGCGCCGCGTGTGGCGGGCGGCCTGCGGCGGGCGGCCAGTGGCGGGCGCCCTTGGCCGCGGCGCCGGCCGCGCGGGGGTCAGGCCTTGCGGCCGATCCGCGGCTCGGTGCCGGCCAGCAGGCGTTCGATGTTCGGCCGGTGGCGCCAGACCACCAGGGCGGCGATGCCGGCGGCGAAGACCGCGAGGTCGGTCCGGCCGGCGAGGAGCGCGATGACCGGCGCCGCCACGCAGGCGGCGATGGCGGCGGCCGAGGAGATGCGGGTGACGACCGCGGTCGCCAGCCAGGCCAGCGCGGCCCCCAGCCCCAGCCACCAGGCGGCCGCCAGCAGCACGCCGCCGCCGGTCGCCACGCCCTTGCCGCCCTTGAAGCCCAGCCAGGCGGGGAAGGCATGGCCGAGCATGGCGCCGAAGCCGGCGACCAGCCCGGCCGTCTCGCCCCACAGCGCGCCGGCCGCCAGCAGCGCCGCGACGCCCTTCAGCAGGTCGAGCAGCAGCGTCGCCGCCGCCAGCGCCTTGCTGCCTGTGCGCAGCACATTGGTCGCGCCGATATTGCCCGACCCGATCTGCCGGATGTCGCCCAGGCCGGCCGCCCGGGTCAGCACCAGGCCGAAGGGGATGGATCCCAGCGCATAGCCAAGCGCGAGCGCGAGCAGCAGGATCATCCGAACACCCTCCGGCCGGCCTTCCAGGTGCCGACCACGCGGCCTTCCAGGGCCCTTCCGTCGAAGGGCGAGTTCTGCGCCTTGCCGGGCAACTGCCCGTCCTTCACCTGCCAGCCGCGCTCGAGGTCGAGCAGCAGCAGGTCGGCCGGCGCGCCCTTGGCCAGCCGCCCGGCCGGCAGGCCGAGCAGCCGGGCCGGCCGCGCCGTCAGCAGGTCCAGCGCCTGCAGCAGCGGCAGGTCGCCGCCATGCACCCGCGCCAGGGTCACGCCGAGCAGCGTGGCGAGGCCGGCGCCCCCGGCCTCCGCCTGGGCGAAGGGCAGCCGCTTGTCGTCGGCATCCCGCGGCTGGTGGTCGGAAGCGATGGCGTCGATCGTGCCGTCCTGCAGCGCCGCCACCACCGCCAGCCGGTCGGCCTCCGGCCGCAGCGGCGGGGAGAGCTTGGCATAGGTGCGCCAGTCGCCGATCGCCGTCTCGTTCAGGTCGAAATAGGGCGGCGCGGTGTCGCAGGTGACACGAAAGCCCCCGGGCAGCGCCTCGGCCTTCGCGGCGCGGATCAGGTCCAGCGCCGCGGCCGTGCTGACATGCGCGAAATGCACATGCCCGCCGGTGATGCGGGCGAGCGCGATGTCGCGCTGGACCATGATGGCCTCGGCCGCCGGCGGGATGCCGGGCAGGCCCAGCCGCGTCGCCAGCTCGCCCTCCGTCGCGGCGCCGCCGGCGGCGAGGCTGGGTTCCTCCGGGTGCTGCACGATGAAGCTGCCGAAGCCGCGGGCATAGGACAGGGCGAGGCGCATGGTCCGCGCCGAGGCGATGGCGCGGCGGCCATCGGTGAAGGCGACGGCCCCGGCCTCCTTCAGCAGCCCGTACTCCGCCAGCTCCTTGCCGCCGCAGGCCTTGGTCGCTGCGCCGTAGGGCAGCAGGGTCAGCGACCCGGTCGCCTCGCCGCGGCGGAGGACGAACTGCACCAGCGCCGGGTCGTCCAGCGCCGGATCGGTGTCCGGCAGGACGCAGAGCGTGGTGATGCCGCCGGCCGCCGCGGCCTGGGCGACGCTGGCGATGGTCTCGCGGTGCTCATGCCCCGGCTCGCCGATATCGGCGCGCAGGTCGACGAGGCCGGGGAGGAGGCAGAGGCCGGCGCAGTCCACCACCCCGGCGCTGTCCGGGCGGCCGAGTCCCGCCCCATGGTCCAGGATGACGCCGTCGCGGACGAGCAGGTCGCCGATGCCGTCGAGACCGGTGGCGGGGTCGAGGAGGCGTGCGCCGGCGTACAGCGTGTCAGGCATGGGACAGGGTTTACGCATTCGCCGCGGGGCTGGCTACCGGCGCGACGTTGACGGGCCGCGCGGATCGCCGCATCGTTCCGTATTCGTTGTGAAAAGCCAGACGACCATGGATCGCATCCTGACCGGTCTCAACGTCATGCTCGGGCTCATGCCCGGGCTGCGCGCCACGGCCGACAATTCGCTGCAGGTGGTCGCCTTCTGGCTGCTGCTGCTGGTCGTGCCGCTGTTCTCCCTGCTGGCGGTGGTCGGCGTGCGGACGCTGGTGGCCAACCGGCAGAAGGCGCTGGATGCCTGCTACCCGGACCTGGCGGGCAGCACCTACCGGCGCCTGTTCGACGGGTCGCGGGTGAAGGCGCGGCCCTTCGACTATGTCGCGCCGCTGCTGTTCCTCTTCGCGCTCAACTTCTTCCTGGTGGTGATCCTGGTGGCGGATGCCCCGACGCCGGAAGGGCTGGTGGACGCCAAGCACTACCTGATGCTCTGCGGCCCGCGCTGCATCCTGCCGGCCCAGGGCGAGGGCGTGACCCCGGCCGATGTCCTGGCCTTCCGGCAATACCAGACCGGGACGCTGGTGGTGGTGGGGTTCGCCTTCCTGGGCTGGATCTGCTGGGCGCTGGTGACCATCTTCGACCGCTCGACGTCCCTGCAGATCCTGCCGAGCACCTTCCGCAAGATCACCATCCGCCTCGCGCTCGCGGTGCTGGTCGCGGTCACGCTGCGGCACGGGCTGCCGGATGTCTCGGTCGCCCTCATCGGCTTCGGCGTGGGCATGTTCCCGCAGCGCGGGATCGCCTGGCTGGAAGGCGCCTTCAACCGGCTGATCCAGGCCGAGCAGCGGTCCGAGGCCTTCGCCCTGGAACTCGTGCAGGGCATCTCGCGCGGCGTCACCTTCCGGCTGCAGGAGGTCGGCATCGACGACGCGGTGGACCTCGCGCATGCCAACCCCTTTCTGCTCTACGACTCCTCCGGCTACCAGATGAGCGAGATCGTCGACTGGATCGCCCAGGCGCAATTGCTGGTGCTGGCGCAGTCCGAGGCATTCCAGGCGCTGCAGCGCGACGGCATCCGCACGGTCTTCGACGTCATGCGGCGGCTGGCCGGCCCGTCCCCCGGGCCGCTGCCGGGGACGCCGGCCGCAGGGTTGACCAGGGACCTGATTCCCGGCCGGCCGGAATACGAGCGGCTGGCGGAGGTGTACCGGGCGATCGGCGGCACGCTGCCCTGATCAGGCGTTGCGGCGCAGGTCCCGCGCCAGCACGTCCAGCACCGCCATCCGGCAGGCGACGCCCATCTCCACCTGCTCGCCGATAACGCTGCGCTCCGGGTCGTCGGCGATGGCGCTGTCGATCTCGATGCCGCGGTTCATCGGGCCGGGATGCATGACGATGGCGTCCGGCTTCGCATGCGCCAGCTTCTCCCGGTCCAGCCCGTAGAAGCGGAAGAACTCACGCGAGGAGGGGACCAGCCCGCCGGTCATCCGTTCCTTCTGCAGCCGCAGCATCATCACCACGTCGGCGCCCTGCAGGCCGGCGCGCATGTCGTGGAACACCTCGACGCCGAGCCGCGCCGCATCGGCGGGGATCAGGGTGGGCGGGCCGACGATGCGCACCCGGGCATTCATCGCCGTCAGCAGGTGGATGTTGGACCGCGCCACGCGGCTGTGCAGCACGTCGCCGCAGATCGCCACCACCAGGCCTTCGAGCCTTCCCTTGCGGCGGCGGATGGTCAGCGCGTCCAGCAGCGCCTGGGTCGGGTGCTCATGCGTGCCGTCGCCGGCATTGATGACGCTGGCCGAGACCTTCTGCGAGAGCAGCGCCGGCGCCCCGGACTGGGCGTGCCGCACCACCAGCAGGTCGCAATGCATGGCGTTCAGCGTCGTCGCCGTGTCGATCAGCGTCTCGCCCTTGTTCACGCTGCTGGTGGAGACGGACATGTTGATGACATCCGCCCCCAGCCGCTTGCCCGCCAGCTCGAAGGAGGTGCGGGTGCGGGTGCTGTCCTCGAAGAACAGGTTGATCAGGGTGCGGCCCTTCAGCAGGTCGCGCTGGGTCTTCCCGGACCGGTTCAGCAGCGCATAGCTCTCGGCCAGGTCGAGCAGCGCGCCGATATGCGGCGGCTCCAGCCCCTCGATGGCCAGCAGGTGCCCGGCCGGCAGGATACGGTAGGAGAAGGACATCGGGACTCGCGCGCTGCGGCGGCCGGCAGGCTAGCGGCGGCAGCCTGCCCGGCCAAGCGGCAGGGGCCCCGGCCGGCCCCACGGCCTTCGGCGGGGTGGGCCCGGGGGGCGACGGGGGCACCCCATTGGGACGCCCCGCAGGGTCACCCCACAAGGTCACCCCAAAGGGACACCCCACTGGGACACCCCGTGCTGCAGGCCACCCCCGGGACCCCGCAGCGCCTTCCCGGAAGCTCGGCTAGACTGCCCGGGCGCCCGCCAGAGGCGCCCCCGGAGGAACGACGTCATGGCCCTGCACACCAGGCTCTGCGACCTGCTCGGCATCCGCTACCCCATCCTGCTGGCCGGCATGGGCCGCGCCAGCACGCCGGAGCTGGCGGCGGCGGTCTCCAATGCCGGCGGCCTCGGCGTGCTGGGCGCCGCGAGCTGCGGGCCGAACCAGCTCCGCGACTGGATCCGCCGCACCCGTGCCCTCACCGACCGGCCCTTCGGCGTGGACACGCTGCTGCCGGCCTCGGTCCGCCGCGGCGGCGGCAATGCCGGCGGCCCCGCCGCCGAGGAGATGGTCCCGCAGCATCGCCGCTTCGCCGAGGATTTCCTGGCCAGGGAGGGGCTCGCGCCGCTGGAGGCCGCGGCGCTCGACCGCGCGCTGGACCGGCATCCCGCCGACCGCGACGGCCCGGCGCCGCTCAGCCGCGCCTTCTTCGAGGCGCAGATGGAGGTGGTGATCGAGGAGCGGGTGCCGGTCTATGCGGCCGGCCTGGGCAATCCCGCCCCTTGGCTGGACCGGCTGCACGCCAACGGCACGACGGTGATGGCGGTGGTGGGCACCACCCGCCACGCGCGCCAGGTGGTCGAATCGGGCGTCGATGTCATCGTGGCGCAGGGTCATGACGGCGGCGGCCACAACTCGCCGATCGGCACCATGGCGTTGATCCCGCAGGTGGTCGACGCGGTCGGCGGCCGGGTGCCGGTGGTCGGCGCCGGCGGGCTGGGCGACGGCCGCGGCATCGCCGCCGCGCTGCTGCTGGGCGCCGAGGGCGCCTGGATCGGGACCGCCTTCCTGGCGACGGAGGAGGCCGGGATCAGCCCGGCGCAGAAGCAGGCGCTGGTGGAGGGCAATGACGAGGGCACCACCGTCTCCCGCTCCGTCACCGGCAAGCCGGCGCGGATGGTGCGCAACCGCTGGGCGGCCGCCTATGCCGAGGCGGGGATCGAGCCGCTGCCCATGCCGTACCAGGGCATGGTCTCCAGCCAGGTCACGGTGGCGGCGCTGGCGGCCGGCCGCGCCGATGTCTGGGGCGGCTTCGCCGGCCAGGGGCTCGGCCTAGTCCGCGCCGTGCGCCCGGCGGCCGACGTGCTGGCCGACCTGGTCGCCGGGGCGGAGCAGGTGCTCGGCCGCGCCGGCGGCTTCCTGCGCGGCTGAGGGAGGGGAGGGGGGCGGGCCGGTCAGGCCAGCCCCAACTCCTCCGCCAGGATCTGCAGCGCCAGCGGCTTGGAATACATCCGGCACTGGGAGAAGGAGCCGCCGGTGAACCACAGCCCGCGCTGCGGCGTGCGCATCCACATGTTGCGCAGCTCCTGGTTCTCGTCGAAGCCCCAGACCCGGCCGACCCGCGCCGCCACCGCCGGCCCGAACAGCGCCGGCAGCAGGTGGCCATGCCCCTGGTAGCCGGTGGCCAGCACGGCGAGGTCCGCCGGCAGCAGCCGCCCATCCTTCAGCCGCGGGCCGGCGGCCTCGAAGCCCTCGATATCGGCATACTGCACCAGCCCGATCTCGCCGCGGACGATCAGCTCGGAGCAGCCAACATTGAAATAGTAGCCGCCGCCGCGGGTGCGGTACTTCAGCGGCCAGCCCGTCCCGTCCTCGCCGAACTCCAGCCGGAAGCCGGCGCGCTCCAGCCCCGCCAGCAGCTCGGCATCCAGCGCCCGGGCGCGGTCGGTCAGCAGCCGGTGCGCCTGCTTCATCACGGGCAGCGGGAAGGACTGGTTCAGCAGATCGCGGTCGGCCTGGCTGGGGCCGGGGCCGGAATAGATCCCGTCATAGAGCTGCGCGCTGGGCTCGACATTCACCACCAGGGTCGGGCTGCGCTGCACCATGGTGACCTGCGCGCCGTTGCCGTGCAGGTCCTGGGCGATGTCATGCGCGCTGGTGCCGGTGCCGAAGACCAGCACGGGCCGGCCGCGCCAGGCGGCGCCGCTGGCGAAGCCGCTGGAATGCACCACGGCGCCGCCGAAGCGGTCGAGCGTCGGGATCTCCGGTAGTTTCGGCGTGCCGCTGACCGAGGTGGCCATGACGATGTGCCGCGGCCGCACCACGCGCTCCGACCCGTCCGCCAGGCGCAGCCGGGCCGTCCAGCGGCCTGACGCGGCATCCTGCTCCGCGCCCTCGAAGCCGGTGCGGGTCCAGACATCGATCTCCATCGCCTCGGCGTAGAATTCGAGCCAGTCGGCGATCTTGTCCTTCGGGATGTAGTTCGGCCAGGTGCGCGGAAAGGGCAGGTAGGGCAGGTGGTTGCTGGGCAGCGTGTTGTGCAGCTTCAGCCCGTGGTAGCGCCTGCGCCAATTGTCGCCGATGCGCTCGTAGCGGTCGACCACCAGGGCCTCGACGCCCAGCGCCTTCAGCGTGGCGGCGCAGGTCAGCCCGGCATGGCCGCCGCCGACCACCAGCACGGCGGGCTCGCGGTCCGCGTAGCGCGCGGCGGCGCGGCGGCGGTCCAGCCAGTTGGGGCCGTGCCAGTCGCGCTCGAAGGCCGGCTCCTCCCGCCGCAGCCTGACGGACTCCTCGTCATGCCCGGCGATATCGGCCAGGCCGGTCATCAGCGTCCAGGCGGCTGATGCGCCTTCGTCCTGCCCCTGGCGCAGGCGCAGCACGCCATGCCCGGGGCCGACCGCGGTGTCGAAGCGCAGGATGGCCTCGATGCAGGGGGTGCCGGCGCGCTCCACCCGGCGGGGCGGGACGCGGTCCGGGTCCAGGGCGAAGCCCTGCGCGCCGCGGGCCGTGGCGGCGGGCAGCAGCGCCGCGGCCACCGCCCCGGCGCCGCTGACGCTGGCGATCCGCCAGCCCAACCCGACGACGTCGCGCCAATGGCCGTCCGCGGCGAAGCACGCCGCGAGCGCGGCCGCGTCGCCGGCCCCCAGCGCCGCCCCGAACCGGTCGAGCCAGTCCCGGACCACCCGGGCTTCCGGCATTCCGTTGTCCTCGGCCATGCGGCCTTCGCCCCGCTCCCGTCCCATGCAGCGGAGCATGCGGCGGGGCGGAGGGGCCGGCAACCGCCGCCCCGCCACCCCCCCCAACCAGCAATTGCATACAGAGTACGTTCAAAAGCCGGAAAGCTTCACGGCCTAGTGAGCCGCTAGCGCATCCGGGCCCGGCCCGGGCCGGACCGGGACATTCCCGGGCGCCTGACCTCGCTAGGGAGACCGATTCGCCATGCTGACCAATGCGGGAGTCGGAACGGACACCACAGCCCCGCCGGCCCGGGACCTCGCCCCCGTGCGCGAAGCCGCGCCGGCCGGCTTCGGCTGGAACGAGCTGGAGACGGCCAGCCCCGACATCGTGCTCGGCCGGCCGCCGCGCCCGCCCGCCCTGCCGGCGATCGAGGGCGTCTTCTTCAAGGCCGACGCCGCGTGGCAGGAGCTGGGCCTGGCCGACCGCCCGGCCGCCCTGGTGTTGCGCGGCACGGAACCGCCCCCCGTGCGGATGCTGCGCGGCTGCTTCGACCTGTCGGGCCGGCGGCCGGCCGAGGCCATCCTGCTGCCGGGGCCCGAGGCGCTCGAGGAGGCGGCCGAGGCGCGCCTCGCCTCCGCCCATGCGCTCCTGCCGGTGATCGACCTGTCCGGCCGCTGCCCGGAAGCCGATGCCAGCTTCGCCGTCGGCGACCGTGCCAGCTGGGCGGCGGTCGCCGGCACCCTGGCCGGCTTCGCCGAGCGCCGCCGCAGCCTGCCGCCGCGCGTGCTGCAGGCGGCCGACCTGGACACCAGGCTGCTGGCCTGGACCTTCATCGCCGACCGCGCGCTGCAGCCGCGGCACGACCCCGGCAGCCGCGCCTGCGTCCGCTATCCCGGCTGCTTCCCGCAGCTGGAGACGCGGCTGGCCGCCGAACGCCTGGCCGGGCGCGGCCTGCTGCGCCGGCATTTCTTCGACCGGTTCCATGCCTGCGGCGATTGCGGGTCCTTCCGGCTGAACGTGCGCGAGGAATGCGGCAGCTGCCGCTCCCCGCGCCTCGAGTCGGTCGAGCTGATCCACCACTTCCGCTGCGCCCACCAGGCCCCCGCATCCCACTTCGCCCGCGGTACCAAGCTGGTCTGCCCGAAATGCAGCGCCCAGCTGCGGCACTACGGCAGCGACCACACGCGGTCCGGCACGGTGCAGAACTGCCTTGCCTGCGGCATGCTGAGCCCGGAGCCCAGCATCGGCTTCGCCTGCCTGGATTGTGGCGGCCATACCGAAGGGGCCGCCGCGGCGCGGCAGGACATCTTCGGCTATGCGCTGACGGCGGACGGCGAGGCGGCGCTGCGCCAGGGCACCGTGGGGACCGAGGCGGCGGCCGCCGAGCCCGGCCGGCTGCCGGCCGAGATCCGCGCCGCGCTGGCCGGCGCCGGCCCGGGCACCGTCCTGCTGGCGCTGCGCTACGCCGCGCGGGAGAAGCTGCTGCGCCGCCGCGGCCAGCACGGCTTCGACGCCATGCGCCGGCTCTTCCTGGCCAACCTCGCCAGCACGCTGGAGGCGGACAGCCTGCATGTGGCGACGCCGGAGGCTGACTGGCTGCTGCTGCAGGATGCCGCGCCCGGCCTGCTGGCGGCGCTGACGCCGCGGCTGCTGCGCGGCTGCGAGGCGCCGCTGGCGGAGCCGCTGGAGGCTTCGCTGCAGACGCATGACCCGCTGCTGCTGCGGGCCATGGCATGACGGGCGGCTTCGCGGTCGCGCTGGACTACATCGCGTCCCAGTCCACGCTCGGCCTACTGAACCTGTTCTGGTACACCGTCGCGCTGGAGATCCCGCGCTACGGCCTGGCCTTCCTGATGCTGGGCATGCTGGCCGGCTGGCGGGAGAGGCGGGCGCGCCGCCGCGTCCCGCCGCCGCCCACGGTCCTGCCGCGCGTCAGCGTCGTCGTCGTCGGCCACAATGAGGCGGAGGCGCTGGAGCGCTGCCTGCGCAGCCTGCAGGAACAGACCCTAAGGCCGTCCGAGGTGGTGGTGGTCAGCGACGGCTCCACCGACGCCATGGCGGGCGTCGCGGCGCGGATGGTCCGGCTCGGCCTCGCCGACCATGCGCTGGCGACCGACCTGCGCAGCGGCAAGTCGGCCGGGCTGAACCTGGCGCTGCACGCCGCCACCGGCGACCTAGTGGTGAATGTCGATTGCGACTGTTCCTTCGGAGCGGATGCGCTGGAACGCATCCTGGCGCCCTTCGCCGACCCGTTGGTCGGCGCCGTCTCCGGCGACATCGCGCCGCGCAACGGGGGGCACAGCCTCGTCGCCAAGCTGCAGGAGGTCGAATACCTGCTCTCCATCTCCGTCGGCCGGCGGGTCGGGCATGCGCTGAACCAGGTCACCTGCGTCTCGGGCGCCTTCGGCGCCTTCCGGCGGGAGGCGCTGCTGCAGGTGGGCGGCTGCGATGTCGGCGGCGGTGAGGACCTGGACCTCACGCTGCGGGTGCGGGCCGCCGGCTGGCGCGTCGCCTTCGCCCCTGACGCCACCTGCTATACCGATGTCCCGGCGCGGTTCCGCGGCCTGGTGCGGCAGCGCCTGCGGTGGGAGCGCGACGCGATCCGCCTGCGCTTCCGCAAGCACCGCCGCATCCTGTTCGGCGGCGACCCGGCGATGGGCATGGCCGAGGCGGTGCACCAGTGGGACTTCCTGGTGTTCGAGTTCGGCGCGACCGTCGCCTTCCCGCTCTACCTCGCCTGGCTCTTCGCCATGTATGGCGACATGGCGGTGCCGATCCTGCTGGCCATGCAGGCCGGGCTGCTGCTGCTCGACACCGCCATGCTGGCGGCCGCGGCGCTGGCCGTGCCGCGGCGCGTGCCGCTGTCCCTGCTGCTCTACGCGCCGGGCCACGCGGTCTTCTCGGCCTGGGTCATGCGCCCGGTCCGGCTCTTCGCCTTCATCCAGGAATGGTTCCTCTTCGGATCGCGGCGGGACGACTACGTCCCGGCCGAGGTCCGGCGCATCCGAAAGTGGTGATCCGATGCAGCGCATCCGACCGGTGACCAGGATCGATCAATTGCGGGCGGAGCAGCGGCGCTCCCCCGTGCAGTGGGCCAAGGGCGTCTACCTGCTCCTGCTGCTCGGGCTCAGCCTGGCCGGGCTGAACTGGGCGATGGGCGATGCGGTGATGCTGCAGGCCGATGGCCTGGTGGTGACCGACCGCAGCGTCGCCGCCGCCACCTACCCGGCGCGCGTCGCCCGCGTGCTGGTGCGGGAAGGCCAGCGGGTGCAGGCCGGCGAGGTGGTGGCCGAGGTCGAGTCGGCCGAGATGCTGCGCGACATCGCCCAGGTCTCGGCGCAGAACGCCGAGCTGACGACGAAGGAGCTGCAGCTGCGGATCCGCGCCGCCGGCCTGCAGTCCCTGCTGCCGATGGCCGACCGGCATGCCCGGCAGAGCGTGGAGGCGGTGGCGAAGCTCGACGGCATGTCGAGCGAGGGCTGGGTCTCCCTGCAGCGCAAGGGCGAGGCGCTGGGCAGCCAGTACGAGGCGGCGGCGCGCCTGGCCGGGCTGCGGTCGGAGGCGACGGTGCTGACCACGGAGCTGCCGATGGTGATCCGCACGCGGGAGAAGGCGGCGGAGTCGCTGGCGCAGCTGCAGGCCTTCTACGACAACGGCCGCGTCCGCGCCGGCCGCGCCGGCGTGGTCGGCGCCCGGGTGCCGCTGCCCGGCCAGGTGGTGCGGCTGGGCGAGGAGCTGCTGCAGATCCATGCCGACACCCCGGCGATCCTGGCCTACCTGCCCGACATCTACCTGTTCGGGCTGGAGCCGGGGGAGCGCGTGGTCATCACCGGCGGCACCCAGGCGGCGGAAGGGGTGGTGGAGGCGCTGCTGCCCGTCTCCGACGCGCTGCCGCAGGAATTCCAGAGCATGTTCCGCCCGCGCGACCGCAGCCGGCTGGTGCGGGTGCGCATGACCGAGGGCAGTCCCTTCGCCCTGTCGCAGAAGGTGCAGGTGCGCGGCTGCGCCTTCGGCTGGTGCTGGAAGTCGGAACCCTTCGAGGCGATGGTCGCCGATCGCTGGGACCGCGCGCTGACCCGCATCCGTGCCGCCATCGGCGTGCGGCTTCCCTCGGCGGTCGCGGAGGCGCATCCTCCGGTGCTGTGAGACGCATCCACCCAGCACCCGCTCGCGGCCGCGCCGGCATCCGCGGCATGGCGCGCCGCGACGCGCCGTGAGCCCGGCATGAGCGGGCCGTTTCCCGATGCGCTGTCGGACCGGCAGCAGGCGATCCTCGCCCTGGCCCGCGGCGCCGGCCGCGTCGGGGTGGAGGAGTTGGCGGGGCGCTTCGGGGTCAGCCCGCAGACCATCCGCAAGGACCTCAACACCCTCTGCGACCGCCGCCTGCTGGCGCGCCAGCATGGCGGCGCCATCCTGTCCTCCGGCACCGAGAACCTGGCCTATGCCGCCCGCCGCGCGCTGGCGCATGAGGAGAAGAGGCGGATCGCGGCCCGCTGCGCCGCGCTGATCCCCGACGGCTCCTCGCTCTTCATCAATATCGGCACGACCACCGAGGAGGTGGCGCGGGCGCTGGCCAACCACCGCGACCTTCTGGTGGTGACCAACAACATCCATGTCGTCGGCATCCTGCTGCCGGCGGAGGGGGTGGAGGTGGTGGTCGCCGGCGGGCCGGTGCGCCGCGCCGATGGCGGCATCGTGGGGGAGGCGACGGTCGATCTCGTCTCCCAGTTCAAGCTGGACTTCGCCGTCATCGGCGCCTCGGCGCTGGACGAGGATGGCAGCCTGCTGGATTTCGACTACCGAGAGGTGCGGGTGGCGCGCGCCATCCTGGCCAATGCGCGCCAGGCGGTGCTGGTGGCGGATGCCGGGAAATTCGACCGCTCCGCCCCCGTGCGCATCGGCCATGTGGCGCAATTGCAGGCCGTGGTGCTGGACCGGCGGCCGCCGGCCCGCTTCGCCGAGGCCTGCCGGGCGGCCGGGACGCGGCTGCTGCTGGCGGAAGAGACGCCGCCCGAGAGCACCGAAAGTGACATCGGCGCGGCGGCTGCGGGCACTGCGGCCTAGCCTAGGCGCCAGGGCGTGGAGCGCGCCGGTCTCTCCAAGTCCTTGTTTTCCAATAGAAACTCTGCGTAAGACGAGCCCGGGCGATCACTGATCCGTACCGCTTTCGCATTTTTTCGACGGCCCGTCCGGCCGCTTTGATGCGCATTCGCGTCCAGGAAACCGAAACCCTCCGAGGCGCGCTTATGACGCGATATCTTCGCTTGAGCTTTCGGATTGGGGCCGGCAGGATACCGCCCAAGGGCAGGAGGCAACGTGTCGAGCAGCAGCACGGACCAAGTGCGGGATCTTCTCGTCATCGGTGGCGGGGTGAATGGCTGCGGCATCGCGCGCGACGCGGCGGGCCGCGGTCTGTCGGTGACCCTGGCCGAAAAGGGCGACCTCGCCGGCGCCACCTCCTCCGCCTCGACCAAGCTTATCCATGGCGGTCTGCGCTACCTGGAGCATTACGAGTTCCGCTTGGTGCGGGAGGCGCTGGTCGAGCGGGAGGTGCTGCTGCAGGCGGCGCCGCATATCGTCTGGCCGCTGCGCTTCGTGCTGCCGCACCACAAGGGGCTGCGGCCCTGGCCGCTGCTGCGCCTCGGCCTCTTCCTCTACGACCATCTCGGCGGCCGTCGCATCCTGCCGCCGACGCGCGGGCTGGATCTGCGGCATGACCCGGTGGGCGAGCCGCTGCGCCCGGCCTTCACCCGCGGCTTCGAGTATTCCGATTGCTGGGTGGAGGATGCGCGCCTCGTCGTGCTGAACGCCCGCGACGCCGCCGATCGCGGCGCGGAGGTGCTGGTGCGCACCCGCGTCGCCTCCGCCCGGCGGGATGGCGGGCTGTGGCGGGTGACGCTGCGCGAGGAGCCGGGCGGCACGGTGCGGGAGGTGGCGGCGCGGGTGCTGGTGAATGCCGCCGGCCCCTGGGCGGCGGAGGTGCTGGGCGGCGTCGCCGGGCTGAACACCCCGGCGAAGGTCCGGCTGGTGAAAGGCAGCCACCTCGTCACCCGCCGGCTCTACGGCCATGACCGCTGCTACATCTTCCAGAACGCCGATGGCCGGATCTGCTTCGCCATCCCCTACGAGGAGGATTTCACCCTCATCGGCACCACCGACGAGGAGTTCCATGGCGACCCCGGCGAGGCGGCGATCTCCGATGCCGAGACCGACTACCTGCTGGAGGCGGTCAGCGGCTATTTCCGCCAGCCGGTCACCCGCGACGACGTGATCTGGAGCTATGCGGGCGTGCGGCCACTCTATGACGACGGCGCCAGCCGCGCGCAGGAAGCGACGCGGGACTATGTCCTGACCCTGGACGCCGCCCATGGGGAGGCGCCACTGCTCTCGATCTTCGGCGGGAAGATCACGACCTATCGGCGGCTCGCTGAGGCGGCGCTCGCCAAGCTCGGCCCGCATCTGCCCGGCATGGGGGCGCCCTGGACGGCGCGCGCCCATCTGCCGGGCGGCGACTTCCCCTGGGACGGCGCGGCGCGGGTGGCGGAGGATCTGCGCGCCCGCTACCCCTTCCTGGAGGCGCGGACGGCGCGCCGCCTCGTGCGGCAATACGGCACCCGCGCGCCCGCCATGCTGGGCGATGCGCGCAGCGCGGCCGATCTGGGCCAGGAATTCGGCGCCGGGCTGACGGCGCGCGAGGTGGACTGGCAGATCCGCGAGGAATGGGCGCGCGCCCCGGCGGACATCCTTTGGCGTCGCAGCAAGCTGGGCCTGCGCATCGGTGCCGAGGGGCAGGCGGCGCTGGCCGCGCATATGGACGCCATGCCGGCGCGGAGGGCGGCCGAGTGAGCTTGCGTCTGGACGGGCTTGGCCTTTCGGCCGGCGGGCAGGCGGTGCTGCACCCCGTGACGGTGGAGCTTCCGCCCGGCCTGCCGAATGTGCTGCTGGGCCCGACCGGCGCGGGCAAGACCACGCTGCTGCGACTGCTGGCCGGGCTGGACCGCCCGACCGAGGGGCGGATCTTCGCCGAGGGGACGGAGGTGACGGGCCTGCCGCCGCGGCGGCGCAGCGTCGCCATGGTGTACCAGCAATTCATCAACTACCCGTCCTTCACCGTGTACGAGAACATCGCCTCGCCGCTGCGCGTCGCCCGGCTGCCGAAGGCGGAGATCGAGGCGCGGGTGCAGGAGGCGGCGCGGCTGCTGCGCCTTGGCCCCTACCTGCAGCGGCGGCCACTCGAACTCTCCGGCGGGCAGCAGCAGCGCACCGCCATCGCCCGCGCCCTGGTCAAGCGCGCCGCCCTGGTCCTGATGGACGAGCCGCTGGCCAATCTGGACTACAAGCTGCGGGAGGAGCTGCGGGAGGAACTGCCCAAGCTGTTTGCCGAGAGCGGCACGGTCTTCGTCTATGCGACGACCGAGCCGGCGGAGGCGCTGCTGCTGGGCGGCCGCGTCGCCACCCTGTCCGAAGGGCGCGTCACGCAATTCGGCATGGCGGGGGAGGTGTTCCGCCATCCCGCCGACCTCGCCACGGCCCGCGTCTTCTCCGACCCGCCGCTGAACGAGGCGCCGGCGCGGGTCCAGGGCGGGCGCGTGCTGCTGGCCGGCGAGGTGGCGCTGCCGGTGGCGGTGTCTGGCCTGCCGGAAGGGCCCTGCACCATCGGCATCCGCGCGCACCAGCTCTCGCTGGAACCGTTGCCGGGCGCCGTGCCGCTGGCCGCCGAGGTGCGCGTCGCCGAGGTCACCGGGTCGGAAAGCTATGTCCACCTGGATGTCGGCGGGATGAACTGGGTGGTGCTGGCGCCCGGCGTGCGGCGGCCGGAGCCGCATGAGGCGGCGACGGTGTGGCTGGACCCGCGCCGCTGCCTGGTCTTCGGCGCCGACGGTCGCCTGGCCGCCGAAGCGGCGCTGGCGGAGGCCGCCTGATGGCCCGCATCGGCTTCGAGCGCCTGGCGCATGGCTACGGCACCGGCGGCTATGCGTTGAAGCCGATGGACATGGTCTGGGAGGATGCCGGGGCCTATGCGCTGCTGGGTCCCTCCGGCTGCGGCAAAACGACCCTGCTCAACATCGTCTCCGGCCTGCTGCGGCCGAGCGAGGGGCGCGTGGTCTTCGACGGCGCCGAGGTGACGGACCTGCCGCCGGAGCGGCGCAATGTCGCGCAGGTCTTCCAGTTCCCGGTGGTCTACGACACCATGACGGTGCGGGAGAACCTGGCCTTCCCGCTGCGCAACCGCGGCGTACCGGCCAAGGCCGCCAATGCGCGTGTCGAGCATGTCGCGGCGTTGCTGGGCCTGACGGCGATGCTGGACCGGCGGGCACGGAACCTGGGCGCCGACGACAAGCAGAAGATCAGCCTGGGCCGCGGCCTGGTGCGGGACGACGTCGCCGTCATCCTGTTCGACGAGCCGCTGACAGTCATCGACCCGCATCTGAAGTGGGAGCTGCGGTCGCGGCTGAAGGAGCTGCACCGGCAGGTGCCGGTGACGATGATCTATGTCACGCATGACCAGACCGAGGCGCTGACCTTCGCCGACCGCGTGGTGGTGATGAGCGAGGGCGAGGTGGTGCAGGTCGGCACGCCGGAGGCGCTGTTCGATCGCCCGGCGCATACCTTCGTCGGCCATTTCATCGGCTCGCCCGGCATGAACCTGCTGCCCTGCGCGGTGGCGGGGCGGGAGGCGGTGCTGGAGGGCGGCGCGCGCATCGCCCTGCCGCGCGCCTATCCCGCGCTGGCGGGCAAGGTCGAGCTTGGCATCCGGCCGGAATTCGCCACCCTGGCGCGGGAGGGGTTGCCGGTCTCGCTGCGTCGCGTGGAGGATCTCGGCCGCCGCCGCATCGCCCGCGTGGAACTGGCCGGCCGGCCTTTCGCCGCGACCTTGCCGGAAGGGATGCCGGTGCCGGCCGAGCCTTGCCTCGCGCTCGACCTCGCGCGGCTGCATGTCTATGCCGATGGCCGGCTGGCCGAAGGGGAGGCCTGACGCGCATGGCCAAGCCGCGCGACGACCGTGCCTGGCTGCTGGTGCTGCCGGTGCTGGCGCTGGTCGCCTTCTCCGCCCTCATCCCTGTGATGACGGTGGTGAATTACTCGGTGCAGGACACCTTCGGGAACAACCAGTTCTTCTGGAACGGCACCGCCTGGTTCAAGGAGTTGCTGGATCCCTCCACCGATCTCGGCGGGCGGTTCTTCGACGCGCTGTGGCGGACGCTGCTGTTCAGCGGGCTCTGCCTGCTGATCGAGATCCCGCTCGGCATCGCCGTCGCGCTCTGCCTGCCGCGCAAGGGCTGGGGCGTCGCGGCCTCCCTCGTCACGCTGGCCCTGCCTCTGCTGATCCCCTGGAACGTGGTGGGCACCATCTGGCAGGTCTTCGCCCGCGGCGATATCGGCCTGCTGGGCGCGGCGGTGAACGGCCTCGGCATCGACTACAACTATGCCCGCGACCCACTGGCCGCCTGGATCACCGTGGTGGCGATGGATGTCTGGCACTGGACGTCCCTGGTGGTCCTGCTGTGCTATGCCGGGCTGCGCGCCATCCCCGATGCCTATTACCAAGCGGCGAAGGTGGACGGAGCGGGCGCCTGGGCCGTCTTCCGCGCGATCCAACTCCCGAAAATGCAGCGCGTGCTGACCATCGCCGTGCTGCTGCGCTTCATGGACAGCTTCATGATCTACACCGAGCCCTTCGTGGTGACGGGCGGGGGGCCGGGCAATGCCACCACCTTCCTGTCCATCGACCTGGTGAAGATTGCGCTCGGCCAGTTCGACCTGGGCAAGGCGGCGGCCATGTCCATCGTCTACAACCTGATCATCCTGACGGTCTGCTGGGTGTTCTACGCCACCACCACCCGCGGCCAGAGCGAGGCCAGCCGATGAGCGACCTCGCCGTCCCGGCCGCCATCCCCGCCGCGCGCGCGCCGGCACGCCGGCTGGCGGCCAGCGCTCTCGCGCCGCGGGTCGTCCTCGGGCTCTACATCCTGTTCCTACTCACGCCGATCTACTGGCTGGTGAACATGAGCCTGAAGACGAATCTCGAGATCAGCACGGGCATGACGCTCTGGCCGCAGAACCCGACGCTGGAGAATTACCGCCGCATCTTCACCGACGCCTCCTGGTACAGCGGCTACATCAACAGCCTGACCTTCGTGCTGCTGAACAGCGCGATCTCCCTGGCGGTGGCGCTGCCGGCGGCCTATGCCTTCAGCCGCTACCGGTTCCTGGGCGACAAGCACCTGTTCTTCTGGCTGCTGTCGAACCGCATGGCGCCGCCGGCGGTCTTCGCGCTGCCCTTCTTCCAGCTTTATTCCGCTGTGGGCCTGTTCGACACGCCCTGGGCCGTCGCGCTGGCGCATTGCGTGTTCAACATCCCGCTCGCGGTCTGGATCCTAGAAGGCTTCATGTCCGGCGTGCCGCGGGAGATCGACGAGACCGCGGCGATCGATGGCTGGTCCTTCCCGGCCTTCTTCGTGCGCATCTTCATGCCGCTGGTGGCCGGCGGCATCGGCGTCGCGGCCTTCTTCTGCTTCATGTTCTCCTGGGTGGAACTGCTGCTGGCGCGAACCCTGACCACGGTGGATGCCAAGCCGATCGTTGCCACCATGACCCGCACGGTCTCGGCCGCCGGGATGGACTGGGGGCTGCTGGCGGCTGCGGGGACGCTGACCATCATCCCTGGCGCCATCGTCATCTGGTTCGTCCGCAACCACATCGCGCGCGGCTTTGCGCTGGGGCGGGTGTGAGATGGGGTTTTCTTTGACTCGAGGTTTCCAAAGGCCCTTCGGCCTTTGGCGGGTGGAGTTTGAGGAGGGCAGAGCCCTCCTCAACACCCGCTTGTGGGAGTCCGCCTGATGGCCCTGGACTGGATGGCCTGGACCACCGAGACGGCCCTTTTCTTCGCCACCCTCTTCGCCACGCTCGGCGTCATGACCGCGCTGGCGATCTGGCGGCCGGAAGCCGACCGCATCGGCATCCTCGGCCTGCCGACCACCCGCGGCGACCGGCTTTTCCTGACGTTGCTGGGTAGTGCTTTCATCCATCTGGGCTGGCTGGCGCTGGCGGGCGATGCTCCGCTCTGGGGTGCCAGCATCGTCTCCGTACTTTTCGGCGCAGCCATGTTCCGCTGGGCCTGACCACCGCGCCCGAGGCGCCGGGCGCCGCCAACCAGGAGGGAGGAAACCGTCATGAAGGATGGGACCGTCAACCGCCGCAGGCTGCTGCTCGGCAGCGCCGCGGTGCTCGCCGCGCCGGTGATCCTGGCGCCGTGCCACAGCGTGGCGCAGGGCGTGGATGCCGCGCGCCGCTGGGTGGAGCAGGAATTCCAGCCCAGCACGCTGACGCGCGAGCAGCAGATGCAGGAGATGGAGTGGTTCGCCCGCGCGGCGCAGCCTTTCCGCGGCCAGGAGATCAACGTGGTGTCGGAGACGATCACCACGCACGAATACGAGGCGCGGACCCTGGCCCGCGCCTTCTCCGAGATCACCGGCATCCGCCTGCGGCACGACCTGCTGCAGGAAGGCGACGTGGTCGAGAAGATCCAGACCCAGATGCAGTCGGGCCGCAACGTCTACGACGCCTGGGTCAACGACAGCGACCTGATCGGCACGCATTTCCGCTACCAGCAGGCGGTGCCGCTGACCGACTGGATGGTGGGGGAGGGCAAGGACCAGACCCTGCCGACGCTGGACCTGGAGGATTTCATCGGCCGCAGCTTCGGCACCGGCCCGGACGGCAAGCTGTACCAGTTGCCGGACCAGCAATTCGCGAACCTCTACTGGTTCCGCTACGACTGGTTCACCCGGCCGGCGATCAAGGAGGCTTTCAAGCGCCAGTTCGGCTACGACCTGGGCGTGCCGGTGAACTGGTCGGCCTATGAGGACATCGCCGAGTTCTTCACCAACACGGTGAAGGAGATCGACGGGGTCAAGGTCTATGGCCATATGGACTACGGCAAGAAGGACCCCTCGCTCGGCTGGCGCTTCACCGATGCCTGGCTGTCCATGGCCGGCAATGGCGACCGCGGCATCCCGAACGGCAAGCCCGTCGACGAATGGGGCATCCGCATGGAGGGCTGCCGCCCGGTCGGCTCCTCCATCGAGCGCGGCGGCGACACCAACGGCCCGGCCGCCGTCTATGCCGTGAGCAAGTATGTCGAGTGGCTGAAGAAATATGCCCCGCCCGAGGCGGCCGGCATGACCTTCTCCGAATCCGGGCCGGTGCCGGCGCAGGGCGCCATCGCGCAGCAGATGTTCTGGTACACCGCCTTCACCGCCGACATGGTGAAGCCCGGCCTGCCGGTGGTGAGCCCGGACGGCTCGCCGCGCTGGCGCATGGCGCCCTCGCCCAAGGGTGCCTACTGGAAGGACGGGATGA
Organism: Paracraurococcus ruber; assembly: GCF_004353985.1. Classification (GTDB taxonomy): domain Bacteria; phylum Pseudomonadota; class Alphaproteobacteria; order Acetobacterales; family Acetobacteraceae; genus Paracraurococcus; species Paracraurococcus ruber. The sequence continues at coordinate 29,445 of NZ_SMOA01000013.1, read as the reverse complement.
AGCTCGGCTACCAGGATGCCGGGTCTTGGACGCTGCTGAAATCCACGCCGGTGGATCGCCGCCGCGCCGCCTGGCTCTACGCGCAGTTCTGCGTCGCCAAGTCCACCTCGCTGAAGAAGAGCCATGTCGGCCTGACCTTCATCCGCGAGAGCGACATCTGGCACCAGAGCTTCACCGAGCGGGCGAAGTCGCTGGGCGGCCTGGTGGAGTTCTACCGGTCCCCGGCCCGGGTGCAGTGGACGCCGACGGGCGTGAACATCCCGGATTATCCGCGGCTAGCGCAGCTGTGGTGGCAGAATATCGGCGACGCCTCGTCCGGCGCGAAGACGCCGCAGGCGGCGATGGACGCGCTGGCGGCGGCGCAAGACAGCGTGCTGGAACGGCTGCAGCGCGCCAATGTCCAGGGCGAGTGCGGCCCGCGGCTCAACCCGCGGCAGACCGCCGAGCACTGGTACGAGCAGTCGAAGAAGGACGGCAACATCGCGCCGCAGCGCAAGCTGGCGAACGAGAAGCCGCAGGGCGAGACGGTGGACTACGACACGCTGATCCGGTCCTGGCCGGCGAGCCCGCCGCGCCGGGCGTGACGCCGAAGCTAGGGCGCTGCCCCTGACGGAGCCCATCGCGTGCGCCGCGCGCCTTCGATGGGGTCCCGGATTTCCGCCGGGGGGGAAGCGTACCCCCCCGGACGCCCGCCCGGGTTTGAGTCCGCGGGCCGGTGCGGCGTAGGCTTCCTCCCAACGAGACCAAGGGAGGACGTGCATGCTCCGCTTCCCGCGCCGCGCGCTCGCGGCCGCGTTCGCCGTTCCATCCCTGGCGCGCGCCCAGGGCCGCGGGCCGGAGGGCTGGCCGAACGGCCGCAGCGTCAGCCTGGTCATTCCCTTCACGCCGGGCGGCGGCACCGATGTCGTCGCCCGCATCCTGCAGGACGGCTTCGCCGAGACCTTCGGCGGCAATTTCGTCATGGAGCACAAGCCGGGCGCCACCACCACGGTCGGCGCCCGGCATGTCGCGCGGGCGCGGCCGGACGGTCTCACGCTGCTGGTCGGCAGCAATTCCGCCTTCGCCCAGGCGCCCTTCGCCTACCGCAACCTGGGCTATGACCCGCTGGCGGATTTCACCCATGTCAGCCTGCTCTACGCCTCGGCCTATCTGCTGGTGGCGCATCCGCGCTGGGGCAGCTTCGCCGAGATGCTGGAGGCGGCGCGGCGTGCGCACGGGCGGCTGTCCTATGGCAGCTGGGGCGTCGGCTCCACCGCGCATCTGCTGATGCTGGACATGGCGGAGCGCACCGGTATCGACCTGTTGCATGTCCCCTTCAACGGCCCGGCGCCGGCGCTGACGGAGATCCTGGCCGGGCGGGTGGACATGATGTTCACCACCTTCGCCCCGGCGCGGGCGCATGTGCTGGAAGGGCGGCTGCGGGCGCTGGGCGCGCCGCATGAGCAGCGGCTGGCGGCGGTGCCGGCCGTGCCGACGATGATCGAGCAGGGGCTGGCGGAATTCCTGGTCAGCGCCTGGTGGTGCCTGGCGGCGCCGGCCGGCCTGCCGCAGCCGCTGGCCACGGCGCTGGACGCGGCGGTGCGAACCGCGACGACCCGGCCCCTGGCGGCGCGGCTGTCGCAGGAATTCGGCCTGCTGCCGCTGCCCCTTGGCGCCGAGGCCATGCGGGCGCGGACCCGCCGCGACCTGGCGATGAACGAAGGGCTGATGCGGAAGGCGGGGATCGTGCCGGAATAGGGCGGGATGGCGGAGGAAGGGCGAGCGGACCCGAATCCTCGCCGACCTCCTGCCCGGACAACTGAGGTGCGGTGCCGCAGCGGTGGGACGCGGGGAACGAAATCCTCCGGGCGAACCGGGTGCCCGCCATCCTCCCCATGCGCGACGGCTGGCGAGCCGCCCGCGATTGCCCGAGACTGCCGCGCGGTTGCAGGACGGATTGCCCCATGACGCCCGACCGGATCCTTGCCCTGGTCCTCGCGCTGACCGCGCCGCCGCCCGCCGAGCCGCTGTTTCCCGTCATCGCCGCCGGCGGGGCCGATCCGCGCTACCCCGTCGTCGCCGCGGCCTGCCCGCGCCCGCTCGCCCCCTTCGAGGTCGAGGGCGTGACCGTCGCCTGCGGCAAGGTCAGCGTGCCGGAGAACCATGCGGCACCGTCAGGCCGGCGGATCGACCTGACCTTCATGATCTTCCGGTCGCGGTCGCTGGCGCCGGCGCCGGACGCGGTGGTGCAGCTGCATGGCGGCCCGGGCATCGGCGTCGTCGCCAATGTCGCGCAGACCTCGACCTATTTCGAGGAGCTGCGCGCGCGCCGGGACGTGGTCGCCTTCGATCAGCGCGGGGTGGATGCGTCGGCGGCGGCGGGCTCGCGCTGCTTCGCGACGCTCGCGGCGAATGCCGATGGGCTGGTGCAGGCCAGCCGCGGCCTCGGCGACCGGTTGGCCCTGACGCGGGCGATGACGCGGGACTGCCTGGCCGAGATCAGGGCCTCGGGCGCAGACATCTCCATGATCAACACCGGGCAGAACGCGCGCGACGTCGGCGCCGTCATGCGGACACTCGGCTATCCCGCCTACAACATCTACGGCCTCTCCTACGGCACCAAGCTCGCGCAGGAGGTGATGCGCGCCGCGCCGGAGGGCCTGCGCGCCGTGGTGCTGGACAGCGTCGCGCCGGTGCAGGCGGCGATCTACGATACGCTGGCGTTGCCCTTTGCCGAATCGATCCAGTCGGTCTTCGACGCCTGTCGGGCCGATGCCGGATGCGACGCCGCCTATCCCGACCTGCGGCGGCGCTTCTGGGCGCTCTGGCCGCAGCTGACGGCCGCCCCGATCGAAACGCCCGAGGGCCGGGTGACGCCGGACGCGCTGTTCCAGCTCTTCGAGGACCGGAACAACTACCGGCGAAACCTGCAGGGCCTGACCGGCTACATCCCAAGAATCGTCGCCGAGCTCGAGCAGGGGAATCCCGCGACCTTCGTGGCGGCCGCACATGGCCGCCTGCCGCTGCATCCGACGCCGGAGGCGGCGCTGGCCGGGCTGTCGGGCCTCGATGCCGAGGCGCGTGCCCTGGCCGAGGCCGCGTTGCGGCTGGCGCAGATGGGCCGGCTGAACGACCAGGCCGTCGCGCTGCTGCTGGAGCGGCTGGAGGCCAGCCGCGCCGCCGCGGCTGCCGGCACCAGGCTGGTCGATACCTTCGAGGCCGCGCTTCGCGGGGCGGCACAGGCATTGCCCGCCCGGCCGCGGCGCCTGGCCTTCGCCAGCGACTACCTGCGCCTGCGCGCCGCCGTGCCGACGCGCGAGGCGCTGGCAGCGCTGCTCGCGCGGCATTTCGACGGCGAGACGCAACAGCGCCTGGCCGTGCTCGCGGGCATGCTGGACGCCGGCCAGCTCGCGCAGGTCTTCGCCCGCATCAGCCGCGACAATGCCGGCCTGGACCACGTGCTGCTGGCGGGCTTCCAGACCCAGATGTTCGCCTGCCAGGAGGATCTGGACATCAACTCCCGGCCGGGTGCGGCGGCGGTGAACGCCCGGATCCGCGCCGAGTATGGCTGGCCGGAGAGCCTGACGGCGACGTTCGAGCAGATGCTGGAGACGGCCTTCTACGCGCCGTGCGAGGAGTTCACGCGGCATCCCCGGCCGGGCTTCCACGATCCGGTCACGGCGGCCATCCCGACGCTGGTCCTGCAAGGCGCGATGGACGTTCAGACCGCGCCGAGCTGGGGCGCGCTGGCGGCGCGGTCGCTGCCACGCGGGCGGCTGGTGTTCTTCCCCGAGACCGGCCATGGAACGCTGGCCTTCTCGAAATGCGCCCGCGACATCGGCGTCGCCTTCCTGGAGAACCCGGAGGCCGTTATCGACACCCGCTGCACCGCGGCGCTGGTTCCGTCCTTCGTCCTACCAGACGGCCGTCGATCGCGCTGAGGCCGGCGCTGGCTGTCGCGGAGATCGGGTGTGACCGGCTCGACCCGAGGCTCGGACGGCCACGGCACCCAGCGGGCCTGGTACCAGTGCATCCCGAATCCATCAGGCCGAGCAGGTCTTCGCAGACCTGACTGAGAGGCGGGCTCCCTCCGAACAGAGGGCCCCGGCGAATCGCTCAGCGAATTGCGGGATGCGTGTCGATGCCTTGATGAGCCGCACGGGCCGTGCATCGAGAGGCATCGCCAGATCACCCCGGCCTACGTCCTCGTCCGTACGTCGGTCTGCCAGCGGAGCATGGAACAGCCGCGGTGCTGCCGCACGGATCGCCTTTGCCTCCCAGGAGGGGGGCGGCGAAGGCTTTGCGGGGATGGATTGGTGGGGGTGGCCCGCCGGTCGGAGCCGTCGCTCCCCGAGGCGGGGCGGCGTCCAGTGCCGCCAATCGCGCCTCAGCAGCAGCAAAGGTTGCCTCGATCTGCTGGTCGGGCCGGGCCGCCTCCCAGTCGGGCTCTGCCTCGATCGGGGTTCCAAGCGTCTTGGGGAACTCAGTCTGGCGCTGTCTGCTAGGATACCCGTCCAGGTCGGGCAGGATGTGGCGCGGCAGCTTGGGCGCCGCCCGGCGATACCAGCAGATGCCCGTCTTCGGTTGGACTCGGACGTTTGCCACGAGCCGCACCTTCGAGCACCGAAAGCCCCGGAACGCCCCGTCAAGTCAGCGGCTTGGCGTTGACGCCAAAAGAATCGAGGGGCTGGCGGACAGGGTGGGATTCGAACCCACGATACGCTTTTGACGTATACGCACTTTCCAGGCGCGCGCCTTCGACCGCTCGGCCACCTGTCCCGCGCCGCGGACGACCCTTCCGGCCGCCCGCGAGGGCGCGGACCATAGTGTCCCGGCCCGCCCAGGGCAACCCCGGCGGCACCGCCGTCGGGGGTCTTTTCGCCTGCCCGCTTCCGTGGTTCCTGCCGCCGCCGGACCAACCCGGAAGGAAGCCCCATTTCATGAATCGCCGCGCCATCCTCCGCCGCAGCGCCGTCGCCGCGGCGGCCGTCCCCCTTGCGGCCCCGGCCATCGCCCAGCCCCAGGCGCCAGTGCTGCGCTGGCGGCTGACCAGCAGCTATCCCACCAGCCTCGACGCCATCCATGGCGCCGCGCAGGTCTTCGCCCGCACGGTGGCGGAGATGACGGATGATCGCTTCCAGATCCGCGTCTTCGGCCCGGGGGAGGTGGTGCCGGCGCTGCAGGCGCTGGACGCGGTGCAGGCCGGCACGGTGGAGTGCGCGCATACCACCTCCTCCTTCTACATCGGCAAGAACCCGGCCTTCGCCTTCGCCACCGGCGTGCCCTTCGGGCTCAACACGCGGCAGCAGAATGCCTGGCTGTATGAGGGCGGCGGGATCGACCTGCTGAATGAGCTGTTCCGGCAATACAACTGCTATAGCCTGCCGCTCGGCACCACCGGCGCGCAGATGGGCGGCTGGTTCCGCAAGGAGATCCGCGGGACGGAGGACCTGAAGGGCCTGAAGATGCGCATCGCCGGGCTCGGCGGCACGGTCCTGCAGCGGCTGGGCGGCGTGCCGCAGCAGCTGGCGGGCGGCGACATCTACCCGGCGCTGGAACGCGGGACGATCGACGCGGTGGAATGGCTCGGCCCCTATGACGACGAGAAGCTCGGCCTGAACAAGGTCGCCCCCTTCTACTACTACCCCGCCTGGTGGGAAGGCGCGGCGACCACGAGCTTCGTCGCCAATCTCGAGCAGTGGAGCGGCCTGCCCCGGTCCTACCAGGCCGCCATCCGGACCGCCTGCGCCGAGGCGACGCACTGGATGGTGGCGCGCTACGACACGCGCAACCCGGATGCGCTGCGCCGGCTGATCGCCGGCGGCACCCAGCTTCGTCCCTTCCCGCGGGAGGCGATGGATGCCTGCTACCGCGAGGCCCTGGCGCTGGAGCAGGAACTGGCCGGCCGCAGCCCGGAATACCGGAAGATCCACGAAGCCTGGTCGAAGTCGCGCGACGACATGCGCGCCTGGTTCCGCGTCGCGGAACTCTCCTTCGACAGCTACCTGGCGCAGGCCGCCCGGCGCTAGAGCGGTTTCCGTTCGCCATGGCTCACGGCAACCGCTCCAGTCTTTTGGCTCGACGAGCATCTTCGCCCGATCAGGTGAGTCCACCTGATCGGGATCTGCTCTAGACCCGGGCGTTGCCGAAGGCCTCTCGGCCAATGCGGGGCCCGTCGGCGATGCGGCGCATCGTCGACGGGGCTTCGGGCGGGGGGCGAAGCGCGGGGGCAAGGCCCCCCGGCGAAGCCCGGTCAGTCGCGGAAGGCCCGCCGCGCCGCATGCCGCACCGGCGTCCAGAAATAGCTCAGCGGCGTGCGCTGCTCGCCCAGGATGTACATCTCCACCGGCATGCCGGCGAAGAGATGCACCTCGGCAAAGCGCGCCAGCTCGGCGCGGTCCAGCTCGACCCGCACCAGGTAGTAGGGCGGCGCGCCGCTCGGCGGCGCGGTGACGTCCGGCGCCACATGGCTGACGCGCCCGGGAAGCAGCGGCAGCTCCCGCATGCGGTAGGCGGTCAGCCGCAGGTTGGCGCGCTGCCCGACCGCGACCTGCTCGATATCCGTCGGCAGCACCTGGCCCTCAACGATCAGCCGGTCGTCGGCCGGCACCAGGTCCAGCAGCGGCTGGCCGGCGCCGATGGCGCTGCCGGGCGAGAACATCTGGATGTTGGTCACCCGCCCGGCCTCGGGCGCCAGCACCTCCCGCCGGGCCAGCACGTCCTGCGCCGCGCGCAGCTGGCCTTCCGCCGCGGCGGCACTCGCCTCGGTGGTGCCCAGGTCGTTGGCGATGTCCGACAGCCGGCCGAGCCGGATGGCGGCGAGCTGCCGCTCCGCCTGCAGCATCGCCTCGCGCAGCTGCGCCTCCTGCGCCGCGGCGGCGCCGTGGTTGGCGGCGAAATTCGCCTCGTCCCGCTGCAGCTCCAGCACCGTGAAGCGGGAGGCGAAGCCCTGCGCCAGCAGGCGGCTGTAGCCGGCGATCTGCTCCCGCACCGACCGCAGCTGCCGCTCCGCGCCCTCCTTCTGGGCGCGGGCGCCGCCGATCTGCTCCCGCGCCTGGGCGATGGCGCGTTCCTGCACCGCCACCTGCCCGTCGAAATTCGCCCAGCGCGCGGCGAACAGCGCCCGCTCGGCCTGCAGGAAGACCGCGACGGCGCGGTCGGTGGCGGCCGCCTTCGCCACGTCCTCGGGGACGTCCAGGTTGCGCCTGTCCGCCTGCTCGGCCCGCAGCCGGGCGATGCGGGCGCGGCCGCTCCAATAGGCGGCCCGCGCCTGGTCGGCGGCGGCCTCGGCCTGGGTCACGTCCAGCTGGGCGATCACCTGGCCAGCGGCGACCAGGCTGCCCTCGCGCACCTCCAGCCGGCGCAGGATGCCGGGCTCCAGCATGGTGATGGTCTTGCGCTTCCCTTCCGGGATCAGCTGGCCCTGGCCCAGCACCGCCTGCTCGATGGTGGTCAGGCTGGCCCAACCGGCCAGGGGCAGCAGCGTGAGGCCGAGGACCAGCAGCGCCCGGCGGGTCAGCTGCGCGACGGGCGGCGTGCGGATCCCGGCCTCGAGCTGCGCCTCCAGCGACGGGCGCGGCGTCGGGGAGGGCAGGGGAATCGCCGGCGCGCGGTCGCCGCCGGAAGCGGGGCGTTCGATCAGGTCTTGCATGCGGGTTCTCCTGCGGGGCGCCGGGCCTCCGCCTGCCAGGCGCCGCCGGGGCCGAGGATCAGGCGCGTCTCCGCCAGGTCCGCCCAGGTATGGGGTTCGTGGGTGACGACCAGGGCAATGCCGCCGCGGGCGCGCAGGCGCTCCACCGCATCGCGCAGCTCGGCGCGGGCGGCGCCGTCCAGGCCCACCTCGGGCTCGTCCAGCACCAGCAGCGCCGGCGCGCCGAACAGCGCCCGCGCCAGCCCGACCAGACGGCGCTGCCCGGCTGAAAGCCCGGCGGTCGGCCCGGCCGGCGTCTGGTAGCCCAGCGGCAGGTGGCCGATCATGTCATGCGCGCCGGCGGCGCGCGCCGCCGCCACCACCGCCTCCGGCGCCGCCTCCGTGCCGCGGCCGATATTGGCGAAGACGTCGCCTTCCAGCAGCTGCACGTCCTGCGGCAGGTAGCCGATGCGATGGCCGAAGGCCTCGCGGTCGGCATGGAAGCTGTCCTGCCCGTCCAGCAGCACGCGGCCGGCGGTCGGCGGCAGCAGGCCGAGGACGAGGCGGAGCAGCGTGCTCTTGCCGACGCCGTTCGGCCCTTCCACGGTGCAGACCGCGCCGGGCGGCAGATGCAGGGCGATGCCGCCGATGATCGGCGCCGGGCGCTTCGGCGGGTGGAACTCCAGGCCCTCGATCACCAGGCCGGCCGGCGCCGCCGGGTCGGGCGGCAGGATGGCGGGCGGCGCCTCCTGCCGCATCACCTCCCGCAGCCGCTGCCAGGCGGCGATGCCGCCCGCCCAGCTCTCCCAGGAGGAGACGAGGGCGCTGAAGGGCTTCAGCAGCTGGGCGCTGAGCAGGGAGACGCTGAGCAGCAGGCCGACCGTCGCCGAATGGTCGAACATCAGGCTGGCGGCATAGACGAAGCTCAGCAGCTGCACGAGATGCGATGCGGTCGCCTCGATCTCGTGCATGGCCTGGGCGCGGCGCTGCGTCGCCTCCTCCCGCCCCAGCGCGGCAGCGTAGCGGCGCTGCCAGCGGCCGAGCGTGGCGGGCAGGATGCCGAGCCCGCGCACGAGGTCGGGGTGGGAGAGCTGGCTGGTGAGCTCGGTCGTCGTCTCCGACAGCGCCTCGGCGGTCGCCTTGAGGCGTGGCGCCAGGGCATGGTGCAGCGCCAGGCCCAGCGCGGTGACCAGGATGCAGCCGGCCAGGCCGATGAGGCCGAGGCCGGCATCCAGGCAGAACAGCACCGCCAGCGCGACCAGGGCGCCGATCAGCTCCAGCGCCAGCAGCGCGGCGCGGCCGGCGAACAGCGCCTGCACCCGGGCGATCTCCCGCAGCACGGTGGCGCCGCGCGCGGTGTCGGTGCGGACGGCGTTGCGCAGCGCGGCCGACAGCGCCTCCGCCCGCAGCCCGACCGACAGGCGTTCCGCCACCGCCCCCAGCATGGCGGACCGCAGATGCGCATAGCCGGCGGACAGCACGGTCATCAGCGCGAAGGCGATGGCGAAGCCGGCCAGGGTGACGCCGTTCCGCGTATCCATGATGCCGTCGCTGATGTGCTTCAGCACCAGGACGAAGGCGAGGAAGGAGAGCTGCGCCGCCAGCGTCAGCGCCACCAGCGTGGCGGCCAAGGCGGGCGTCACGCCGATGTCCCGCAGGCGAAGCCCGGCCCGGGCCGGCGCGGCCCGGCGGAGCGTCACGCCGCGCGGCGCGCTGCCCACGGCGCCGCTCATCGTGCCACCGCCGGGCGGCGGGCGCGCCCCAGGCGCGGCGTGCGGCCTTCCAGCCGCGGCGCCTCCTCGCCCGCCGGCACCAGCGCGCCCTGGCGGATGGTCAGCACGCGGTCGGCGGCGGCCAGCAGGCCGGGACGGTGGGTGGTGAAGACCACCGCCTTGCCTTCCGCCCGCAGGGTGGCCAGCAGGCGGCCGACCTGCGCCTCGCCCTCCGCGTCCAGCGACCCGGCCAGCTCGTCCAGCACCAGCAGGCGCGGCCCCCCATACAGGGCGCGGGCCAGGGCGATGCGGTGCCGCTGGCCCATGGAGAGCTGCCACATCCCGGCCAGCGGCGTGGCATAGCCGGCGGGCAGGCCGATGATGGTGCGATGCGCGCCGGCGCGCCGCGCGGCGGCGATCACCTGCGGCATGTCGGGCGCCTCCAGCCGGGCGATCGCCTCGGCCACCGTGGCGCGGGACAGCAGCGGGTCCTGCGGCAGGTAGCCGAGATGCCGCGCCAGGTCGGGCCGGTCCCACTGGCTGGTGGCATGGCCGTCCAGGTACACGCCGCCGCCGCCCGGCCGCAGGATGCCGGCCAGCAGCCGCAGCAGCGTGGACTTGCCGCTGCCGGAGGGTCCGACGATCGCCACCACCTCCCCGGCCTCCACCACTAGGTTGAGGTTGCGGAACAGCGGCGGCTGCGGGCCGCGGAAGCCGAAGGACAGGTGCTCGGCGGTCAGGCGGATGGCCGGCGGCGGGAAGGCGATTCCCTCCGGCACCCGGGCGGTGGCGCGGACCATCGCGCGCAGCCCCTGCCAGGCGGCCAGCGCCTCGGTCATGCTGCGCAGGTGCAGGCCGATGCCGAGGAAGGGGCTGACCACCATCCCGATGACGAGGAGGGAGCCGGCGAAGGCGGCATGCATGCTGGCGCCCGTCAGCGTCAGCACCGCCATGACGAACAGCGTCGCGCCGCGGAAGATGCCGGTCAGGATCTCGAGCGCGGTGCGCAGCCGCTCGGCGCGCCGCTCGCAGGCCCAGGCCTCGCCGCCGCCCTCGGCCGCCGCCGCAGTCCATTGCCGTACCAGGCGCGGCAGCATGCCCATGGCCAGCACCGCCTCGCCCGCCCGCATGGCATCCGCCGCCAGGGCGAAGGCGCGGCCGCGCGCGGCGCCGCCGACCGTCGCGGCGCGGTGCGCCGCCCGGGTCATCAGCAGGCTCAGCACCGCGCCGGCGAGGCAGAAGGCGACCGCCATGGCGAAGGCCGCCCAGTGCAGGGCGAAGACCAGCGCCAGCAGCACCGGCGCGGTGGCGAATTGCACCGCCACCATCGGCAGCGGCCCGCCCAGCGCCTTGCGGATGGTCTCGATGGCCTGCATCGCCTCCCCCGCGAGGGCTTCCGGCCGGCCGGCCCGCTGCGCGGTGCAGAGCGCGGCCGGCACCGACAGGCGTTCGGCGACGTAGCGGGCGACGCCGCCGACCAGCGCCGCCTGCGCCAGCTTGACGACGGCGGCGACCACCAGCGCCATCACCCAGAAGACGGCGACGGAGAACAGCGTGTCGGCGCTGAGGCTCTGCGGCATCAGCACGAAGAGGCTCATCTTGTTCGCCAGGATGGCGTAGGAGGCGAGCAGGCCGGCGATGCCGAGCCCGACCATCGCCCAGGCCCAGCCGCCGACCGCGCGCAGCGTGTCCTCGATGGCGCCGCGCAGCAGCGCCTCGGCCGAGGCCGGGTTGTCGTTCGCCGCCATGCCGGTCAGAAGGCCCAGCGGGCGAAGGCGGCGGCCAGCGCGCCGACCGACAGGCTGGCGAGCAGCGCATAGAGCCCCGCCTGCCAGGGATCGATGCCGCCGGCCTTCGCCTCCGGCGCCGCGGGCGCGTCCAGCCCGGCCAGGCGGTCGTCCAGCCGGCTGAGCCAGAGCTCAAGCTCCTCGATCCGGGTGGCCAGCGGCTCGGTCGCCCGCGCCGCCGCCTCGGCGCCGCCCGGCGCCGCCTGCAGCGCCGCCAGCGCCTGGCGCATCTCCCGCTGCTCGGCGATCACGCCTTCCAGCACCCGCTGCATGCCGCCGCCGGGTGCCGGCTCCTCCCGCCGCGGCAGGCGGGCGGGGATCTGGAATTCGCGGCCATCCGCCCCGAAGCCGAGGATGACGGCCTCGCCCAGCCGCTCCCGCGCCTCGGCGCCGAGCGGCAGGGTGAAGGCATGCCGGCCATCGCCGATGCCGGCCTTGGCCAGGTCCGGCCGCAGCGAATCCGCCATGGCCTCCGCCAGGGTGCGGCCGCCGATCCGCAGCACGACGCGCACGCGGTGCTCGGGGTGGCCGAAATCCCAGGCCCAGCCATACAGCGCATCGGGCGTCAGGTTGTCGATCACGCCGCGCACGTCGGAGGAGCGGGCACCCTGCGTCCCGGTCGCCTGCTCCGGCGTGGCCGCGGCGGCATCGGGCTTCAGCATCATCATCGTCATCGGGGTCCCTTGCAGCGGCGGATGGGCGCGCGGGGTAAGGTCAGGCGACGCGGCGCGCGGGCAGGCGCGCCAGCAGGTCGCGGTAGAGCGCGAGATGCGCGACGGCGGCGGCGGCGATGGTCACCGGCGGGCGGATGTTGCCGGCGAGCGCGTCCCACAGCCCGGGCGTGGCGGCGGCGCGCCGCATGGCGGCGGCGAGGCCGGCGGGATCGCCGATCGGGGCATGCAGCCCGTCCACGCCGTCGCGCACCATCTCCGCCATGCCGCCGGCATCGCCGCAGAGGACGGGCCGGCCATGCAGGAAGGCTTCCTGGATGACCAGCGGCGCGTTCTCCCACCAGATGGAGGGGACGACGACCCAGTCCACGGCGGCCATCCGCGCCGGCAGGTCGGCGGCGGCATAGGGGCCGTGGTGGCGGGCGTCCGGCGCAACATCCAGCGCGGCGCGGAACTCGCCGAGGAAATCCTCGGACTGGTAGGCGAGCCCGCCATGCAGCGCGACGCCATGCGCGACGCCCTGCGCCGAGAGCCGGCGCGAGGCGTCCAGCAGCCCCAGCGTGCCCTTGAAGCGGTTGAGGTTGCCGAAGACGCCGAAGCGGTCGCGGCGGCCATCCGGCGCCGGCCGGGGCGGCGCTGCCGGCACCGCGGCGATGCCGTTGCGCATCACCTGCAGCTGGGCGGGCGGCAGGCCGGCGGCGATGTAGCGGCCACGGGCGAATTCGCCGGGCGTCAGGATGCGGTCGAAGCCGGCCAGCACCTGGCGGAGCTGCAGGTCGCGCATGACCAGGTCGGCGCCGCTGCGGCCGGGCAGGCAGGCCAGGCAGCGGTCGAGCGAGGGGCCGGGGCAGAGCCGGCGGTCGGTGGTCAGCAGCTGACCTTCCTGGGCGCAGATCGGGAAGAAGTCATGCGCGGTGAAGACCAGCCGGGCGCGCGGCGCGGCGCGGCGGACCAGGTCCACCATCTCCACGCCCAGCTGCAGCAGGTGATGCACATGCACCACGTCCGGCTTCAGCGCGGCGATCATCGGCGCCAGGGACGCGAGGCCGTAGCTGTCGGGCTGGGAGAGGTTGAAGCGGTCGAAATGGCCGAGCCAGAGCAGCGCCTCGTCCGCCGCGTCGCCGATGGCCTGCAGCAGCGTGCCCGGCCGGCGCTCGCGGTGCGCGGCGGTGACGGCGGCGAGGAACATGCCCTCCACGCCATGCCGGTCGCGCAGCTCCCGGAACAGGCTGCGGGCGAAGGCCTCGGTGCCGCCCGCCTGCAGCGAGGGATGGTTGTGGCAGAGGAAGAGCACGCGCATCAGCCGCGCTCCGCGCCCGGCGGCAGGCCGATGCGGAAGGCCGGCCGTGCCATCAGCGCCGCGATGTCGGCGGCCCAGCGGCGGTGGTGCAGGCCGCGGTTGTAGGTGGCGGCCAGGCTCTTGGCATAGCCCTCGTGACCGCGGATGGACTGCCGCTCGAAATGATACAGCTCGGCGGCGGGGACATAGCCGATCTCGCCGCCGGCGGCGCGCAGCCGCAGGCAGAGGTCGCTGTCCTCGTAGTCGCCGATGACGTAGTCGGTGCTGATGCCGCCGACCGCATCCCAGGCGGCGCGGCGGAGGCAGAGCGCAGCGCCGGTGACGCCCGGCACGGGGCGGGCGCGGTTCGCCGCCGGCCAGGCGCGGGGATGGCCCTTCCAGTAGTGGTCGTTGAACCAATCCGCCTCGCCGCCCAGGCGCAGGAAGTAGAGGCCGGCATGCTGCAGCGACCCGTCCTCGAACAGCAGCTTCGGCCCGACGGCCGCGAGGCGGGGGTTGCGGCGCAGCGCCGCCAGCATGGGCGCCAGCCAGCCATCGGCGGCCGGGATGACGTCCGAGTTCAGCAGCAGCAGCACCGGCGCCCGCGCCTGCTCCGCCCCGGCATGGCAGGCGGCGCCATAGCCATGGTTGCGCGGCTGCACCACCAGGGTCAGCGGCAGGTCGAACAGCCGGTGCAGGCCGCGCAGCGCATGCTCGACCTCGTCGCGCTGCTCCGGGCTGTCCAGCACGTAGATGATCTCGCAGCGGCGCAGCAGCCTGTCGCGCGCGAAGGCGCCGAGCTGGTGCCGCAGGAAGCGCAGGTTGCGGTACAGCGGGACGATGACGGCGCAGGCGGGGTCCCGCAGCGGCGGGCCCAGCCGCACCACTTCCGGCGCGCCGCGGCCGGCCATGACCAGGGCGTGCAGCCGCGCCACCGCCGGGGCGATGGCGCCGGCCATGATCTCGGCCGAGGCATGCGGCGGGGCGATGGCGGCCAGCACCGCTTCCCGCGCCGCCTGCGGGTGCAGCAGGCCGGGCGGCGCGACCAGCATCACCGGCTCGCCGGTGGTCAGCGTCAGGCGCAGTCGCCATTGCGCGGCGGGGGAGGGGGCGGCGTCCGGCAGGTGCAGGGCGAAGCCGGCCATCGCCTCCGGCCCGCCATGCGGCGCGCCGGCGAACTCCTTTACCAGGTCGGGGCGGGGGAAGCGCAGCAGCGCGTCGCGCGGCAGCCGCCGCTCGCCGAAGGGGCTGCACAGGGTCAGGCCGGCGACGAGGCCGAGCGGGTCGCGCAGCCAGCCCCGCAGGAAGACGCCGCCGGCATGGTCGGGCACCGCCAGGTCCAGCCCGGCGCCGAAGGGCAGGCCCGGGGCGGCGTGCTGGCGCACCCGGGCGGTCGGCGCCAGCAGCTGCTGGTCGCGCAGCAGCCGGGCCAGGGCAGGCTCCTCCCCGGCGCGGCGCAGCAGTTCCGCCTGCACGCGGCGGTGCAGCGCCCGCGCGGCCGGGGCCTTGTCCCGCGCCAGGGCGGACAGCACCGGCAGGCGCCGCGGCGGCGCCGGCAGCAGGATCGGGTCCTCGGCGCCGGGCGGCAGCAGCCAGGTCTCGGCGCCGCCGGGGTCGGGCAGCAGGGCGGTCTCGCCGGCCATCGCCACGCGCTGCAGCCGGCCGGGGCCCAGCAGCAGATGCGGCCCGGGCAGGGTGCCGGCGGGCAGCGCCCAGGCCAGCAGGTCGCCGCCGCAGCGGGCGAGGGGGCGGGCCGGCAGGGCCAGCGGCCGGAGCAGCGCGGCGATGCCGCGGCAGGTGGCGGCCAGCGCCGCATCCTCGGCGGCGCGGAAACTGCCGAGCGCCCGGCCGGCGACGAAGCGCAGCAGCGCCAGCAGCGCCGCCGGGTCGTCGCTGCCGAGCAGCGTCGCGGCATCCATGCGCGCGGCCAGGGCGAGACGGCGCGACTCGCCGCCAGGCAGGCCGAGGCGGAGCGTCGCGGCATCCTCCAGCCCCGGCTGGGCGCGCAGCAGCAGCAGGTGCAGGCGGCGGCCCTCGGCCTCGGTCGCCTGCCAGGAGAAGGGGGGGCGGAGCGGACCGGCGGCGCCGGCCAGGCTGGCCTCGGCCGGGCGGATCCCCGCGGGCAGGCCGGGCAGCGCCAGCAGGGCCAGGTGCGGCGACAGCGCCAGCAGCCCGGCCCCGTCCGGGGCGGCGCCGACGGCCGGCAGGGCGAGCGACGGCTCGCCCGTGCCGATGAGGAGACCCGCGGTCATGCAGGTCTGCTAGGGATCACTCCTTGCCAGTCTCTGGATCGTGTACGGTCCCCGGTTGCAGGACCGGCGCGCCAGGCGCGGGGCGGCATGGAAGACGCCGCGGGCGACCGATCCGGGCCCATCGGCGCCGCTGCGCCGATCGCCGACCGTCACGCGGCGCGACCGGGCACCCGGGGCGCCGGCCGGCGCCCGCAGGCACGGCGGCCGGGCCGGTGGGCATGGCGCATGGTCGCAGGCGTCAGATGCCGTAATGCCCGCGATACCAGGCGACGAACTCGGCGACGCCGGTCGCCACATCGGTGGAAGGGCCGTAGCCGGTCAGCGCCCGCAGCAGGCTGGCATCGGCCCAGGTCTTCAGCACCTCGCCCGGCTGCATGTCCATGTAGTTGCGGATCGCCTCCCGGCCGCAGGCGCGCTCGATCGCCGCGATGAAGTCCAGCAGCTGCACCGGCTGCGCATTGCCGATGTTGACGATGCGGAAGGGCGCGATGGCGCTGATGCTGTCGCATTCCGCCACCTTGCGCCCCACCTCCGGCCGGCACTCCACCAGCCGCAGGATCGACTCCACCAGGTCGTCCACATAGGTGAAGTCGCGCTCCATCCGGCCGTGGTTGTACACGTCGATGGTCCGGCCCTTCAGGATGGCGTCGGTGAACTTGAAGAAGGCCATGTCCGGCCTTCCCCAGGGGCCGTAGACCGTGAAGAAGCGGAACATGGTGATCGGCTGCTGCCACAGCGCCGCGTAGGAATGGCCGATCTGCTCGGTCGCCAGCTTGGTGGCGGCGTAGATGTTCAGCGGCGTGGCGACCGCGTCCGTCTCCTTGAACGGCATGGCGGTGTTGGCGCCGTAGGCGGAGCTGGTGGAGGCCATCAGCAGGTGCCGCACCGGCCGGGCCTTCACCGCCTCCAGCAGGGTGTAGGTCGCCTGGACGTTGTTGTGGATGTAGCTTTCCGGGTGTTCCAGGGCGTAGCGCACGCCGGCCTGGGCGGCGAGGTGGATGACCACCTCCGGCGCCTCGGCGGCCATCACCGCGGCCAGCCGGTCGGCCTCCACGAGGTCGAAGAGATGCGGCGTGAAGCCGGGCTGCTCGGCCAGCCGGGCATGCCGCGCCTCCTTCAGCCTGACATCGTAATAGGGAACCATCGCGTCGATGCCGGCGACGGCATGGCCCGCCGCCAGCAGCCGGCGGGCGACGTGGAACCCGATGAACCCGGCGCTGCCGGTGACAAGAACCTTCATGAGACCGGACATCCACCTGGGAGGGGCGGGAGATAGGGCAGTTCGGGCGCCGGCGGAAATGCCCTGGTAGGCGGCGCCGTGGCCCGGTGGCGACTCGGGAAAGAAGTTATCCACGTTTTCATCGACCAGGGATTGAATCTCCCGTGGATGTACTGAATTGGCATCGTATGCCCGATTCGCGTGGACAATCATACTTTCTACCAATGAAGCATCCGTTGCCGCCGGACTTGTCCGGTACGGCACCGGACCGGGTTGCCGCGCTGCGGGACCGGCTGGCATCGCGCAGCGCCCGCATCGCCGTGGTCGGCCTGGGCTATGCCGGGCTGCCGATGGCGCTGGCCCTGGCGGAGGCCGGTTTCGCCACCCTCGGCATCGATGCCTGTCCCACCCGCCTGCGCCGCCTCGCCGCCGGGGACAGCGGCATGCGCCACGTGCCGCAGCCGCCGCTGCGCGCGGCCCAGCGCAGCGGCCGCTTCGCGACCACCGGCGACTGGCGCCGGCTCTCGGCCATGGATGCCATCCTGATCTGCGTCCCGACGCCACTCGGGCCGCACGGGGAGCCCGATTTGTCGGCGGTCGAGGCCGCCGCCCGCTCGGTTGCCTGGCATCTGCATCCCGGGCAGCTCGTCGTGCTGGAATCGACCACCTGGCCCGGCACGACGCGGGAAGTGGTGCAGCCCATCCTGGAAGCCGCCGGCCTGCGCTGCGGCGAGGATTTCTGGCTGGCCTATTCGCCGGAGCGCGAGGATCCCGGCAATGCCGGCTTCCGCACCGCCGACATCCCCCGCGTGGTCGGCGGCGCCGATGCCGCATCGCTGCACCTGGCCGAGGCGCTGTACGGCGCCGTCGTCCGGCAGACCGTGCCGGTCAGCAGCCTGGAAGCGGCCGAGGCGGTGAAGCTGACCGAGAACGTCTTCCGCGCCGTCAACATCGCCCTCGCCAACGAATTGAAGCTCGCCTA
This sequence comes from Paracraurococcus ruber, assembly GCF_004353985.1. Classification (GTDB taxonomy): domain Bacteria; phylum Pseudomonadota; class Alphaproteobacteria; order Acetobacterales; family Acetobacteraceae; genus Paracraurococcus; species Paracraurococcus ruber. Next base: position 11,934 of record NZ_SMOA01000013.1, on the reverse strand, counting down.
CGGCGCCATGGGCCTCGATGCCTGGGAAGTGACGGCCGCCGCCGGCAGCAAGCCCTTCGGCTACATGCCCTTCTTCCCCGGCCCGGGCGTCGGCGGCCACTGCATCCCGGTGGACCCCGTCTACCTCACCTGGCGCGCCCGCCATGCCGGCGCCCCGGCCCGCTTCGTCGAACTCGCCTGCGAGATCAACGCCGCCATGCCGGCGCATACCGTCCGCAGCCTGGACGCGGCGCTGCAATGCCATGGCCGCAAGCTGGCCGGCAGCCGCGTGCTGGTGCTCGGCGCCGCCTACAAGCCGGGGATCGAGGATGTGCGGGAAAGCCCGGCGCTGCGGATCATGGAGCTGATCGAGGCGCGCCGCGGCCGCGCCCTGTACCACGACCCGCATGTGCCGGTGCTGCCCGCCCTGGCGGACCACCCGACGCTGGAAGGCCGCCGGTCGCAGCCGCTGGCGAAGGCGCTGGCCCGCTGCCATGCGGTGGTGATCGTCACCGACCATGACGGGGTGGACTACGACGCCGTCTGCGCCGCCGCGCCCCTGGTGCTGGACACGCGCAATGCCTGCGCCAGGCGCGGCCTGCGCGGGCGGAACATCGTCGCCGCCTGACGGCCCGCGGGCGAATGCCCGTCGGCGCGCCCCGGGGCCGCACCGGCCGCGTGGCGGCAAGGCGCCTGCTTTCGCGGGGTCGATGGCGTCGCTCAGCCCGGCCCGCCTTGCCGTTCCGCCCCCGGCGGCCCCACATGCCGGGGGACGGAGAGGAGGACCCCGCATGGCGATCCCGGAGATGGACGAGGCGACGCGCACCGCGCTGGAGGCGGCCGCCTTCCGCAAGCTGGTCGAGCATCTGCGCGGCCGCACCGACGTGCAGAACATCGACATGATGAACCTGGCCGGCTTCTGCCGGAACTGCCTCAGCCGCTGGTACCGCGAGGGCGCGGAGGAGCGCGGCATCCCGCTGGCCGATACCGACGCGCGGGAGATCGTCTACGGCATGCCCTACAAGGACTGGCAGGCGAAGCACCAGAAGGAAGCCTCGGCCGAGCAGAAGGCGAAATTCGCCGCGGCCAACCCGGGCCACTGACCGCCGGAGAGGGCGCTGGCCATTCCGGGCCGCGCCCGTTGGGCGGCAAGGCGAACCCCCCGGCGGCGCCGGTGGACCTGGATCCTCGGGCGGCGTCACGCGCCGTGGCCTTCGCGCCGCGCCACGATCCACGCCGGCCGGAGTTTGGCGTTGCCCCGGGACCGGGGGGCGGGTACACCCGCCCCCCTTCGGTTGGGGGACCGGTCAGCATGAGCGACGTGGACGAGGAAGCCCGGGAGAGCCGGGCACGCCAGGCGGCGGACCCGGACCCGGAGGTGGGTGGCATCGCCGCCGACCGGCTGCGCAGCATCATCGAGCGGATCGAGCGGCTGGAGGAGGAGCGCAAGGCCCTCGCCAGCGACATCAAGGACATCTTCGCCGAGGCCAAGAGCGCTGGCTTCGACGTGAAGGTCGTTCGCCAGCTCATCTCCATCCGCCGCAAGGAACCGGCGGAGGTGGAGGAGCAGGAGACCCTGCTCGAGCTCTATCGCCGCGCGCTCGGCATGTAGCCTGGCCGGGGGAGCGGGCCGGGGGCCCTGGCCCCCGGCCGCCCCCTCAGGCCGGCCGGCATCGCCGCCGGCCGGCCCGGTCATCCTGCCCGGCGCGCGGCACCGGCGAGCAGGCGTCGCCGTGCCCGCAGCCCTGCGTCACTGCGGCAGGAAGTCCGGCACCGAGAGGTAGCGCTCCCCGGTGTCGTAGTTGAAGCCCAGCACCCGCGCGCCCTTCGGCAGGTCCGGCAGCTTCTGCGCGATGGCCGCCAGCGTGGCGCCGGAGGAGATGCCGACCAGCAGCCCTTCCTTCGTCGCCGATTGCCGGGCGAATTCACGGGCGTCGTCGGCCGAGACCTGGATCACCCCGTCCAGCAGCCCGGTATGCAGGTTGGCCGGCACGAAGCCGGCGCCGATGCCCTGGATGGGATGCGGGGAGGGCTGGCCGCCGGAGATGACCGGGGAGGCCGCGGGCTCCACCGCGAAGACCCGCAGCGTCGGCCAGGCCTCCTTCAGCACCTGGGCGCAGCCGGTGATGTGGCCGCCGGTGCCGACGCCGGTGATCAGCACGTCCACGCCCTCGGGGAAATCCTGCAGGATCTCCTGCGCCGTGGTGCGGACATGCACCTCGATATTCGCCGGGTTCTCGAATTGCTGCGGGATCCAGGCGCCCGGCGTCTGCGCGGCGAGTTCCTCGGCCCGGGCGATGGCGCCCTTCATGCCCTTCTCCCGCGGCGTCAGGTCGAAGGTTGCGCCATAGGCCTGCATCAGGCGGCGCCGCTCGATCGACATGCTCTCCGGCATCACCAGCACCAGCCGGTAGCCCTTCACCGCCGCCGCCATGGCCAGGCCGATGCCGGTATTGCCCGAGGTCGGTTCGATGATCGTTCCGCCCGGCTTGAGCTTGCCGTCGCGCTCCGCCGCCTCGATCATCGCCAGGCCGATGCGGTCCTTGATGGACCCGCCGGGATTGGCGCGCTCCGACTTCACCCAGACTTCCGCATCTGGGAAAAGGCGGGACAGGCGGATATGCGGCGTGCCGCCGATGGTATCGAGGACGCTGTTCGCCTTCATGCGACGTCGCTCCGTGGAATTTGCATCCCTTACGGATAATCCACCCGCATCCTCCAGGGAAGGGCGACGCGGCGGCGGCGGGGCCGTGGACAGCTTCGCGTGACCGCGGGGAACCCGCTGGCGGTGTCCCGCCTCAGTCCTCCCGGCCGGGACAGGGGAGGAATCGGATGCGCCCAGGGTTGATCATGGCTGCGGTCATCATGGCTGCCGTGCCGCTGCTGCCCGTCGCCGGCCAGGCCGCCGGCGACGCCGAGGCGGGGAAGACCGCCTTCGGCCGCCGCTGCGGCGTCTGCCACGCGGTGGCGGAGGGGCAGAACAAGGTCGGCCCCAGCCTGCATGGCGTGGTCGGCCGGCCGGCCGGGCAGGTAGCGAATTTCAACTACTCGCCGGCCATGAAGGGTTCCGGCAAGACCTGGGACGAGGCCGCGCTGAGCGCCTATCTCGACGATCCCAAGGCCTATGTGCCCGGCAACCGCATGATCCTGGCTGGCATCAAGGACGAGGCGGAGCGGCAGAACATCATCGCCTATCTGGAGACGCAGAAGTAGCGCCGGGCTCCGGCGCCGCGAGCAGCCGGTGGCGCAGCAGCCAGCGCATGCCGTGCCGCCAGCTTTCGTCGGTGTTGCCGCGGATGTCGACGCTCCAGGTGGCGCGCGGCCGGGCCGAAGGCGCCTCCAGCACCACCACGGTGATGTTGAGGATGAGGTTGCTGACCTTCTGCACGGTGGTGACCAGGGCGAGCGAGGCGCCGAGCGAAGCAGCCGCCTCCGCCGCGCAGCCGGCGCAGTTCCGCAGCGCCGGCCCCTCGGCGAGGCGGGCGCGCTGCGGCTCGACCTCCACCACCTCGTAGCGGCCGGAGGCGGCGAGCGCCTCGCGCAGCTGCGCCGCGATCATCGCCAGGCGCTGCTGCTGCTCCGGCTTCGGGCCTTCGCCGGAACTGTCCAGCAATTCCGCGTCGAAGACGGCGACGCGGTCGGCAGCGCGGACCGGCAGGGCCGCCAGCGCGAGCAGCAGCGGCAGCCAGGCCGCACGGCGTGTTGAGCGCATCGCGTCTCCGCACCTCCCCGATCCCGGGACAGGATACACGGGACGCGTCGGCAGGATGCCGGTGCGCGGGAGGAGACGGCTTGGCAGGATCGCCCGCTCTTAGCCGGCGCGCCCTGGTCGCCGCCGCGGCGCTGCTGCCTTCGGCCGCGCGGGCGCAGGCGTCCCCGCTCGTCATCGGCTACCTGTCGCTGCGGCCGCCGCGGCCCCTGGCCGCGACCCTGCTGGAGCCGCCGCCGGCCGACGAGGGCGCGCAGGGCGCCCGGCTGGGCCTGCGGGACAACGCCACCACCGGCCGCTTCACCGGCCAGGCCTTCGCATTGGAGGAGCGCCGCGCCGAGCAGCCGCAGGCGGCGCTGGAGGCGTTGCGCGGGTTGCTGGCCGCCGGCCTCCGCCTGGTGGTGGCGGACCTGCCTGCCGAGCTGCTGCTGCCCGCCGCCGCCGAGCCGGGGGCGCTGCTGCTGAACATCGGCGCGCCGGACGACGCGCTGCGCAACGCCGATTGCCGCCGCAACATCCTGCATGTGCTGCCCAGCCGCGCCATGCTGGCCGATGCCCTGGCGCAGTACCTGGCGGTGAAGCGGTGGCGCAGCCTCTTCCTCGCGGTCGGGCCGGCGCCGGGCGACCAGCTGCTGGCCGAGGCGATGCGCCGCGCCGCGCGCAAATTCGGCCTTCGCGTCGTGCTGGACAAGACCTGGACCCATGAGCCCGGGGCGCAGCGCACCGATACCGGCCACATGTCCATCGCGGCGGAAGCGGCGCGCTTCACCCAGGGGGCGCCCGGCTACGACATCCTGCTGGTCTGCGACGAGGCCGGCGGCTGGGGGGAGAGCCTGGCCTGGCGGACCACCGACCCGCGTCCGGTGGCCGGCACCCAGGGCCTGACGCCGACGATCTGGTCGCCGGTGCACGAGCAGTGGGGCGCGACGCAGCTGCAGCGCCGCTTCCGCGCCCAGGCCGGCCGCGCCATGACGCCGCTGGACCACGCTGCCTGGCTGGCGCTGCGGGCGATCGGGGAAGGCGCGACGCGCAGCCAGTCCACCGACCCGGCCCGCGTCATAAACTACCTCCGCAGCCCGGAATTCGAGCTGGCCGGCTTCAAGGGCGCCCGGCTCTCCTTCCGCGACTGGGACGGGCAGTTGCGCCAGCCCATCCTGCTGGCCGGGCCGCGGGCGCTGGTCGCCGTCTCGCCGCAGCCGGGCTTCCAGCACCGCGTCTCGGAGCTCGACACCCTCGGCACCGACCGGCCGGAGACCGCATGCCGACCCTCCTGACACTCCTCCTCGCGCTCCTCCTGCCCACGCTCGCGCGGGCGGAGACCATCATGGTCTCCAACGAGAAGGACAACACCGTCACCGTCCTGGATGGCGGGACGCTGCAGGTGCTGCGCACCGTCCGGGTGGGGGAGCGGCCGCGCGGCATCGTGCTCTCGCGCGACCGGCGCCTGCTCTTCGTCTGCGCCGGCGACAGCGACCGCATCGACGTGCTGGACACGGAAAGCTGGCGCGTCGTGCGCCACCTGCCGAGCGGGTCGGACCCCGAGCGCGCCGCGCTGCACCCGGATGGCCGCCGCCTCTTCGTCGCCAACGAGGACGACAACATGGTGACGGTCGTCGATGTGGAGCGCGGGGTGGTGCTGCAGGAGATCCCGGTGGGGGTGGAGCCGGAGGGCATGGGGCTCAGCCCCGATGGCCGCTTCGTGGTCAACACCTCCGAGACCACGAACATGGCGCATGTGATCGAGGCCGATAGCGGGAGGATCCTGGCCAATGTCCTGGTCGGCGCCCGGCCGCGCTATGCGCTGTGGGAGCCGGACGGGCGGCGCTTCTGGGTCTCGGCCGAGATCGGCGGCACGCTGACCCTGATCGGCGCCGACGACTGGAAGGTGCTGGGGCAGGTGTCCTTCGCCATCCCCGGCGTGCCGCCGGAGGCGGTGCAGCCCGTCGGCATGGTGTTCTCCCGCGACGCCACGAAGCTCTTCGTCGCGCTGGGCCCGGCCAACCGCGTGGCGGTGGTCGACGTGGCGACGCGGCGGGTGGAGCGCCTGCTGCTGGTCGGCCAGCGGGTCTGGAACCTGGCGCTCTCGGCCGATGGCGGGCGGCTCTACACCACCAACGGCGTCAGCAACGACATGTCGGTGGTGGACATCGCCGCCATGCGGGTGACGCGCAGCGTGCCGGTGGGGCAGGCGCCCTGGGGCGTGGTGGTGAAGCCATGAGGCCCTGGCTGGCGCTGGCCGCGCTGCTGCCCGCCGCCGCCCTGGCGCAGCCCAAGGGCGACCCCGACTGGCCCTGCGTGCAGCGCCTGGTGCCGGTGGTGGCCGCCGGCGCGCTCTGGCCCGAGGCGGGGGAGGGCGACTGGCACGCGGAGCCGGAGGTCGCGGCGCTGGCGCGGCGCCTGGCGCCGCGCGGGGTGGCGGAGGCCGAAGGCCTTGCCGCCATCGAGGGCTTCGCCGCGCCGCTCGGCCCGGACCAGCGGCGGCGCCTGCTGCCGCTGGCCTTTGCCGGCCTGCTGGAGGAGACCAATGCGCAGCGCGGCCAGGTGATCGAGCAGCTGCGCCGCTTCGCCCGCCGCCAGCGCGACCTGGCCGAGCGGGTGCGCGGGCTGGAGGCGGAGCAGCGCGCCGCCCCGACCGCGGCGCAGGAGGAGCTGACCCAACGCCACTTCTTCGCCGCCAAGGCCTATTCGGATGCCGAGCGCACGCTGCGCTATGCCTGCGAGGCGCCGGTCAGGCTGGAGGCGCGCCTCGGCGCCTGGACCCGGGCGCTGCGGGCGGCGCTGCCGGGCGAATAGCTACCGCCAGCCCGCGGCCGGCTGCGCCGCCGCCAGCGGCAGGCCGGCGGCTTCCCAGCCATCCGTGCCTTCGCGGTACCACAGCACGCGGCGCCAGCCCCAGCCGGCCGCGCGCTGCGCCGCGGTCCGGCTCAGCCGGCAATCCATCAGGCAGTAGACGACCAGGGGCCGGTCGCGGTCGCCGCCGGTCGCCTGCTCCAGCGCCGCGAGGAACCGCGCCTCCGCCTCCGGCGGGAGCACCTCGTGCCCCGCCCCGGGCAGCCAGAGGCTGCCGGGAATGCCGAAGCGCGGGGCGGGACGCCAGAGCGTGTCGGCGGGCAGCCCCGCCGGCCGTCGCGGCGCGTCCAGCACGTCGATCCAGGCGGCGCCGCCGGCCTGGAAGAGCCGCCAGGCCGCCGCCGTGTCGATGGTCCCGATGCCGGGGGCGGCGGCTTCCCCCGCCGCCGCCAGCAGCGGCGCGGCCAGCAGCAGGGCACGCCGCCTCACGGCGCCTGCAGCCGGCCTTCCGCGTCCAGCAGCGGCACGCCGTAGTCGCGCAGGATGCCGTCGATCTCCGCCTGGTGCTCGCGGATCACCGCATTGATCCGGCGGCGCCAGTCGGCTTCCTGCCCGCGCACGCCCATGGTGATGCGGAAATCCATGCGCGCCGCGCCCGGCTCGCTCGGCAGCGCCCGCAGCGCGAGCGGCAGGCCCTTCACCCGGGCCTGGTAGCCGGCGATCGGGCCCCAGACCATCGCCGCGTCCAGCGTGCCGTCGGCCACCGCCTGCAGCAATTCCGCCCCGGGGCTGTCATGCCGCGTGTCCACCGCCAGCGGGAAGAAGCGGGTGTTGCCCACCAGCCCGTGCCGCAGCAGCAGGTCGGTCGGCGGCGTGCGGGCGATGGCGCCGAGCTTCAGCGCCTTCATCGCCGGGTCGTCCAGGCTCTCCGGCACCGGATGGTCCGTCCGGTGCGCCAGGACATAGGCGGTGTGGTAGTAGGGGTTGGTGTTCTGCATCAGCTCGTCGCCGGCCACCGTCCCCATCACCAGGTCGCAGCGGCCGGCGCGCAGGGTGTTGCGCACGAAGCCCTGCACCTGCGGGAAGAACACGTAGTCCAGCCGCCGGTCCAGTGCCTTCGCCACCAGCGCGGCGATGCGGTTCTCGAACCCCTCCTGCCGCTCGTTGGAGAAGGGCAGGTTGGCCGGGTCGGCGCAGACGCGCAGCGCATCCGTCGCCACCAGGTCGCCGGTCTGCGCCCCCGCCGGCGGAGCCGGCAGCAGCGCCGCAACCGGCAGCGCCAGCAGCAGCACGGCCAGCGACGTGGCGAGGGCGGCGCGCCGCCTCACCGCCCGATCCGCTCCGGCCGGCCGCGGCCCAGCGCGCCGTCGGAGCGCGCCTTGAGATAGGCGTAGATGTCGTCGAGATAGGTCACCACATCCTCGACATGGCCGAAGGACGGCATGACGTTCTGCTGCGAGCTGCTGACATTCTGCCGGCCGTTGATCACCGTCTCGGCGAATTGCTCCTGGCTGAGGTGCTTCAGCGAGTCCGTCAGGTTCGGCGCGTAGCTGCTGCCGGCGCCGTCGGGGCCATGGCATTGCAGGCAGGAATTGCCGTAGCGGCGATAGCCGTTGAAGGTCGCCTGGTCCACCTTGCCGTCCACGACCTTGTAGGGTTTTTCGTCCTTGTCCTCGGCCAGGGCGGCGCCGCCCAATGCGGCGAGCACCAGGGCCGAAGCCATCAGCATCTTCATCGGGCGAAAGCTCCCGCAGGACCGGCGCCGCCTGGCGCCGGTCCGCCGTTGACGGGTGGTCAGTTCGGCAGGGCGAAGACGGTCAGCACGCCGCCGAGCTGGGTGTAGTCGGACAGCGACTTGTAGGCGCCGACCGCGCCCAGCCCCTCGCTTTCCCCCTGCAGGCCGGCCGCCATGCCGATGCCGGCCCAGCCGCCGACGCCGGACAGCACCGCCACATACTGCTTGCCCTTGTGGGTGAAGGTGTTGACGTTGCCGATGATGCCGGACGGCGTGCGGTAGCTGAACAGCTCCTTGCCGTCCTTCAGGTCCACCGCCTTCAGGTAGCCTTCCAGCGTGCCGTAGAAGACGATGTCGCCCGCCGTCGCCAGCGCCCCCGACCAGACGGAGAAGCGTTCCGGCTTCGACCAGACGATCCGGCCCTGGCCGGCATCCCAGGCGATGAAATTGCCCATGTGGTCCGACCCCTTGGGCGGATACATGGACAGCGTCGCGCCGATATAGGGCTGCCCCGCGGTGTAGGAGACGCGGAAGGGCTCGTAGTCCATGCAGACATGGTTGGTCGGCACGTAGAACATGCCGCTGCGCGGCGAATAGGCCGCCGGCTGCTGGTCCTTGCTGCCCAGCGCGGCCGGGCAGATGTTCTGGGTGTTCTGGTCCTCGCCGCCCTGCCGCGTGGAGAATTCGCGCACCACCTGCGGCCGGCCGGTCTCCATGTCCACATGCGTCGCCCAGTTCACCGCCGGGTCGAATTTCTGCGCCACCAGCAGCTGGCCATTTTCCCGGTTCAGCGTGTAGCCGAAGCCGTTCCGGTCGAAATGCACCAGGGCCTTGGCGACGCGCTGGTTGCCGACTTGGATGTTGTCGGCCAGGATCATCTCGTTGACGCCGTCGTAGTCCCACTCGTCATGCGGCGTCATCTGGTAGACCCAGCGGGCCATGCCGGTATTGGCGTCGCGGGCGAAGATGGTCATGGACCACTTGTTGTCGCCCGGCCGCTGCACCGGGTTCCAGGTGCCGGGGTTGCCGGAGCCGTAGTAGATCAGGTTCAGCTCCGGGTCGTAGCTGATCCAGCCCCAGGTGGCGCCGCCGCCGATCTTCCACTGGTCGCCTTCCCAGGTCCGCAGCGAGCTGTTCTCGCCGACCGGCTGGCCCATGGCCGTGGTCTTCTGCGGGTCGAACAGGATCTCGTTGTCCGGGCCGACGGAATAGGCGCGCCAGGCCTGCTTGCCATCCGCCAGGTTGTAGGCGGTGATGTGGCCGCGGATGCCGAACTCGCCGCCGGAGATGCCGACCAGCACCTTGTCGCCCACCACCAGCGGCGACATGGTCGAGGTCTCGCCCTTGCCGGCATCGCCGTTCTTCACCTTCCAGACCTCGCGGCCCGTCCTGGCGTCGAGCGCGACCAGCGTCGTATCGGCCTGGCTGAGGATGATCTTGCCGTCGGCATAGGCCGGGCCGCGGTTCACCGTGTCGCAGCACATCACGCCGATGACGGAAGGATCCTGCGTCGGCTCGTAGCGCCAGAGCACCCGGCCGGGGGTGTTGAGGTCGAGCGCGAAGACGCGGTTGGGGAAGGGCGTGTGGATGTACATCACCTCCCCGACCACCAGCGGCCCGCCTTCGTGCCCGCGCAGCACGCCGGTGGAGAACTGCCAGGCCGGGCGGAGCTGGTTCACGTTCTCCCGGTTGATCTGGTTCAGCTCGCTGTAGCGTTGCGATGCGTAATTGCCGTTCGGGATGACCCATTGGTTCGGGTCGCGCTGCAGGCGGAGCAATTCCGGATTGGCGGAGGCACCCGTGGCCGCGACGGCCAGGGTCAACGCCAGGGCGGCGCGTTTCAGCATCTTGTCGTTCCTCCATCGGCCTTGCGGCCGCAGGCCCTCGCATCGGTCTTCGTGCCGGTGGCGCGCGCCGCCGGATCGGCGAAGCCGGCTTGCGACGAAGCCGCACTCGCCCGCAAGAAGCTATTGGCATGCGCGCCGCAGGCACAAGCAAGCGCGACCAGGGCCGGCCGCACGAGTTCGACAACACGCATTGCGCGACCGCCCCGCCGCGCCGCACATGGCATGCGCCGCGCCGCGCCGCGCCGCGCAGTGCCGACCGCAAGCGGCAGCGGCGCATCGCGGCGCGGCGCGTGGCCGCGCTGTGGGCAAGGGAAGGAACCGGGTGCATGAGGCGCCGTGCGCTGCTCGGCCTCGCGGCCACACCCCCGCTGCTGGTCGCGGCGGATGCGCCGCCGCCGCTGTCCGAGGCGCAGATCCTGCTGTTCGAGACGCCGCATCTCGCCGGCCTGCAGCCGCCGCTGCGCCTCGACTACGGCTTCACCCGCGACGAGCCGGGACGCGAGCCGGTGCGGGACCGCATCCGCCTGCAGGTCACGGCGGGCGAGGCGGAGGGCCGCTTCGACGTGAGCCCGGAATTCCTCACCGGCGCCCGCGCCATCCGCTACCCGGTGGCGCATGGCTTCCGCGGCAACCCGCTGCTGCTCTTCGCCCTCGACCGCGACGCCCGGGAGATGAGCGCGGCGACCGGCGGCAGCATTGGCTGGTTCCGCAACCATCTCCGCCGCGCCTTCGCCGAGGCGGCGCCGCCGCGCCGCGTCATGCTGGACCTGGCGGGGCGGGCGGTGCCGGCCAGCGAGATCCTGCTGGAGCCTTTCGCCGACGAGCCGCGGGCGCGGCTGTTCCGCCAGCGCCGCTACCGCTTCGTGCTGGCCGAGGCGGTGCCGGGCTGGATCCAGGGCATCGCCACCGACATGCCGGCGGACGATGCGGGCGGCCGGCTGCGGGAGGAGATCCGCTTCGCCGGCGCGTCGCCGGCGGCGGAGGGCGCGGGATGAGGCGGGTGCTGGCCTTGTCCCTGCTGCTCGCGGCCCCGGCGGCCCTGGCGCATGACTACCCGACCGTCGCGCGGGCCGACTACGTGTTGGGTTGCATGGCCGCCAACGGCAACACCCGGCTGGCGCTGGAACGCTGCGCCTGCGCCATCGACGCCATCGCGGCGCAGTTGCCCTATGAGCGATACGAGGCCGCGGACACCGCGCTGCGCATGCTGGCCGGCAATCTCGGCGAGCGCGGCGCGGCCTTCCGCGACCCGCCGCAGGTGCGGGCGGAGGTGGAGGCCCTGCGGCGCGCCCAGGCCGAGGCGACGCTGCAATGCTTCCCGTGAGGCGGGCGCGGGCCTGACCGGCGGCCGGCCGTCGCGCCGGCTTTCGCCGGCCGTGGTTTGTCGCCACTCTGGGCCGGCAAGGCCGCCCGGAAGCAGGGGCGCGGCAGGGGAAACGCCGGATGGCAGACGGGTTCGCGCCGGAACGACCGGGGCAGGGGCGGCGGCACCCACGGACCGGGCCGCGCGGCCGCGGGACGGAGCCGGCGGCGCGGGCGGCGATCCGGGACGCGCTCGGCGGCCTGGAACCGCGGCGCGACCTGCTGATCGAGCATCTGCACGCGCTGCAGGACCGCCATGGCGGCCTGCGCAAGGGGCATCTGGTGGCACTGGCGGAGTGGCTGCGGCTTGCCCCGGTCGAGGTCTTCGAGGTGGCGAGCTTCTACCACCATTTCGAGGTGCTGGAGGATGCGGTGCCGGCGCCGCCGACCACCATCCGGGTCTGCGGCAGCCTGCCCTGTGCCCTGGCCGGCGCGCAGGGTCTGCTGGATGCCCTGCGCGCCGCGCCGCCCGGCGGCGCGCGGGTCGTCGCGGCGCCCTGCCTGGGCGCCTG
>NZ_SMOA01000139.1 GCF_004353985.1 Paracraurococcus ruber | reverse complement strand
CGGCCCAACACCCCGGCGGCGGCGCCGCAGCAGCCGGCCACGGCGCCGGCGGCGCCGGCGCCGGTCGCTCCGGCCCTGCCCTCGCCGCCCACCCTCCGCCGTACGGAGCTTCCGGGGGCGCCGCTGCGCCTCGCCGCCATGCCGGCCTTGCCACTGGACATGCGCGACGAGGCCGGCCTTGCGCTTCGGTGACCTCCTCCGCCGCGCCGGCCTGCCCGCCCCGGCGGCGGATGCGGAGATTGCCGGGCTGACGGCGGACAGCCGGGCGGTGCGGCCCGGCATGCTGTTCGCCGCCCTGCCCGGCGCCAGGGCGGATGGCCGCGCCTTCATCGCCCAGGCGGTGGCGCAGGGCGCCGCGGCGGTGCTGGCGCCGGAGGGGACCGCCTGGCCGGAGGGCGTGCCGGCGCGGCCGCTGGTGGCCGCCGAGGACCCGCGCCGCGCCCTCGCCGTGCTGGCCGCCGCCTTCCATGCGCCGCAGCCGGAGGTGGCGGTCGCCGTCACCGGCACCAACGGCAAGACCAGCACGGTGGATTTCCTCCGGCAGATCTGGACGCTCGAGGGTGGCCGCGCCGGGTCGATCGGCACGCTGGGCCTGGTCGCGCCGGGCTTCCCGCCGGGCCCGAGCCTGACGACGCCCGACCCCGTCGCCCTGCATGCGACGCTGGCGGCGCTGGCGCAGGCCGGCGTCGCGCGGGTGGCCATGGAGGCATCCTCGCACGGGATCGAGCAGCGGCGGCTGGACGGCGTGCGCCTGGCCGCCGCCGGCTTCAGCAACCTGACGCGCGACCACCTGGACTACCATGGCAGCATGGCGGCCTACCGGGCGGCCAAGCTGCGGCTGTTCGACACGCTGCTGCCGGACGGCGCGCCGGCGGTGGCGAACACGGAGATGGAGGCCGAGACGCTGGCGGCGCTGCGCGGCATCGCCGCGCGCCGCGGGCTGCGGCTGCTGCTGGTCGGCGAGGCCGGCGCGGACATCCGGCTGCTGGCGCAGCGGCCGCTGCCCGACGGCCAGGCGCTGGAGCTGGAGGCCTTCGGCGCCCGCCACGTCCTGCACCTGCCCCTGCCCGGCCGCTTCCAGGCCGACAATGCGCTGCTGGCCTGCGCCCTCGCCGTCGCCACCGGGCTGCCGGCCGGGCGCGCCATCGCCCTGCTGCCGCGCCTCGCCGGCGTGCGCGGCCGGATGGAGCTGGCCGCCCGGCTGTCGAACGGCGCCGCGGTCTATGTCGACTATGCGCATACGCCCGATGCGCTGGAGCGCCTGCTGGCGGCGCTGCGGCCGCATGTCGCGCCCGGGGCCAGGCTGCATGTCGTGTTCGGCGCCGGCGGCGACCGGGACCCCGGCAAGCGCCCGCTGATGGGCGCCGCCTGCGCCGCCCGGGCCGATCTCTGCTGGGTGACCGACGACAACCCGCGGAGCGAGGACCCGGCCGCCATCCGCGCCGCCGTGCTGGCGGGCTGCCCCGGCGGGCGGGATGCCGGCGACCGCCGCGCCGCCATCGCCGCCGCGCTCGATGCCCTTCGCCCCGGCGACGTGCTGGCGGTGGCCGGCAAGGGGCATGAGAGCGGCCAGACCATCGGCGGCGTGACCACCCCCTTCGACGACGCCGCGGTGGTTCGCCAGCTTGTCGGCATTGCGACAGGGGCGGCGGCGTGACCCGCCTCCTGAGCCCCCTCGCCCGTCGCCACGGTGGATGCATGCCCGCCGCCCGGGCATATGGCGCCCCCCACCCCGCCATCCGGGAGCGCCCATGACCCTCTGGACCGCCGAGGCGCTGCGCGCCGCGACCGGCGGCAGCCTCCCCGCCGAGGCCGCCGCGACCGGCGTCTCGATCGATTCGCGCACGCTGGCGCCCGGCGACCTGTTCGTCGCGCTGCGCGATGCGCGGGACGGGCATGAGTTCGTCGCCGGGGCGCTGGCCAGGGGCGCCGCCGCGGCCATGGTGGACCGCGACCCGCCGGGCGTGGCGCCGGGCGCGCCGCTGCTGCGCGTGGCGGACACGCTGGCCGGCCTCGCCGCGCTGGGCGCCGCCGGCCGCGCCCGGATGGACGGCAAGGTCTGCGCGGTGACCGGCAGCGTCGGCAAGACCGGCACCAAGGAGATGCTGCGCCTGCTGCTGGGCGCGCTGGGTCCCACCCATGCCGCGGCAGCGTCCTACAACAACCACTGGGGCGTGCCCCTGACCCTGGCACGCATGCCGGCCGGCAGCGCCTTCGCGGTCATCGAGATCGGCATGAACCATCCGGGGGAGATCGCGCCGCTCGCCCGCCTCGCCGCGCCGCAGGCCGTCGCCGTCACCGCGATCGGCGAGGCGCATATCGGCCATATGGGCAGCCTGGAGGCGGTGGCCGAGGAGAAGGGCAGCATCGCCGCCGGTCTCGCCAAGGGCGGCACCGCCGTGCTGCCGGCCGATTCGCCCTTCTTCGGCCGGCTCTCGGCCATCGCGCGGGACGCCGGGGCGGGCCGCATCCTGGGCTTCGGCCGCGCCGACGGCGCCGATGTGCGGCTGGCGGAGGCCGGCATCCTGAAGGATGGCCGGACCCGCGCGGTGGTGCGGGTGCTGGGCCGCGCGGTCGAGGTGACGATGCCGGCCATGGGCCTGCACCATGCCGAGAATGCCTGCTGCGCCCTGGCCCTGGTCACCGCGCTGGGGGAGGACGCGGCGCGCGCCGCCCCGGCGCTGACGGCCTATGCCCCCGGCCCCGGCCGCGGCGCGCCGCGGCCGATCCCGGTGCCGGGCGGCAGCGCGACGCTGATCGACGAGAGCTACAACGCCGCGCCGCCGGCCATGCGCGCGGCGCTGCAGACCCTGGCGCTGCGGCCCGGCACGCGCCGCGTGGCGGTGCTGGGCGACATGCGGGAGCTGGGCGAGTTCTCCGCCGCGCTGCATGAGGGGCTGGCGGCGGAGGCGGCGCGGGCCGACCTGGTCTTCACCTGCGGGCCGGAGATGGCGCGGCTGCACGCCCTGCTGCCGGCGGCGAGGCGCGGCGCGCATGCGGTGGACAGCGGCGCGCTGGCGCCGCTGGTGCGGGATGCGCTGCGGCCGGGCGACGTGGTGCTGGTGAAGGGCGCGCTGGGCAGCCGGATGGCGCTGGTGGTGCGGGCGCTGACGGAGTCGCCGACGTGATCTTCAACCTCTTCGCGCCCTATGCCGAGGAATTCGCCCTCTTCAACCTGGTCCGCTACACGACCTTCCGGGCCGGCGCGGCCTGCCTGACGGCGCTGGTCTTCTCCCTCGTGCTCGGCCCGGCGGTGATCCGCTGGCTGCGCGGCTTCCAGCGCGGCGGCCAGCCGATCCGCGCCGACGGCCCGCAGAGCCACCTGGTCACGAAGAAGGGCACGCCGACCATGGGCGGCGTGCTGATCCTGCTGGCGCTGGTCCTGTCCACGCTGCTCTGGGTGGATCTGCGCAGCGGGCTGGTCTGGGCGGCGATGCTGGTGACGGTGGCCTATGGCCTGCTGGGTTTCGCCGATGACTGGCTGAAGGTGACCAAGCGCAACACCAAGGGCGTGTCCGGCCGGATGAAGCTGTATGTCCAGGCGGCCTTCGGGCTGGTCGGGGCGCTGTGGATCTGGTGGCTGCACCCGCCTTCCATCGCCGGCGGGCTCGCCCTGCCGGTGTTCAAGGACGTGCTGATCCCCTTCGGCATCTTCTTCCCGCTGATCGGCGCGCTGGTGATGATGGGCGCGTCCAACGCGGTGAACCTGACGGACGGGCTGGACGGCCTGGCCATCGTCCCGGCGATGATCGCCGCGGGCGTCTTCGCGCTGATCGCCTACCTGGTCGGCAACCGCGTGCTGGCGGACTACCTGCAGCTGCACGCCGTGCCCGGCGCGAACGAGTTGGCGGTGTTCTGCGCCGCGCTGATCGGCGCCGGCCTCGGCTTCCTCTGGTTCAACGCGCCGCCGGCCGCCGTCTTCATGGGCGACACCGGCTCACTGGCGCTCGGCGGCGCGCTCGGCGCGGTCGCCGTGGCCACGAAGCATGAGGTCGTGCTGGCGATCGTCGGCGGGCTGTTCGTAGTCGAAACTGTCAGCGTCATCATCCAGGTCTTCTGGTACAAGCGCACCGGGCGGCGCGTTTTCCTGATGGCGCCGCTGCACCACCATTTCGAGAAGAAGGGCTGGGCGGAGCCGACCATCGTGATCCGGTTCTGGATCATCGCGATGGTGCTGGCGCTCGTCGGGCTCTCGACGTTGAAGATCCGATGAGCGCATTCCAGCCATTCTCCGGCGAACGCATCGCCCTGGTCGGCCTGGGCAAGGCCGGGCTGCCGGCCGCGCGCCGGCTGTCCGACTGGGGCGCCGAGGTGACGTGCTGGGACGACCGCGCCGAATCCCGCGCGGCGGCCGAGGCGGCCGGGCTGCCCGTGGCGAACCCGGCCGAGGGCGCCTTCCGCTGGGATGCGCTGCTGCTCTCGCCCGGCATCCCGCATGCGCTGCCGGCGCCGCACCCGGCGGCCGCCGCGGCGCGGGCGGCGGGGCGGCCGATCCTGTCGGATGTCGAATACCTCTTCCGCGCGGTGCGCGCGTCCGGGTCCGCGGCGCGCTTTCTCGGCATCACCGGCACCAACGGCAAGTCCACCACCACGGCGCTGCTGCACCACCTGCTGACGCGCGCCGGGATGGTCTCGGAGGCCGGCGGCAATCTCGGCCCCGCCGCGCTCTCCCTCAACATCTTGGGGGACGAAAGTGTATACACACTCGAAATGTCGTCCTACAGCTTGGAGCGACTCGTAACGGTTCGCTTCAATCACGCGGCCATGATCAACCTCTCGCCGGACCATCTGGACCGGCATGGCGACATGCAAGGCTATGCCGCGGCGAAGGCCAGCATCTTCGCCCGGCAGCGGCCGGAGGATTTCGCCGTGCTCGGCATGGATGACGCCTGGACGCGCGGCCTGCGCGCCGGCCTGGCGGCGCGCGTCCGGCCGATCTCCGGCAGCGCCCCGCAGCCGGGCGGGATCTGGGCGGAGGGCGCGCTGCTGCGCGACGAGGCCGGCCCGCTGCTCGACCTGCGGGAGGCGGCGGCGCTGCCCGGCAGCCACAATGCGCAGAACGCCGCCGCCGCGGCCGCCGTCGCGCTCGACCTCGGCCTCTCGCGCGATGCGGTGGCGGCGGGGATGCGCAGCTATCCGGGCCTGCCGCACCGGCAGGAACGGGTGGGCGAGTCCCGCGGCGTGGTCTTCGTGAACGACAGCAAGGCGACCAATGCCGACAGCGCCGCCCGGGCGCTGGCCAGCTACGACCGCGTCGTCTGGATCGCCGGCGGCATGGCGAAGGACGGCGGGATCGACAGCCTCGCCCCCCTCTTCCCGCGCATCGCCCGCGCCCTGCTGATCGGCCGCGACGCGCCGGTGCTCGCCGCCACGCTCGCCGCGCATGGCGTGCCGCATGAGGTGGTGGGCACGCTGGACGCGGCGGTGCAGGCCGCGGCGCAGGCGGCCTTCGCCGGCGCCGCGCCGGTGGTGCTGCTCTCGCCCGCCTGCGCATCCTGGGACCAGTTCACGGGCTACGACCAGCGCGGCGACCGCTTCCGCGCCCTGGTCGCCGCCAGCACGCAGGAAAGGGCCGCCTGATGGCCATCAGCCGCGCCGACAATTCCGTGCTGGGCCGCTGGTGGTGGACCATCGACCGCTGGACCCTGGCCGCCCTGCTCGCCCTCATCGGCTTCGGCTACATCATGATGCTGGCGGCGACGCCCGCCGTGGCGGAACGCGTCATCGGCAGCGATGCGCGCAGCCTGCTGCTGGCCAAGCAGGTGGTGTTCCTGGTGATGGCGGCCAGCCTGATGGCCATCGTCTCCCTGCTCTCGCCCAAGGGGGTGCGGCGCTTCGCCCTGCTGGGCTGCCTGGGCGCCCTGGCGCTGACCGCGGCGACGCTGGTCATCGGGTTCGAGACCAAGGGCGCGCGGCGCTGGCTGAACATCCCGCTGCTCGGCACCATGCAGCCCTCCGAATTCCTCAAGCCCTGCTTCGCCGTGGTCACCGCCTGGCTGCTGGCGCTGGGCAAGGATGCGGCGGCGCTGCGCCTGGCCGCCGGCAAGCCGCGGGACTGGGGCATCCTGCATGGCCGCACGCTGTGGCCGGTGCTGGCGCTGGCGCTGCTGGCGGTGATCGCCGTGGTGCTCAAGTCGCAGCCCGATTTCGGCATGCTGATGGTGGTGGTCTCGGTCTTCCTGGCGCAGTTCTTCGTCGCCGGGCTGAACCTGGTGCTGGTGGCGGTCTGCGCGCTGGGCGGCGTCGGCCTGGCCGTCAGCGCCTATTTCATCCTGCCGCATGTCCGCAGCCGGGTGGACCGCTTCCTGGACCCCGCCGCCGGCGACACCTTCCAGATCACCAAGTCCATGGAGGCCTTCGGCCATGGCGGCCTGTTCGGCCGCGGCCCGGGCGAGGGCCGGGTCAAGAACCTGATCCCCGACGCGCATGCCGACTTCGTCTTCGCCGTGGCGGGGGAGGAGTTCGGCTTCATCCTTTGCGCCCTGATCCTGCTGCTGTTCGGCTTCATCGTGGTGCGCGGGCTGTGGCGGCTGATGGCCGAGACCGACATGTTCGTGGTGCTGGCGGCCACCGGCCTGCTGGCGCAGTTCGGGCTGCAGGCCTTCGTCAACATGGCATCCACCCTGCACCTGATCCCGACCAAGGGGATGACGCTGCCCTTCGTCTCCTATGGCGGCTCCTCGGTGCTGGCGATCGCCCTCGGCATGGGCATGCTGCTGGCGCTGACCCGCCGGCGCGGGCCGCGGCTGGAGGGGCGGGAGTGAGGGGCCCGGCCGTGCGTCCCATCGTCATCGCCGCCGGCGGCACGGGCGGGCATTTGTTCCCGGCCGAGGCGCTGGCGACCGAGCTGCTGGCGCGCGGCGAGCGCATCGCGCTGATGACCGATGCCCGCTCCTCGGCCTTCGACAGCGCCGCCTTCGCCAATGCCGAACGCTTCGTGCTGCAGGGCGCCGGCCTGTCCGGCATCGGGGCGCTGCGGGCGGCGAGGGGCGCGGTGGCGCTGGCGGCCGGCACGGTGCAGGCGCGCCGCCGCCTGCGCGAGCTGAACGCCGCCGCCGTGGTCGGCTTCGGCGGCTATCCCAGCGTGCCGCCGCTGCTGGCGGCGCTGGCGATGTTCGGCGACCGGCCGGTGACGGTGCTGCACGAGCAGAACGCCGTGCTCGGCCGCGCCAACCGGCTGCTGGCGCCGCGCGCCGACCTGCTGGCGCTGTCGCATGGCGCGACCGCCCGCGTGCCGCCCGGCGCGACGGTGGAGGTGGTGGGCAACCCGGTCCGCCCGGCGCTGGCGGCGCTGGCCGGCGGCGACTATCCGGGCACGGATGGCGCGCTGCGGCTGCTGGTGCTCGGCGGCTCGCTCGGCGCCCGCATCTTCGCCGACATCGTCCCCGCCGCCGTCGCCGCCCTGCCGGAGGACCAGCGCGCCCGGCTGCTGGTCGCGCAGCAATGCCGGCCGGAGGACCTGAACCGGGTGCGCGAAGCCTATGCGGCGGCCGGCGTGCCGGCCGAGCTTTCGCCCTTCTTCCCCGATGTCGCCGGGCGGCTGGCCGGGGCGCATCTGGTGGTGGCGCGGGCCGGCGCCGGCACGGTGGCGGAGCTCGCCTGCGCCGGGCGGCCCGCCATCCTGGTGCCGCTGCCGCATGCCATCGACAACCACCAGGCCGCCAATGCCCGGGCGCTGGCCGAGGCCGGCGCCGCCACCGTCATGCCGCAGGCGACGCTGACCCCCGCCGCGCTGGCGGCGCAGCTCGGCGCCCTGCTGTCCGACCCGCGCGGCCTGGCCCGCGCCGCCGCCTCCGCCGCGAAGCTCGCGCAGCCGGATGCGGCGCGCCGCCTCGCCGATCTCGTGCTCTCCCGCGTGCGGGCCCGCAGCCCGCAGGAAGCCCCCTGATGCGCGCCCTGCCCCTGACCATCGGCCCCATCCACTTCGTCGGCATCGGCGGCATCGGCATGTCCGGCATCGCGGAGGTCCTGCACAACCTGGGCTACCAGGTGCAGGGCAGCGACATCGCCGACGGCTACAATGTCGTGCGCCTGCGCAAGGCGGGCATCCCGGTCGCGATCGGGCATGAGGCGGAGAACCTCGGCGCGGCGCAGGTCGTCGTCGTCTCCACCGCCGTGAAGAAGGACAACCCGGAGGTTCAGGCGGCGCGCGCCCGGCTGATCCCGGTGGTGCGGCGGGCGGAGATGCTGGCCGAGCTGATGCGGCTGAAATGGTCGGTCGCGGTCGGCGGCACGCATGGCAAGACCACCACCACCTCCCTCGTCGCCTGCGTGCTGGAGGCGGCGAAGATCGACCCCACCGTCATCAATGGCGGCATCGTCAACGCCTATGGCACCAACACCCGCCTCGGCGCCGGGGAGTGGATGGTGGTCGAGGCGGATGAGAGCGACGGGTCCTTCCTGCGCCTGCCCAGCGTCGTCACCATCGTGACGAACATGGATGCCGAGCACCTGGACCACTGGGGCACGGCCGAGGCGATGAAGGAGGGCTACGCCCAGTTCGTCTCCAACATCCCCTTCTACGGCTTCGCCGTGCTCTGCCTGGACCACCCCGAGGTGCAGGCGATGATCCCGAAGCTCGACCGCCGCATCGTCACCTACGGCTTCTCCCCCCAGGCCGATGTGCGGGCGGAGAAGCTGCTGACCGACCGCATGGGTGCGACCTTCACCGTGACGGTGCAGGACCGCACGACCGGCCGGGCGCGCACCATGAAGCCGATGCGCCTGCCCATGCTGGGCCAGCACAACGTGCAGAACGCGCTGGCCGCCATCGCCGTCGGCGTCGAGATGGATATCGACGAGGAGACGATCCGCAGCGCGCTGGCCGGCTTCAAGGGCGTGAAGCGCCGCTTCACCCGGGTGGGGGAGGCCGGCGGCATCTCGGTCATCGACGATTACGGCCACCATCCGGTGGAGATCGCCGCGGTGCTGAAGGCGGCGCGGCAGGCCGGGGCGCGGGACGTGATCGCGGTGGTGCAGCCGCATCGCTATTCCCGCCTCGCCACCCTGTTCGAGGACTTTTGCACCTGCATGAACGACGCGGGGACCGTCATCGTCGCGGATGTCTATGCCGCCGGTGAGGCGCCGATCGAGGGCATGGACAAGGACGGCCTGGTGGAAGGGCTGCGCGCCCGCGGCCATCGCAGCGTGGTGCCGCTGCCGGGGCCGGACAGCCTGGCGGAGATGATCCACGCCATCGCCAAGCCGGGCGATTTCGTGGTGTGCCTGGGCGCCGGCAGCATCACCACCTGGGCGCATGCCCTGCCCGACCAGCTGCAGGCGCTGCAACCGGGCGGGCGGGTCGCGCCGCTGAGGCGCGCATGACGACCCTCCCCGCCGCTGAGGCGCGCATGAAGATCCCCCTGCCGCGGAGGCGCGCATGAGCGTCCGGACCGTGACCCAGGCGATCCCCGCCATCCGTGGCCGCGTGCAGGCCGGGGCGCCGCTGGCGCCCTTCACCTGGTTCCGCGTCGGCGGGCCGGCGGAATGGCTGGTGCGGCCGGCGGACGAGGCCGATCTCGTCGCGCTGCTCGCCGGCCTGCCGGCGGGGATGCCGCTGACCGTGCTCGGCGCCGCCTCCAACCTCATCATCCGCGATGGCGGCCTGCCGGGCGTGGTGCTGCGCCTCGGCGGCGCCTTCGGCCGGGTGGAGGTCGAGGCCGCGGGGCTGGTGGCCGGCGCCGCCGCGCTCGACGTCACCGTCGCCCAGCATGCCGCCGCGGCCGGGCTGGCCGGGCTGGAATTCCTCTCGGGCATCCCGGGCGCCGTCGGCGGCGCGGTGGCGATGAATGCCGGCGCCTACGGCGCCGAGGTGAAGGACATGCTGGACTGGGCGGAGGTGGCGACCGGCGAGGGCATCCGCCGCCTGGCGGCCGCCGAATTCCGCTTCGCCTATCGCCACGCCGCGCTGCCGCCGCGCGCCGTCGTCACCCGCGCCCGCTTCCACGCCCGCCCGGGCGACGCCGCGGCCATCGCCGCGCGCATGGCGGAGATCCGGGCGGCGCGGGAGGCGACGCAGCCCGTCCGCGCCCGCACCGGCGGATCGACCTTCAAGAACCCGCCGGGCGCGAAGGCCTGGGAGCTGATCGACGCCGCCGGCTGCCGCGGCCTGCGGCTGGGCGCGGCGCAGGTCAGCGAGAAGCACTGCAATTTCCTGCTGAACACCGGCGGCGCCACCGCGGCGGCGCTGGAGGCGCTGGGCGAGGAGGTGCGGGCGCGCGTGCTGGCCCATGCAGGCGTCGCGCTGGACTGGGAGATCAAGCGGCTGGGAGTGCCGGCATGACCCGCGTCGCGGTCCTCTTCGGCGGCATCTCGGCGGAGCGCGAGGTCAGCCTCGCCTCCGGCGCGCAATGCATCGCGGCCCTGCGGGAAGCCGGCTTCGCGGTGACGCCGATCGAGGTCGGCGACGACCTCGCCGGCACCATCGCCGCGCTGCAGGCGGCGAAGCCCGACGCCGTCTTCAACACGCTGCATGGCCGCTTCGGCGAGGATGGCTGCATCCAGGGCGTGCTGGACTGGCTGGGCCTGCCCTATACGGGGTCGGGCGTCCGCGCCTCCGCCATCGCCATGGACAAGCCGGCCGCCAAGGCGCTGCTCGCCGCCGCCGGCCTGCCGCTGCCCGCGCATGTGCTGGTGACGCCGGAGGAGCTGGAGGCCGCCGACCCGCTGCCGCGGCCCTTCGTGGTGAAGCCGCCGAACGAGGGCAGCTCGGTCGGCGTGACCATCTTGCGCGAAGGCGACAACAACCCGCATGGGCGCCGCGCCGCCATCGCGCGCGACTGGCGCTTCGGCCCGCGCATCATGGTCGAGCCCTACATCCCCGGCCGGGAGCTGACCGTCGCCGTCATGGGCGACCGCGCGCTGGCCGTCACCGAGATCGCCACCCACCTGCAATTCTACGATTACGAGGCGAAATACGCCGATGGCGGCAGCCGCCACGTGATCCCGGCGGCGATCCACCCGGATGCCTCGGCGCAGGCGATGGAGGTGGCGGTGGCCGCCCACCGGGCGCTCGGCTGCCGCGGCGTCAGCCGCGCCGATTTCCGCTACGACGACACGGCGGGCGAGCCCGGCCGGCTCTTCCTGCTGGAGGTGAACACGCAGCCCGGCATGACCCGCACGTCCCTGGTGCCGGAACAGGCGGCGCATGTCGGCATCGCCTTCCCCGCGCTCTGCGCCTGGATGATCGGGCAGGCCCGCCATGGCGCGTAGCCCCGCCACCCGCAGCCGCGCGGCCGGCGGCAGTCCGCCGCGCCGCCCCTCCTCGCTGCGGCTGTGGCTGCGGCGGCGGCGCACGCTGCTGCGGCCCGCGGCGCTCGCCCTGGTCGGGGCCGGCGCTCTGCTGGCGACCGGCGTCGCGCTGATGGCGGCCGATCCCTACGGCAAGCTGCAGGCGATGTGGGACGGCGCGGCGGAGATCGCCGCCAGCGGCGGGCTGCAGGTGCGGGAGGTGACGCTGGAAGGCCTGCGCAACACCCCGCCCGAGCTGGTGCGGGAAGCGCTGGGCGTGCGCCGCGGCGACCCCATCCTGGCCTTCGACCCGCATTTCGCCCGGGAACAGCTGGAACAGATCGCCTGGGTGGAGCGGGCGCATGTCGAGCGGCTGCTGCCCGGCACCATCCATGTGCGGCTGGAGGAGCGGCAGCCCTTCGCCATCTGGCAGGAGAACCGCAGCTTCAAGGTGGTGGACCGCGCCGGCACCGACCTGCGGGCGCAGAATATCGGCGCCTTTGGCCCGCTGCCGCTGATCGTCGGCAAGGGCGCCTTCCCGGCCGCCGGCCCGCTCGTGGATGCGCTGCGCGGCGCGCCGGAGGTGCGGGAGAGGGTGCAGGCGCTGGTCCGCGTCTCCGAACGCCGCTGGAACCTGCAGCTGCGCAGCGGCGCCGACGTGCTGCTGCCCGAGAACCAGGAAGCCGCGGCGATCGCCCGCCTGGCGGAGCTGCAGCGGGTGCAGAACCTGATGGACCGGCCGCTGGCGGCGATCGACCTGCGGCTGCCGGACAAGCTGGTGCTGCGGATGACGCCGGGCAGCGCGCCGGCCGCCGAGCCGGCGGCGAAGCCCGGGCAGCGGAGCGGCCGCGGATGAACCAGCTCGCCCGCCTGCCGCCGGCCGTCGATCCGCCCGCGCCCAGCCGCCGCCGCCGCGGCGCCAAGCCGGGCGTCTTCGGCGTGCTCGACATCGGCACCACCAAGACGGTCTGCGTCATCGCCCGCATCGAGAATGACGGGGAGCCGCGGGCGCTCGGCTTCGGCTGGCAGCGGTCGCGCGGCGTCAAGGGCGGCAGCATCATCGACCTGGAGGAGGCGGAGCGGGCCATCCGCGCCGCCGTCGGCCAGGCGGAGGAGATGGCCGACACCCAGCTGCGCAGCGTGGTGGTCAACCTGTCCTGCGGCCAGCCGGAATCGCGGCAGCAGAACATCCAGTGGCAGATCGGCGGCCGCGCCGCGACCGAGGCGGACCTGCGCGGCATCCTGAACGAGGGCCGCCGCCGCAGCGCCGAGGACGGGCGGGAGACGGTGCATGCCTTCCCGCTGGGCTTCACCGTGGATGCGACGCCGGGCGCCGACGACCCGCGCGGGATGATCTGCGACACGCTGACGGCGCGGCTGCACATGGTGGATGCCGCGCAGGCGTCGCTGCGCAACCTCGGCGCCTGCCTGCTGCGCTGCGACCTGGAGGTGGAGGAGCTGGTTTCCGCCCCCTATGCCGCCGGCCTGGCGACGCTGGTGGAGGACGAGAAGCAGCTGGGCGCGACGGTCATCGACATGGGCGGCGGCACCACCAGCTTCGCGGTCTTCGCCGAAGGGCACCTGCTGCACACCGCGCAGCTTCCCGTCGGCGGCTGGCATGTGACGAACGACCTGGCCCGGCTGCTGTCGACGCCGGTCGCGCATGCCGAACGGCTGAAGACCCTGCATGGCGGCGTGCTGCCGGCGCCGGACGACGAGCGGGAATGGCTGCCCGTGCCGCTGGTGGGGGAGGAGGACGACCAGATCGCCCGCATCCCGCGCGCCATGGTGGTCGGCATCATCCGCCCGCGGCTCGAGGAGACCTTCGAGCTGATCCGCGACAAGCTCGACGCCGCCGGGCTGACGCAGGAGATGGGTCGCCGCGTGGTGCTGACCGGCGGCGCCAGCCAGCTGGTCGGCGCGCGGGAGCTCGCCGCCCGCGTGCTCGACCGCCAGGTGCGCGCCGGCCGGCCGCACCCGCTGCGCGGCCTGCCGGAGACGGCGCAGGGCCCGGCCTTCGCCGCGCCGCTCGGCCTGCTCGCCTGGTGCGCCGGCGAAGGCCGGCCGCTCATCGACCTCCTGCCGGGCCTCGACCGCCCGCCAGGCCTGTTCCGCCGGATCGTCAACTGGCTGCGGGATCGCGCGTGATGCCGCCGCCAGGACACGCCGCCGTGAAAAACCTGTGGATGGTTTGCCGCAGGCCGGTCCCAGACCGGGACACGAATCGTTTCGCGCCGCTAGAATTCGCCGAGGAGATGCCCGAATGACGCTCAACCTCACCCTGCCTGTCGCCCAGCACACGGATTTCAGCCCGCGCATCACCGTCATCGGCGTCGGTGGCGGCGGGACCAATGCGGTCAACAACATGATCGCCATGGGCCTCGAGGGCGTGGAGTTCGTCGTTGCCAACACCGACGCGCAGAGCCTGATGCACAGCAAGGCGGAGCGGCGCGTGCAGCTCGGCCCGCACCTGACGCAGGGCCTGGGCGCCGGCGCGAAGCCGGAGATCGGCCGCGCCGCGGCCGAGGAGGCGACGGAGGAGCTGGCGAAGCATCTCGACGGCTGCCACATGGTCTTCGTCACCGCCGGCATGGGCGGCGGCACCGGCACCGGCGCGGCGCCGGTCATCGCCCGCATGGCGCGCGAGCGCGGCGTGCTGACCGTCGGCGTCGTCACCAAGCCCTTCGACTTCGAGGGGCCGAAGCGCAAGCGCGGCGCCGACCAGGGCATCGAGGAGCTGCAGCAGCATGTCGACACGCTGATCGTCATCCCGAACCAGAACCTGTTCAGGATGGCGAATGAGCGCACGACCTTCGCCGAGGCCTTCAAGATGGCCGATGCCGTGCTGTACGACGGCGTGCGCGGCGTGACCGACCTGATGATCAAGCCGGGCCTGGTGAACCTCGACTTCGCCGACATCCGCACCGTGATGGCGGAGATGGGCAAGGCGATGATGGGCACCGGCGAGGCCGATGGCGACGACCGCGCGGTGAAGGCGGCCGAGAAGGCGATCAGCAACCCGCTGCTGGACGACGCCTCCCTGCGCGGCGCCCGCGGCGTGCTGATCAACATCACCGGCGGCTACGACATGACCCTGTTCGAGGTCGACGAGGCCGCCAACCGGATCCGCAAGGAAGTGGACGAGGATGCGAACATCATCTTCGGCTCCTCGGTCGAGGAGGACCTGAACGGCCGGCTGCGCGTGTCCGTCGTCGCCACCGGCATCGATGCGGTGGTGCCGGTGCCGGTGCAGCTGGTCGGCGGCAAGCCGGAAGGGCTGACCCTGGTCCCCGGCGGCCGCACGCCCGGCGCCGCGCCCGCCGCCGCCGCCGCCGGTCCCGCCATGGGCCGCCCGGTGATCGGCCAGGCGCCGCAGCCGCAG
>NZ_SMOA01000138.1 GCF_004353985.1 Paracraurococcus ruber | reverse complement strand
CGCCGCCGCGGCAGACCGCCCAAGCCGCGCCCCGCAGAACTCACCGGCGCGATGTAGCCACCAGCCGAACTGGGGAATTTTCAGCCAGCACTTTTGAGGAAAACCACCTCAGCATTGACACCGACATCGTGGACCCCGTCCTGATCATCCAGAAGCGCCTCGATTGGCGGAACAGCCTTCAGAAGTTCGCCTACCTGCTCAAGGGCATCGATCCGAGCTGCAAGACCTTCACCCGCGCCAACGGCCAAGGCCCATCCTTCGAGGGCACGATCCAAGGCAAGCGTTGCGGCACCTCGAGTACCCTCTCCTCCAGCAAACGCCGCATGGCTGGCTACCGCGACGACGCCGTCATGGCGGACCTCGACTTCCACGACGTCATTCGGCACCGGCAAGCCGCTCTGGAGGCTGCACCACGGGCGGCAGTGCAGGCCATGCTCCGCCAAGTCTCGCAACGCCCTGCCGGCCTGAAAGCAGATGTTGCCCCGCACAGCTTCCAGGATGACCGCACAGCCTTCCCAGGTCTCGCGGAGGCAGGTCTATCCCAGACAGGCGACAGCGCCCTCCCAGCGCTTCCCTGAGCATTCCACTCCCTACCAGCCGGCGGTTCGTGCTGGTTCAGCCGCCGACGGGAAGGGCGCGTCTAACGCCACGACACCCAGTGCGGACAGGTCTCCCAGGCGGCCCAGATCCTGCCGCTGTGCTCACGGAGATTGTCTGCCTGGCGGCATTCCTTGTGCATGCCGTGATCGGGTTTCGGCAGGCCCCAGTAGTGGCACTGGCCGCAGGTCCGCGCAGGCTTTGGCATTGGCGGTGGGGCGGCTGGCGGCGGGTCGGACGGCATGCCGCCAGTGAGCATTCGACTGCGGAGCGCCGCAAGGGTTACAAGCTATATCGGAGGGGCTGGAGTGTCCTTGGCCAGACCCATGCCGAGCGGCTGGCCGATACCGCGCCTCCCGCCGCTCATTGGACAGGGCACCTGGAAGACTTCCAGCGATATCCGGCCTCGCCACCGCGCGTGACCAGGCCGATCGTCGCCGACACCCTGCTGCATATGACGCGTAGCGCCGGCAGGGAGGGCAATGGCGGCCCTGTCCCCAAGCCCTCGGCTGGGTTGGGACAGCGCCTCGAACTCCCGCCTTGCCCGTTTCTACCTCACCTGCGCTCCGGCATTCTGGACCTGCCGCCACACGCGGCACCCCATGGCGTCGAGCAGGTACTTCTCCCGCTCCAGGGCAACCATCGTATCCGCCGCCATGAGCCGCTCCAGCGAAGCGGCGCAGGCGGGCCCGCGCTCCGCAAAGCGCCCCTCCTCTAACTCGAGAAAGGCCCAAATAAATAATGCTATAATTGCAAAAAAAGCCACCAGAAAAACAAGAAATGGAAAGATCGTCGTGCGGGTTCTAGCTTGCCAGGAGACCCGCTCACTGAGTCCGACGCTCATCATGGCTCCGCCCCTTGCCGCCACTGCTTCATCGTCTCGAATCAGTCCGAGAATGGACCAATCGGCACAGTCCCGACCGCTTCGTCGGGGAACCGTAGAATGCGTCGTCGCCCGCTGACAGCGTCGGCGCGGGACCGGTATGCTGGAGCTTCATCAATGCCGGGAGCGGATGGCCACCGGTGTTCCGGCAGAAGCATGTCGACCGGGCTGTAGGCTGAATGCGGCGCCGCAGGTTGGCAGCCGTCCCAGAATCCGCACCAACGGACGGGACCGGCGAAGGCGGTCATTGCCGGATCGCTAAAGGTTCTCGTGGCATGCGGCGCGCGACATCGCATTCCAACTGACGGACCAGGATGCCGCTTCGCTGCAACTCGATCAGGTCGCGAGTATTCAGCAACGCGTCGACAACCCGGTCACATATCTGACGCCGCTCGACGATCGACGGCGGCACGTTCCGTGGATCGTCGAGGGCTGGGACAGCCAGGTCCACCGCGAGATAGATGCCGATCGCGGAGAGCAACGACCATATCAGGAGCTTCGCCCAGAACCGCTGCCTCGATGGGAATGGGCTGGAGGCCACCATAGACAGATCGTGCCGATCGGCGGCCAGTCGCGTCAATCAGGAAGCTCTCCCGAAGGGCGCATCAACGTGGCAGGCGCCACCGAGCATGCGATGCGAATCGGTTACATATCGCGCTGAGAAGGCCAAGGTTGGCCCAGGTTAAAAGCGAGCCAAATCCCATTTACCGGAACGCGCATTATTCTGGAATTAACAATGTCAACGCTCAAATCTTACTGGTTCGCGATTGAGT
Source organism: Paracraurococcus ruber (assembly GCF_004353985.1). GTDB lineage: Bacteria > Pseudomonadota > Alphaproteobacteria > Acetobacterales > Acetobacteraceae > Paracraurococcus > Paracraurococcus ruber. The sequence goes on along the minus strand of NZ_SMOA01000138.1, from coordinate 12,376 downwards.
GCAATTCATATCAATGACTTAGGACTGATTTGCGCAACATGCCGCAAGACAACGGGGCCATCCTTGCGACAGATATGCTTCGCTATTCGAAGATCGCCTGATCTGGTCAGTATTGTTGAAGCTGACCCAACATCGGTGGAGATGCGCGATCGGCACGCGAAAGCGACGGGCATCACGCGACATGGTGCGCCGTGGAGATGGCGTGCCTCGACGGCAGATCGGGCATGCTGAACCTGCAGGGAAGGAATCGACTGCCTCCCATGCAGACCTGCGCCGAGGTATTCTGCTTGTAGCAGTCACGATCGGGCCCAGCCGGGGACGAGGCGCGTCGCACCTGCCGGATGTATCAGCGACTGCCTTGGCAATTCCGCCAGTCGCCTGCCCTCACACTCGGTGATCGTCAAATCCGCCACCGCCGATAGCCTGCAGGATGCCGTCATGGACGGCCGAGCGCTGGCTTCGAAGCCCACCCTGCCGACTGAACCGGGGCGACCAGGCTTCCCCAGAGACACCATGCCGCTTCAGACCTCGCCCGCTTGATACCCGTTCCAAGATCCGGGAACGGCGGGCAACGGCTGTTCCGGAGTGAAGCCGATCGCCGGCTCGCCGCGGAGTGGACCGGGCGATCCGCATCACCGGATCGCCGCCCAGCGGGGCAGATCCGCAGCCAGGGCCGTCGTCAGCATGTCCCGGATGGTCGCGGCAGACACGCAAGGCTGCTGGTGCCCGCCGCGCGCGGCGAAGACATCGGGACGAAGCAGGTAGAGCGCGGCCAGATCGTCCCAGAGCGAGGTCTTCTCCCAGCCTTCGGGATTGGCGCGCAGCATCGCCGCGATGACCGGCGCCATGTGCTTCTCCTGCGCCAACGCTTCGATCCACTCCGGCACCGGGCGGAAAGCATAGAGCTGCCGGCCGTTGTCATCGACGCCCGGCTCGGCCGTGCGGCAGCGCTCCAGCCCGTTCGGGATGTCCACCCAGGCAGTCCGCACCCGCCGATCGGCCCGCTGCTGCCGCCCGACGAGCAGATCGAAGGTCGCGAAGCAGGAATCGAGGTCGTAGCGGCAGTTGAAGCCTTCCGGCTGGCCCGTGAGCTCGTCGGGGTAGGGCCGGCCCTGGGCGATGATCCGGTCAACCCGCTCCAGCACCTCCGCTGCGTAGCGCAGAAAGGACGTCCACGGCCCGATCACCAGCACGCTGATGCGGCGGCATGCCGCCAGCATCGGCCTGAGCGCCTCGGCAATGTCGGCGGTTGGTGGATCGGCAGCCGGGATCGGCGCCTCAAGAAGGTGGTTGAGCCGCTCCGCATTCGCCCGCCAGGTCTGAAGATCGGGACCGAGCTGCTCAGGCCATTTGGGGTTGGGGCTGGCGCCACGGATGACGGGGATGCCGTCCTGCCCGCCGCGCCTGAGCACCTCCCGCAGCGCGCCCACGCCCTCTGGCGTGCGGGAGATACCCTCTGTCACCACAACGGCGGCGACCCGACCGGTTCGTGCCAGCATGCCGACCGCCCGGACATCGTCGATCTCCACGTCGGTGTCGATCAGATAGCAACGCCCGTCCGGCGGGGCCGGCCCGGCGCGCACCTTGGCAGGGGCGCAGGCCAGGGCGAGAAACATGATCAGGAGAGAGCTGACAAGCTTTCGTCGACGCGCCCACCGCTGTTGCGTCCGGGGTGTCATGCTCCCAGCTCCTCCGTCCTTGGTTGCATCCTGGTCCGGCCCTTGGTGAGCCGGTGACATAAGCCCGTGACTCCCTTTCTGGCCACGACACAGCATTATCCCGTGCTCCGGCACAACCTGGTCTACACGGCGGTGCCCCGAGCCAAGCCGCTGGTCGTCATGGGCGCCAGCAGGCCCACCGCTGCTGGCCAAAGCTGAAGGAGTGGCTCACGCCGTAACGGGACGGCCGTTACGGGACAGGCAGAAGTCTGTACAGGGTCGAACCCGGCGGCTCGCAGCGGGTACCAAGCATATGGCGCACACCACCAGCATGCGTCCCCGCGACCATCGGCCTAGTGGTCCGGCGCTTTGCCGCACCCTCCACAGCCGCGGAGACGCCCGGGCGCAAAGTGTCCATGCGGGAAAGGCGGCAGGCTGGCCATCAGATCCACCTGGGCGCCAGGTGGACGATGGCGCTGTACGTCGGGTCGAAGGCTGGCACCTTGCCGCCGAACTCCCGCCGCGCCGCTTCCAGCCAGGTCCGCTCGTCCGCCGTCACCAGCAGCCCGAGCGATTTCTCCACGATGGCCAGGAGTTCCGGCTCGTAGGTGGCCAGCCAGAGCCGCATGAGCATGGTGGGATCCGCGCCGAGCGACAGAGCCAGCGCCGGAACCTTGTTGGAGGGCACCCGTGTGTCGCCCTGCTTGAACATGGCGATCAGGTTGGGCTTGTCGTACCCCACCTCGAGCGCGATCTGCCGCTGCGTCTTCCCCGAGCGGTCGATCAGGGCAGCGATGCGCCGCACGAAGGCGTCGGCGGCGTGGCGCTTGGTCGGCGTCGTCATGATCTCTTCCTCGATGCTGTCTACATCAGCATTCTAGGGAGATCGCGTCTTCCCTGCCCCGCAACACGGGACATTTGCTGCATGTCTCCGACGGACCGGCAGACGATCGCGTATTATCCCGGTCTGCTGTGGAGAAGCGTCGGGGCTGGTAGCGCGGGCTGCGTGATTTCACCTGCGGCTCTGTGGGAGCCGACGCCGGCCAGCCATCTATCCCGGGCGGTACACGCCGTCCCTGGGAGGCTGAGGAGACGCCCTGCGGGTAGCCTGCCACCCGGGCCGAGCTGGCATCGGCAACGCCGTCCCGGACAGCCATGCTCACCCACAGACTGGCGATGCGCCAAGTTGAAGGAGTTCTTCGCCACGCCCACGCTGGCGGAGAAAGGGTGCGCGGCAGATCCGCGCGGCGGTCAGGCTCAGCCGCTATGCGATGGCCGGGTCTCCGCGCCGGGCGACAGTGATCGGCATCATCCGCCCGCTGCCGGCCGAGCTGGACGACGCGGCACTGGAGCCGAGGCCATCAGCCCTGCGCTTCGGCCCCTGCGGTACGCCATCCGCCCCAGCTGATCTCGGCTGCAATGCGCAGAAACATATCGTGATGATTGTTACGTTGCGGGCCGGCCGCTCCCGCCTATCACTGGTCATGAACAATCGATCGTCACAGCAGCCGCTGCACTGTGCCGCCATGACCAAGTCACGGCTGCATCCCGCGACCACCTCTTCCTTACACCAGCAGAAGTGCACTGGCCATCCTTCGGCGCAAGGCCTGCTTCCGGCAGCTCTCGCGACGCAGCACGGTGAAGTTTGCCGAGGGGGTATTCTGCCGTGCTGACCACCGCGCCGAGCGCCGGCAGCCAAGACACTGTCGAGATTTTCGATGAATTGTTGAACGCCGCATCAGCGGCTGTGGCAGCCCTCGAACAGGGGGGTTGCTATATGGATTTACTGCTCTCTCTGCGCTCGCCTCCTTCAGCCCTCTATCCAGCCTCTACTCCGGCCCGTTCAGTCCCTGGTTGTCATCTTGATCAGGACGACGTCGCTCGGGTCGTGAACAGCCTTGCCTTTGCTGAGCACCGCGGGACCCCGCTGACATGCCATCTCACCCTTCTCTGGCGGCATACCAAAGGCTTCGATCCTGCGAGGTGGACATTCACGCAGACCAGGTGCCTCGACCGGATGAGCCGCTACCTGAAGCGGCAGGGGATTGAGCCCTGCTTCGTCTGGGTCCGCGAGGTCGGCCGCATCAAGCACGAGCATACCCACCTGCTGGTCCATCTCCCAGAATGGCATCGGGGCAAGAACTACGTGCAACTCCGGGCCGAACTCGTCTCCCGCCTGACCGGGATCGGTGGCTTCCGGGCCAACGGCATTCGCATCGGCCGCAACCCTGGCTATCCCGGAACGCCCGCGATGCGCTGGGGCTGGGGCTGCTATTTCCTGAAGAGCTTGGACCCTGCCCTGACCATCGGCCTCGGCGCCGGGACCGTCTCGCTGGCTGAGGTCCTGGGCATCAGGCTTGAACAAGATCTGATGCCGCTGTCGGGCCGCCGCTCCCACAGCACCGAGAACCTCGGGCCGAAGGCTCGCCTCGAAGCCGGCTACCGCGAAGTCGACGATCCTCTCGGCCTGGCGCATCTGCTCTCCCAGGGCAGCTGCCTCACCAGGCGGGGCCGAAGAGCCCGCAAGCGCAGCCGCGTTCCGCCACCGCCACATTGAGCCTCTCGTCTGCCCGGGATGGTACGAACGTGCCGTGTCGTGCCGGGCAGCACGACGCTCCCGGAGTGTTTCGTCGGGACCGTCCACGGTGCGACCATGTCACCGCCTTCCGTTCCATTGGCCGCCAGGCAGCCAGGACAGCATGGGTGGGGATATGGGACACTCTGGAACGCCGCACCGCCATCAGCACGCAGCAGCTTGGCATTGCGGGGCATCTGGCGCCGGGATGCTTCGACGCACGGACTTCCTGCATCCGGTGCACGACGCCGGTGATCCCGTCGTCCCGCTCGCGCGATGCCGCGGCAATGCCGGCACATCCCACATGTCCCGCGTTTCGAGTTGGAAGCGCGTACACGGCACTGCGACGTTTGTCTGCCGCATGACTAGCGCTCTTCAGCAGGCTGCCTTCCAGACTCACCAGAATGGCAATGCGGGGCATGTGCTCCCAGAGCCCTGGCCTTGAGCCGCATCACGCGTCATCAGAGTTTCGCCGACAGCCGCGCCCTCAACAACCACGTCTACCGCAATTTCAGTCTGCGCTGAGCCGAAGGTTCGGAGTCCGTCCCCACCCCCGGCGACAACCGCGTAGACTCAAGGTGTCCTTGCCGAAGCTTTCACGATGAATGTCACACAGCTTCCCAGGATTCGTTGCTGCCGGGTTCCTCGTGCGCTATAATAGATGCGCATCGGCGATGGCGCTCTCCGAGCGTCGCGTCCTTGCAGTCCACGCTGGTCGGATTAACGGCGGCGGCGTGGACTCCATCGCCTACCGTGGGATCTCCCCCAGGCGAAGCCCGGTCCGAAAGGCGCGAGGGTGGGGAGCGCGGCGCATGGTCCGCGGAGGTCGGCGCCAAAGTGGCAGGCTCATGCGCCATGTCCACTGCCGAGGCGAGGGGCGGCTCCAACGAGAGGCGCAGCATTCGCGCAGGCATAGGGACCAGCCCTGCTTCATGCGGGGATGGTCGTCCTATGCCAAAGCTCAGGGCTTCCACCGAGAGTGCATAGTAGAAGATTCGCCCCGACAGCGGCCCGAGCTACCTGTCAGCCGGTGTTCCCCGGCTTTCATCCTACTCGCCGCCGCCGAAACCGACCATCGTACAACGCGGTTACCGGTGAACTGGCAGGCAGCCTCCCTCAGTGATCGAGGGCCGAAGTTTGGTACCGGCTTATAACCGCGGCTTTCGACCAAGAGCGGTCCTCGCCACCTGCCTCAGACCGTGCCTCAGCTTGACCGCACGGTTCTTGCGGCCACGAAGCGCTCGAACTGCGCCATGTCGGGGACGACGCCCAGGCCGGGTCCCTCCCGCAATGCCATGACGCCGTCGCGCACCGGCACGACGGCGTCGATAATCACGCTGCGCAGCGGGTTCGGATTGGCGTCGACTTCCAGGAACCCGCCACCGCGGACCGCGGCCAGGAGGTGCAGCGAGGCCAGCTGACCGATGCCGCCGGCAAGGAAATGCGGGCAATAGGCCCGGCCCGCGGCCACCACCGCACGCGCCACCGGCAGTGTTGCCGAGGCGCCGCCCCACTTCGCGCAGTCCGGCTGGACGAAGCCGAGATGATGCTCGGCGACCGCCTGCTGGTACGCCGCCATGCCGCGCAGGTTCTCGCCGGCGGCGAGTGGCGCCCGGCTCGCGCCCGAGACCTGCGCCCATTCCCAGGAAGGGCGGTCGGCCGCCAGCGGCTCCTCGATCCAGGTCAGCGGCAACTCGCCGAGCACCTGGACCCCGCGCATCGCGGCCCGCAGGTCCCAGCCCTGGTTGATGTCGACCATTACCCGCTCGCCCTCGCGCAAGGAGGCGAAGACCGGGCGGAGGGTGGCGAGGTCGCGCTGCTCGCCGAAGCCGATCTTGATCTTAAAGTTCCGGTAGCCGCGGCTGCGCGCCTCCTCGACCTGTGCCAGCGCCTGGGCGTCAGGATTGAGGCCGCTGGCATAGACCGCGACCGGCGAGGCATCCGTGCCTCCCCAGTGGCGCCAGAGCGGTACACCTGCGCGGCGGGCGGCGAGGTCGTGCAGTGCGAGGTCGGCGCCGGCGAGCGCGGCCGAGAAGGACCCCGGTTCGCCCGCTTGCAGGCCCCAGAGGTGCAGCGCGCGGTCGGTCTCCGCCCACTAGGCGGCGGGATTGGCGATGCTGCGGCCGAGCAGGCGCGGTGCGATGAAGGCATCGAACAGCCGGGCGCGGTGGTCGGCGCCGATGGTTGGGAAGTTCGACCAGATCTCGCCCCAGCCGACGAGACCGTCGGCATCAGTCAGGCGGATGAAGACGGCAACGCGCTCGGCCATGCTGCCGAAGGCGTTGACCACCGGCGTCTCAATTGGTGCGCGGCAGACGAAACTCTCGGCACGGACAATGCGAGTGGTCATGGGTTCCTCATCGCCAGGATCGTCGTGGATCGGCCCTGCAAACAGGCTACGTGGTCCGCGAGAGCTGGCGGCTTAGCAGAACAGGTTCTGATTGCGATCCCTGTATGAAGCGACCCGTCCCGCTCTCCGCCCAACTGCGCCGTGGCTCGCGGGCTTGCCCAATCCAGGATTCCGGAACTCGGCATCGGGCAACCGCTCCGAGCGACAATCAGGCTCGCGGGCGCTTCGCAAAAGCGAGGCCTAGACCAAGCAAGATCATTGCAGCGCCAGACGCCTCGCGCAGCCGGCAGATCACCGCGGGGCGTGCCGCTGCGCCGTCGCGGATGCGGCTTGCCCCGCAGGCGACAACGATGTCAGCCAAGATGTTCAGCGTGACGGAGATGGTACCCAGCACCACGAATTGCAGGGTGGCGTTGCCGTGCGTCGGGTCGACGAATTGCGGTATGAACGCGAGGAAGCGTCAGCCAGTCCCGACATCGCGCCACGGCGGGCCGCCTGGATGGTGCGCAGCCCAAGCCAGACGAGGTAGGCGGCGCCGAACAGCTTTAGGACGGTGAACAACTCGGCGCTGGCGAGCACAAGGGCGGAAACGCCCAGCGCGCCTGCCAGGACGTGGATCATACCGCCAAGTCCCGTGCCGAGGCTTGAGGCTACGCCTTCCGCCCGGTCACCGGCGAGCGTGCGGGCCGCGACGTAGAAGATACCTGGGCCGGGCGTGGTGGCGTGGATGGCGGCTGCCGCGACATAGAGGACGAACTGGGTGAGATCGGGCATTGGGGGCGGCTCTACGGGCGAGCGCTCCGGACCGATGGGACAGGAATGCCTCTCCATCTGAACCGCGGAGGGTTGAGCCTTGGCTCGACCAGCAGCCGGCATGTCGTCGAGGCCGTGTGGCGCATGAACGGAACCGGCGATCCGGCCCTACACCTTAGTCGCTGAAGAGATCCTCCGGCGTTTTCCTCCCAGCGTCCGCGCGCTTCGAGCAGCAAAGGCGCGCCTCGAGCCGGGTCGGCCAGCATCTCATCTCGCTTTGCGGAACATATCAAGAAAGCGAACATCTTTCAGTGATCACAACCTATGCTGGTTGATCCATGGCACGCCGAAGCCAGAAAAGGCGCGCAGTGGAGGTAATCATGGCGAGTTCTTGTTCCCGGATCACGCTAGCTCGGTTCGCTGCCGAGTTCGCCCATGCAGTGATGGAGGAACTCGAGCGGGTGGACGACCGGCAGGCCTATCTCGATGGCCTGAAGGAGGAACTACCGCTGCTGGCGAGCTTCCTGGAGCCGGCGGAGGCTCAAGATCTCATTCCTTTGGTGCACGCAGTCATCGAGCGACAGCTCGGGCCTGCCCTGCACTGACCGCACCTCGCCTTCATCCGGGCTCGCCCAGCCGCCATCGCCGCGCGCTATGGGTTCGGGCTGCACGCCCGAAGCCCGCCGTGTGCAATCGATCCCAGTCGGACGGCATCGCGTTTCCTTCCAGGCATCGCCGTTGCTCAAACCGCCACCAAGCTTGATTGCAATCCGCAATGACGGTCGGTGAAGCCGCCGACAGCGGTTGGCGTCATGCCGAAGGGCACCGGCCCCCTCCATCCGGCATACCAGATCAAACCTGTCCGTCGATCACGCCGTGCGAGCCTGAGCCGCGGGGAACGGCTGCGTTCGCCATCATGGCTGGTAGGACACGAAGTCCTAGGCAGGACCGATTGCCGGCATCCGGGTCTCGCCGGCGCTCCGGCAAGATCGTGGTCATCCTTGGACAGCCGGGGAGTCCGTCGTCGATGTTCTGGACTCGGCCAGAACCTGTGCCAATTCACAAACTCCCAGAGCGGCGACACAACCCAGAGTAGAACTCAGAAATTCTCCGCTGGTTTTTGGAGTTAGGGATCCCAACGCGAAACAAAAGCACCTATGGTCCTTGTCGCCCTGCTTCAGGGTTGCCGTTGCACAACCCTGGATAGCATCATTGCAAGTTTGATTCAGATTGCAATAGCTCGCCTGCTATGGCGAACGCGCGTTCCTTCCCTGGCACGGAACTTCAACTAAAGAGAACGCTCGACATGCCTTTTCGCCATGGCTCGGAGCTGACCCCCACAGTCCCACAAGCACAGTCCGGTGCCGCGACGAGCGATGTACCGAAATCGTCGACAGCCAGCGCCCTTCCGAGACCGTCGCGGCGTGCGCCCTCTCTGCCGCGTCGGTTGCTGCTGTTGGTTGGTGCCATCGCCCTGCCCTTGATGGCCATTGGGGCGGGCACGCTCTGGCTGAACTACCGCGGCGACCGGGCTCGGGCGGAGGCGCAGCTGCTGGAGCAGGCGCGCGGCCTCGCCCGGCTCGTCGACAGCCAGTTCGAGCAGGCCGAGGTTGTGGCCCGAACCCTCGCGGCCTCGCCAACCCTCGCTCGCGGCGACCTGGAGGCATTCAAGGGCGAGTTGCGTGCCGCCCGCGACGCACTCTCCGCCGGCGTGCCGCCAGGGACGCCGCCGGCGATGCTGAGCCTGCTCGACACCGAGGGCGCCAGGCTCCTCGACACCCGCGCGTCCGATGGCAACGGCAACGGGCTGCAAGGCCTACCCCACGCCCTCGCGGCCGCGGAGACGGGGCTCCCGCAGGTCAGCAACCTCTTCATCGGCAGGGTCACGCGCCTCCCCATCGTCGCGGTAGCCGTGCCGGTGTTCGCCCGGGACGACAGCGACACGCCGCGCGTGACGGGCGCGATCAGCATCGCGCTGCCGCGGACGCGCCTGCTCGGCCTGGTCAACGAAGCGGGCTTGCCGCCCGGCTCTGCGGCCTCGGTGCTCGACCGACGCGGCACCGTTGTTGCCCGCTCGCTGCGCGACGCCGAGACCGTCGGCAAGCTGCCGATGCCCGCGGTCCTCGCTGCGGTGATGGAGCGGGGCGAGGGATTCGCCCCGCGCGGCACGCCGACCCTCGAGGCCGTACCCTCCACCATCGCCTTTGCCCGCGCCCCCGCCAGCGGCTACGTCGTCAAGCTCGACATCCCGGAAGCTGTGTTCGTTGCGCCCTTGCGGGCTGCCCTGTGGCACAACGCCGCCGTCGGGCTCGCGGTGCTCGGCCTCGGCCTCGCCATGGCGATCCTGGTCGCACGTCACGTCGTCGGCGCCTTGCGCCGGGTGCCCCGCCTGGCCACGGCAGCCGCCGCCGTCGCGGAACGGCCGGCGCCGGCCGGGCTGGCGGAGGCCGATGAGCTCGCGGCCGCCATCGCGTCCGCGCTGATCGAGCGCGAGCGGGCCACCGCGCAGACAAGGGCACTCTTCGAGAGCAGCCCCGTGGGCGTCGTCATCTCCGACACGGACGGGCGGGTGCACCAAGCCAATGACGCTTTCCTTGGCATCGTCGGCCGGACGCGGGCAGAGCTGGAGTCCGGCGCCATCCGCTGGGACGAGATCACGCCAGAGGAATGGCTGGCCCGAGACGAGACGGCGATCGCCGAAGCCGTCGCCCGTGGCCGTTGCACCCCCTACGAAAAGGAATATCGCCGGCCCGACGGCACGCGCGTGCCGGTTCTCCTCTCCTTCAGCTTCATCGACCGGGCCGCGGGCACGGCCGCTACCTTCGTCGTGGACCTCACCCAGGCGCGCGACGCCGAGGCGGCTCGGCACGCGAGCGAGGAATTCGCGCAGAGCATCCTGAACGCCACCTCCGACTGCGTCGTCGTGCTCGACGCCGAGGGCCGCGTGGCATTCATGAACGAGCCGGGCCGGTGCCAGAAGGAGCTGGACGACGTCGCGCAAGCGATCGGTTGCCCGGTGGAGGCGCTGTGGCCCGAGGAGTCACGGCCGAAGGTCCGGGCTGCGCTCGCCCTGGCGCGTTCCGGGCAGGTTGCGCAGTACACCGCATTCGGACCGACGGCGAAGGGCACGCCCCGCTGGTGGGACGTGACCGTCTCGGCCCTGCCCGGCGCCGCGGGGCAGCCGGGGCGCCTTCTCTCGGTGGCGCGCGACGTCACCGCGGCCCGGCAGGCGGCCGAGGCGCTGCGCAAGAGCGAGGAGCGCCTCCGGCTCGCCCAGGACGCGGGCGGCATCGGCGCGTGGGAGGCGGACCTGGTGACAGGCACGCGCCACTGGTCGGACAGCACCTATCGCCTCTGGGGCATCGACCCGGGCGCGACCATCACCCCCGAGTACCTGCTCTGCCTCGTTCACGAGGATGATCGCGCGCTCATGCGCGAAGCGGTTGCGCGGGCGAAGCGGCCGGAGGGGCCGTTCGCCGAAGTAGAGTTCCGCATCCACAGACCTGCCGACGGCGCCCTGCGCTGGATCAACTCGCGCAGCGAGGCTGTCGCCTGCGACCCGGAGAGCGGGTTGCCCGTGCGGCAGGTCGGGGTCATGCGGGACATCACCTCGGCCAAGCTGGCGGAAGCCACGCTGGCTCGCGCCAACGCCAACCTCGAGGCCCGTGTAGCCGAACGCACTCGCGACCTACAGGAGGCGGCAGAGGAACTTCGGGCCGAGATGCGGCGGCGCGAGGAGACGCAGATGGCGCTGGCCCAGGCGCAGAAGCTGGAGGCGCTTGGCCAGCTCACCGGCAGTGTTGCCCACGACTTCAACAACGTCCTCGCGGCCGTCATGGGCAGTCTGCGGCTGATCACCCGCCGGGCCGCCGATGAGCAGGTTCTCTCCCTCGCCAGGAGCGGGGAGCGCGCGGCCGAGCGGGCGGCGACGCTCATCCGTCAGCTCATGGCCTTCGCCCGGCGTGAGGACCTCGAGCCCGTGGTGGTCAGCCCCGCTCGCGTGCTGGAGGAGGTCGACCAGATGCTGAGGCGTGCGGTCGGCACCGGCATCACCCTGACCCTCCGCGCCGCCCCCGACACGCGGCATGTGCTGACCGACCCGCACCGACTGGAGGTCGCGTTGCTCAACCTCGCAGCAAACGCGCGAGACGCCATGGACGGTGCCGGCACGATCCAGGTCGAGGCACGCAACGCGGTCGCTGGTTCTGGCGAGGAACGCCCAGAGGAACTCGACCCGGCGCTCGACTACGTCGTGGTCGCGGTCCGCGACAGCGGTCCGGGCATGCCGCCCGAGGTGATGGCCCGGGCCGCCGAGCCCTTTTTCACCACCAAGCCGCGCGGCCAGGGTACCGGGCTCGGCCTCGCCATGGTGCACGGTTTTGCCAGGCAGTCGGGCGGCGCGCTGCGCCTCACCAGCGTACCGGGCAGCGGCACGTCCGCCGAGATCTGGCTGCCGCGGGCCGCCCGCGACGCAACGGCGCCGGCCACGGTCGAGGCCGAGCCGGACCCGGCACTGCACGGTGCCGCGACCATTCTCGTCGTGGACGACGACGACCAGGTTCGGCTGGTGATGGCGACGCAGCTGCGCGACCTGGGTTACGACGTGGTCGAGGCCAGCGGCATGGCGTCGGCGATGGCGCTGGCTGCCGCCACCCCGCACTTCGACCTCGTCCTGACCGATGTGACTATGCCGGGCGGCCGCGGCCCGGACCTCGCCCTCCGACTGCGGGCCACCCACCCCGGCACGCCCATCATCTTCGTCAGCGGGTACAGCGACCCGGGCGCGCTGACGGGCGAGGTCGTCATGGCCAAGCCATTCACCGCCGCCGAACTCTCCCGACGCGTGCTGGCCGCCCTCGGGCGGCTGCCGATCTCCGCTTGAGCTGCACCCGGTTTCCCTGGACATCGATTTGTCCGTACGGAGACCGGCATGGTGAGATGCAGCATGGATCAGAACGAACGCACTGAGGTGGGAGATGGGCCTGTGGTCAGCGAGGGCGGGCGCAGCCCGTCCGCGCTGTCCACGGGCCAGGGCGGGCC
>NZ_SMOA01000137.1 GCF_004353985.1 Paracraurococcus ruber | reverse complement strand
GTGATGCTGCCGCGGCACGTGCGGCGGCGATCCGCCGTTCGAGCGCGCTCACCTTCTCCAGCGCCGTATTCCACCGCGCCTCCAACTCCCGCGCGACATGCCGCTTGGCCGGATCCACGAGTTCGTGCCGGCGCGCGGCGAGCGAGGCTTCGTAGCATGCCGCCTCCAGGTCGCGCTCGAGCGCCTTGGCCAGCGCATCGTCCGTGGCCGACGCCTTTTCCGCCGCCAGCAACGCGGCCTCGACGGCCTGTCCTGACACCGCTTCAAGCATGAGGGCGGTGACCGCCTGGTCGACGCGCACACCACCGATCCCGATGCAGAGGCCAGCCCCGACATGCGCATCATCACCACGGCACTGGTAGCGATGCGCGTGGCCGGATTGAACCCCGTAGAATACCCGCATCATCCGACCGCAACGGCCACAGCGAACGAGACCGGTCAGCAGTGCTCGTCCGCCGCGAGCTGCCTTGCGTGAGGCACGCTTCTGCATGTGGGCATTCTCGCCAAACATGCGCTGGTTCTCCTCGAACTCGGCCCAGCTGATGTAGCCCTCATGGTTGTCGCGGATCAGGGCACCCCATTCCGCCATCGGGCGATCGTGGCCGCTGGTCTTGCGGGCACGACCATTCTCCACGCGGATGCGGTTGCCGCGCCGTGCGAAGGCATAGGCGCCGGCGTAAATCGGGTTGTGCAGGATCTGTACGACCGTGTGGTAGGCTGGCGCCCGCCAGGTTATCCGGCAGACCGCGACATTGCGCTGCACCACGGGCAGCGTGATGCCCGCGTTGCGGGCCCAGAGGAACAACTGCCGCGCGCTGCCGAGCTCCCGGTACTTCGCGAAGACCATCCGGATTGCGCCAGCGACCCGCTCGTCCGGGTCGATCTCGATGCGCCCATCCTCGCTCCAGCAGTAGCCAGGGGGCAGGGTGAACTGCAGCGCACCGCGCCGGGCCTTGCCGTCACGCGCCTCAATGCCACGCTGCCGCAGCAGGCTGAGTTCGTATTCGCTCATCGTGCCTTTCAGCCCCAGCAGGAGCCGATCGTTGACGAGGCGAGGATCGTAAACTCCGTCAGGGTCGATCACCAGCGTCGCGGCAAGGGCGCAGAGATCAACCAAGTGGTGCCAGTCCCGCCCGTTGCGCGCAAGGCGCGAGGCCTCGATGCAGAACACCGCGCCGACCTCCCCTGCGCAGACCGCCGTCACGAGCCGTTGGAACCCCGGGCGCTCAGCAGCACCCGATCCCGAGCGGCCGAGATCCTCATCGATGACGATAACGGACGCAAAGCCAGCGGCGCGCGCCTGGTCCGCCAGCGCATACTGCCTGCGCTTGCTCTCCGTGTTGCCCAGCACCTGCGACATGGTCGATTGGCGGACGTAGACAACGGCACTGCGAGCGAGGTGGTCAGCGGTTATCTTGCCGCTCATCGCCGCCTCCTTGCGTCTCCGGCGCCCGACCCAGGGCTGCCAGCAGCAGGTCGGCCAGGGCCGGCAACGCCTCTGCCGGAACTGGTACGGGTAGGGGCCGCAGCCTTGGACCCAGATCGAGCGACAGCTGAGTTCTTGATGGTGGGCGACTCGGCATCGGTGGCCTCCTCCACGGGAAGGGGCCGCGACGATGCGAGGCTGCGCTGTCCATCTGCCGTCACCTTGAGGAGCGCAGCCAAGCTCGCAAGGGCGCCGACCGCCACGCAGGGCGGGCCGAGTTCGGCCATCCCGATGCAAGCGGCCGCATCGCACATCCAGGTCGGCACGACGCGGCTCCGCCCCGGCTGCTCCTCCAGCCAGTACAGATCGAGCCCATCCTTCGTGAACCGCTGAACAATGGGCAGCTGACGCCCATGCAGCGGATGCCACGGATACTCGATCCGCACCGCCGCATTTCGATATGCCGAATGGAAGTCGTTGTGGCGACCTGCTGAAGGCGCTGTGGTGGGACGGCCAGGGCCTGGTGCTGCTGGCCAAGCGGCTCGAGAAGGGCCGCTTTCTCTGGCCGACGATCGCGCGCGAGGGGGTCGTGACGCTGACGGCGGCGCAGCTGGCGATGCTGCTGGAGGGGCTGGACTGGCGCACGCCGACGCCGAGCTGGAAGCCCGAGATCGCGGTGTAGGCCCTTGCGCCGACGCGGCGGCGTCTGGGACGATTCCGGCGTGACGCCGCACGCCGACAGCGCACTGCCCGAAGACCCAGCCGCGCTGATGGCGATGATCGCGGCGCTGCGCGGGGAGTTGGCCGAGGAGCGCACGGCCCGCCGCATCGCGGAGCTCGGCCTGCAGGCCAAGACGCTGGAGGCGGAGCGGCTGCGGGTGCAGATCGCGCGGCTGCGGCACGAGCGGTTCGGGCGGTCGTCGGAGCGGCTGGCGGGCGAGGTCGAACAGCTGGAACTGCGGCTCGACGAGGTGCTGGCCGACATCGCCGCGTCGAGTGGCGCGGACGACGCGGAGGACGACATCGCCAGCGCAAAGGCGCCGGAGGAGAAGGCGCCGCGCCGCGGCCGCAAGCCGCTGCCGGAGGGCCTGCCGCGGCGGAATGTCGAGCACCTGCCCGCCGAGGGCTGCACCTGCCAATCCTGCGGCGGCGCGCTGCGGAAGGTCGGCGAGGACGTGACGGAGATCCTCGAGTACCGTCCCGGCCAGTTCGAGGTGGTGCGCCACGTCCGGCCCGCATTCTCCTGCCGGACCTGCGAGGCGATGACGCAGGCGCCGATGCCCTCGACCCCAATTGAGCGCGGCAGGCCGGGCCCTGGGCTGCTCGCCCATGTGATGGTTTCGAAATACTGTGACCATATCCCGCTCTACAGGCAGTCGGAGATCTACGCCCGTGACGGCCTGGACCTGCCGCGCGGCCTGCTCGCGGGCTGGGTCGGCAGGTCGGCCGCGCTGGCCGAGCCGATGGCCGCGTACATCGGCCGCCACGCCCTGGCCGGGCCGCGGGTGCACGCCGACGACACGCCGATGCCGATGCTCTCGCCGGGAAAGGGCAGGACGCAGGCGGCGCGGTTCTGGGCCTATCTCCGCGACGATCGACCATTCGGCGGGACCGACCCGCCCGCGGTGTTCTACGAGTTCACGCCGGACCGGAAGGGCGAGCATCCACAGCGGCGCCTGCGCGACTTCCGGGGCATCCTGCAGGCCGACGCCTATGCCGGGTTCAACCCGCTCTACGAGAGCGGCCGCGTGGTCGAGGCAGCCTGCTGGACGCATGCGCGGCGCTACTTCCACGACGAGTTGCTGGCCAATGACAGCCCGATCGCGCGTGAGGCCATCGAGCGCATGCAGCCGCTGTTCGCCGTCGAGGCGGAGATCCACGGCCAGCCGCCGGAGGCGCGCCTCGCTGCCCGCCAGGCCCGCTCGGCGCCGGTGATGGCCGGTCTGCACGTCTGGCTGGAAGCGACGCTGCGGCGGGTCTCCGGCAAGTCCGACCTCGCCAAGGCCATCCGCTACACACTGGTGCAGTGGGGCGCCCTGACGACGGTGCTGCGCGACGGTCGCGCCTGCCTGCACAACAACGCCGCCGAGCGGCGCATGCGCCCCCTGGCGCTGGGACGGAAGAACTACCTGTTCGCCGGGTCGCTCGAGGGCGGCAGGCGCGCCGCAATCATCTACACCCTGGTCGGCACAGCAGAGCTCAACGGCTGGGATCCGCAGGCATATCTGCGCGTGCTCCTCGACCGCATCGCCGATTACCCGATCAACCAGATCGGTGAACTCGAGCCCTGGAACCTGCGACCCGACGACGCCTGAGCGCCGTCAGGCCGCTGACGACGTAGCCGTCAGTGAACGCTTACCCTGGCCCAGTCGGGGGCCCGAGTGATGGACGCAGCGATCCAGGCAGAGCAGGCAAGGTGCCATCAGCCTGCTGGTCCAGCGGGCTTGGCTCAGGAACCGGACGGTTGGTGCGACGCCGATTGACGCGCATGAGGGCAGAGCATGTCGGCCAGCCAAACGACCCGCTGCCAAGCGGCCTCCTCCGCCGACGTCGGCCCTGAAGCATGAGCTACGATGGCTATCGAGCGGCCCTTCGGGACGGGGCCGATGACGGCAAAGATGCCCTTACCGGCCATAGGCGAATGGACTGCGGCGGCAGCGCCACCTGACCTCTGGCTCGGCGGGCCGGCCATCGGCGAGGTGCGGCCAATGCCCGACATTGCGGTGGTAGGCGTGTCCACGCTCCTCGCATCGCGGATCGACGGGCGGCCGCTCATTCGGCATGGTCCGCACCACCACCAGGGCGATGATGAGCCAGACCAATGCGGGAAACAGGAGGATCTCCTTCATCACCTTGCCTCCGCGCACGGACTCGGCACTCGAGAAGGCACGGGAGCAATGACAGCCACCGCCCTTCTTGCGGCTGCCGAGACAGCAGCATGCTGCTTGCCAAAGTGCTTTCGGTGACCAGAATTGGCGCCCACGCATCCGACGGCTGTTGGACGTGACCGAGGCCGGGCGGGAATGACCTCGCTCGACCATCCTGCAGCCTTGCGTGCCAATCTCATGCTGGCTTCACCCACGCTCGAGGCGAGGCTCTTCGTCGGGTCAGGTGACGCCCGAGCTGGATCGTCGGCCGTTCAACGACACTGTAGAGCACGGCCGCCAGCGGCAAGCTGAGCGCCAGCGCCCCGATCACCACGGCCGCCTGCGGCCACGCCTCCGGCGCAAGGTGCAGCGCTGCGAGGAGGACCGGCACATGCACCAAGTAGAGGCTGAATGAGACTTTCCCCAGCCAGGCAAGCGGTGTCCAGGCAAGCGCCGCCTGCGCCCGCGGCGAGGCGAGGACCAGTGCGATCAGCAGCGCCGCTCCAAGCCCATTCAGCAGATCCACGATCAGCGCGAAGCCAGGCGCGATCCATCGGTAGCTGAGGAGCAGATAGCAGACTGCCCAAAGGCCGAGCCGAGTAGGTCGCGACAGCAACGCGATATGCGCCGACCACCCTGCGCCATCCCGCGCCAATACGATGCCCATCATGAAGTGCGGGACGAAGACCAGCATCGAGAGCCAGTCCGAGCCGAGAAGGCGCATCTCCGCTGCCCCGAGCGCCAGGCAGCCAAGGCTTGCGGCCATGGCCCGGCCCGGCCCGAACCGCGACAGCGCGAGCAGCAGCGGGAATACGAGCGAGATCCGCCATTCGTAGTGCAGCGACCAGAGCGGGCTGTTCAGGTCATAGGGCTGGTCGAGCAACAGCGCATGCGAGAGGACCTGCCCCATCGTCACGGGACCATCCCAGTGGCCGGTCACCCAGACGCTCCAGCCCTCCCTCTGTACGGGATCTGTCAGCATGACCAGCAGCGCGACCGGCAAGGCGACTGCGACGCATGGCAGCAGCAGACGGCATGCACGGCGGGTGACGAAGGGCAGATAGGGGTGTGATCCGCCGCGCAGGAGAGCCTGGGCCAGCACGTAGCCGCTCAGCACGAAGAACAGCAGGACCGCCTCCCGCCCGCGCCAGAGCAGGCTGGATGGTGGGATGGTCAGCAGGGCAGTCGTGAGCGGATCTTGCGAGGTGCGGAAGAACGGTACTCCCTGCCCCCCCAAGGTCTCGTGCAGCGCCGGCCACACGAGCAGGCCGTGGTAGATGACGACCGAAAGAGCGGCGATCCCGCGCAAGGAGTCCAACGCATGGACACGCGTCGCGCCGCCTTCCTGACGACCACGCGTCTCGGAGGCACTGCCTGGCTTCCGTGCCACCCAACGTCCTGCTGCGGTCCCGCGGCCTGTGTCGTCCAATCGCGCGGTGCCAGGCTCGATGGTCCACCCGGCCGCGGGCTGCGCAGCGCCTTGCCCGCGCTGCGGCACGCCAGGCAGGGCTTCGCGCGGCATGGTCGAAAGTGGCCAAGGGAAACGGCCCCGCAATGCGATCCAAGCCGTGCCACAGTAGGCGACGGCACCTGCCGCCATCGTGGTGATCAACTGCGGCCAGGGATCGAGCGCAGCGTGTTGCCGCGCCAGCAGCACGGCCAGGACCAGGGCTGCCCCTGCCAACAAAGCCGGCGCAATCCTGCGCAGCAGCCAGAGCGGCGACCGATTCAACTCGCCCAGGATGATCATCGCCAGGACGGGCGGCAGGATCAGGGAGGGAATGGCCCACACCAGCGCGGCGCCCTCCGGTGTCTGCGGCCGGAGCAGGACGAGCAGGAGCAGCGGCAGTGCCAGGGCGGCCACGGCGATCGGGAGGTCGCGTCGTGCCTTGCCGAGAGCAACGAACAGGCTGTCGGTGTCGCCATGCAGGACGGTCGGCAAAGCCGCAGCGGCCACGATCTGTGCCGCCGCCCCCATGCCTGCCCAGGATGATCCGAACAGCAGGGCGACGATCTGGGGCGCCGTCAGCGCGATGCCGAGGCAGATGGGGACACCGAGGAGCGCATGAAGTTGCGCCAGGTCACCATAGGCTTCGGCCATGCCATCCCGGTCATGCCGAAGCGCGCAGAGGCGGGGCATGCCAAGGCGCGAGACTGTCCGCCCGACGATGCCGAGACTGCCATCCACCAGCCGGAAGGCGAAATGGCAGATTGCGAGCACGCTCGGCAGGACAAGCAGGCCCAGGGCGAGGAGGAAGACGCGGTGCTTCACCGTCAGCGCGAGGACGCCGCCCAACCGCGGCACCGCGGCGGGCCGGCGATCGCGCTGCGCAGACCTGTCTTCAGGTGGCCAAGGACCCCAGCCCTGGCCTGTGCGGCCTCCGCTCCACCCGGTGGGGCCAACCCGGGCATGCAGCATCAGACCGCAGGTCACGGTCGTTGCGACAACCTGGGCAGCCACCATCGCCCAGGGTCCGTAGCCAGTTCCTGCGAGGACGAGGCCGGCCAGCATGGCGAGCGCCTGGCCGAGGAGCAGCCGCGCTGCCGGCGATCCGGATCGCGACCCCCGCGAGCAGGGGCCGGAGGCGACAGCGGAAAGTGCAGCCAGTGGCAGCAAGGGAGCGAGGGGCAGCACGAGTTCGCCGACCGCGGGGTCGCCCACTTGCCGTGCCAGGAGGGGGCTCAGAAGCGCCAATGCCGCGCCAGCCGCGAGACCCGACACGATGGAAACAGCCGCGGCGCCCCTTGCGTGGCGCCGTTCGAGGATCTTCAGCCGGCCCAGTGCATAGGAAGGCACGGCACCGGCCAATGTCTCCGCCACGAGGAAGGCCGCGATGGCCACCAAGCCGGCGCCCGCGGCGTGCGGACCGATGACGACGCCAATGGCCAGCATCGGGAATAGCGAGAAGCCGGCAGCGGCCATGCTCTCGGCCAGCACCCACATGGGGGCACGCGCCGACGGAAGCTGAATATGCACAAGAATTCCAAAGCTGGGGCAACGCCCTGGGGTGCGGCGCCGATCTCTCGGTCAACCGCATCGCATCTACGGCACGCAAGCCGACGATGTCGGCCGGTGACGCAGGGTCAGGGTGGCGTGAGGCCTGCAGCAATGGACATGCGAAGCGTTCTGCGTGACGACGTGCCGCTTGTCGAGCCGCGACGCCATGGATGGCGTAGACGTTACACGCGATGCAGGTAGGTGTGGTCGGCTCGTCGATGTCTGCTGCGAACACATGCGGTTCGAAGGCATGCGTGCTGAGGCACATCCATCGATCCTGTGTCGAATTGCGAAAGAATCGGCCTGGGATCATGCATCTGGTCGCTTCGCCGAAGCACTGGATCGCTCCCTGAATACACAGCATCGCATGGTGTCCGATGCCGCGATGACGCCGCCCTGGCGGGATCGCAGCGCCGTCGAGATGAAACCCGTTGCCGGATGGCGACGGCAGACTGGTCATTGGGTCGCCCGCACCAGAGATCAGGCTGGCGCGTCTCTGACTCTGGAATGCGACTTGACGCCCGTCATGCTGGCGGCCGCCAGGGTGGTGCCGCGGACGCATGGCCTTGCACGGGGTGTGCTGGGCGGCGTGGTGCTGAGTGGCTTGTTCTTCACGCGGAAGGTCTCGCGCTTGTTTGGCATCGCCCCAGGCATGGGATGCAGCGGGTAGCGCGCGGCCGGGCGCGTCGGCAGCGAGATCTTCTCCGCCCCCGCCGGGGCTTTCCATAGTGCCTGTGACCTCCGCGAGCCGCGCCCCCGCGTCGTGGTCGACGTCCATGCTGCGCATGTCTGCGACATCGCGAGCATCGGCGCGCTCGACCACATCCTCCGAAAACGCCGGCGCCGTTGTGTCCCGATGGCGGTCATCGGCACGGACGAGGCGAGCCAGACGTTGGTGTACGAGGTGTCGCTGCACGACTAGCCGAGAGCCGTACCGGCCAAGACCGGGCATCGACCTCTGCAGCCTGCAAAGGCTTCGGCGATGGCGCCGTCCTGCAAAGGATGGAGGCCAACCCGGCACAGGGGCAGCGTGACAGGCGCGCGGCGCCCATCGCCTTTCGTCATCCCGGTTGGCGCCTGGTTCGGCAAACCCGGTCCCGAAGGAAGCGCCACGAAGGCCGGGATGCGATCCTGGCCCAACATTCGCGGCTTGCTAGCGCCAGCGGCGAGGTAGCGGGTCTTTGCCGCTGCCTTTGTGGTGCCGTGGCCGCGTCCCTCCATCCGCTGCCGCAAGGGCCTGCTCGGGGGCGGCGTGAGTACACCTGCATTGATCACGTCCGGGACCGCGATCGGCCAGGTCGCGGGGCGCTAGGTCGCGCTGCGCGGGCGGCACGCCCTTCGCGTTCCGCGCGGCGCGCCCGGCACGGACATGGGGCGGACGCCCCAGCCATGGAGGGTGAGGGCCGTCGGGTTCGATCCTGCCGAAACGGCAGAGGTGGCCCGGCGCTACCGCCGGGCCATGCACGGCGTCAGCGGCTGACCGGACGGGCGGCGACGTCCAGGAAAGGCTGCGGCAGGCCCTGCACGCCGAGTTGGATCAGCGCGCGCGGCCAATCGAACTGGTCCCAATGTTCGTGGAGCTGCCCATCGTGCACCGACCAGACGTCGATCACGTCGAACTCGACCCGCTGCCCGCGGGCGGGGATGCCGAGGAAGGGCGCGCCGGTCAGCGTGCCCGTCCAGGTCCAGCGGGTGACGACGCGGTCGGTGGTGGCGAAGACGTCGTGCAGGATGAAGCGGCTGTCCGGCATGGACTGATAGATGACCGGGATGAAGTCGATCAGCCCCTGCCGGCCCTGCGGCACCAGGGGATTGTGCTGGATATAGCCGGTGGCGACGATGCGGTTGAGGATGCGCACACGCTCCTCCTGCGACCGCTCGTTGAGCAGCACCTCGGAGAAGGTGCGGCCGAGCCAGGTGTTGTAGGCCACGCTGCCGGGCGGGCCCGGCGGCTCGGTCATGCGCGTGGCGGCCGATGGTGGCGTGGGCATGGCGCCGCGGGTCTGGGCAAGCACGGGGGCGGCAGCCAGCAGGGCCAGCGAGACCAGGGCAGTGCGACGCATCGGGATGTCTCCGGCAGGACGGGCGCGGCGGGATGCCGGCCTGATCGCAGCCGAATTATGGACCGCTCGATCCATAATCAAGCGAAATATTGACCAATTGGTCCAGAACTCCCATTCTCGTCGTCCATGGCAGGCAGGCCGCGTGCGTTCGACCGGGAGACGGCGCTGGAGGATGCGATGCGCGCCTTCTGGGCACATGGCTATGAGCGCACCGGCTTGCCCGAGTTGCAGGCCGCGATGGGGATCGGCCGGCAAAGCCTCTACAACGCCTTCGGCGACAAGCGGGCGCTGTTCCTCGAAGCGCTGGATCACTACGGCACCACGCAGTTCCGCTGGCTGCATGAGAGGCTGGCGGCGCCGGGGTCGGGCCTCGCCAATGTCCGGGCCGTGCTCGCCACCTGGGTCGATGCGGTGACCGCGCGGGACTTCCGCGGCTGCCTCGTCTGCAACGCGACCGTCGAGTTCGGCCGGGACCGCGAGGTCACCGCCATCACCGAGCGCCACAACGCCGCGATCGAGGCCTCCTTCCTCGCGGCGCTGCGCCGTGCGCAGGCGGCGGGCGAGCTTCGCCCGTCGACCGACGTCGCGGCGCTGGCGCAGTTCCTCGCCACTCTCGGCCAGGGCCTGGCGCTGCAGGGCCGCGGGGGCCTCTCGCGCGCGAAGGCGGCCGCGATCGTCGGCGTGGCGGACGGCCTGCTGGACGCGGCGGCGGCCGGCCGCTGAGCCGCAGGGCGGGCGGAGGCATGTTCGCCCCCCCCCGTCGAAACGGCCGCATCCCGGGCGGCGCACGCTCAGCCAGCCGCTCCCAGGGTCACAGGGAGACGCTGCAGGAAGCCCGGAGAGCCTTCCCCCGTGACGATCCCCGCCCCGCATGGATGCTGGCGCCTGGCCCTGCCGGTTGTCGCCAGCCTTAGCCTCACCTGCAGCCCCTTCGGCCCCCCTTCGCTTCGCCCAGACGTCGCTCGCAACCGAAGCCGACCGGGTAGCCGGCGGCATGACCCGACCACAAGCGGCGCTCCACGCCGCGCTGCCTGCCTGGATGCCCGCCGCATTCGCCCTCGGCGTGCTGGGCGGCGGCGCCGGCTGCGTGCTGCTGCTGCGCCGGCGTGTCGCGGTGCAGGTTCTTGCCGCTTCGCTGGCCGGCTATGTCCTGCTGTTCGCGGGCGATGCGACGGAAGGCGTCTTCGCCGCCTTCGGCGCAGGCCAATTCGCCACCCTCACCTGCGTGGTGGCGATCGCCGCCGGCCTCATCGCCCTGGCGCGTCATGTGGAACGCCTGGGGCTGCTCCGCGGCATGCTTGCCGATCCTGCTGGCACTCGCGCCCACACCACGCGGCCCTGACCGCAGGCGAAAGGACGGCTCCTCATGCAGCACGGGTGCCTGCTCGACCAGGCCTCAGTCGGCTCTCCCAGGCCGGGCCGCAACATGCCGAGTGGGCCGCGGTGGCCAGCGGTCAGGCCCGCGTGGCGCCGTGCCTGCGTCCCTGGCCGGTGCAGGCCGGGCGGGCCGTTGGTGGGTGTGATCACGCTATCCCGGACCCGGCAGCCGGCACGGGCTGCCGCGATGTCGAAGGCCGGATCCCGCGCGGCCCCCGCCGACGCGCACACCGCCGCGCAAGCCGATGGATCCCGAAGGCCGCCCGGTGACCATGACGGATCTGGGACCGGATGGCGCCGCTCACGGGCGGCCAGGCCGTCGGGCGCGGCACCGGCCTGCCCATCCGCACGCCTCGCCATAGGCGCCGTCGCGTTCCTTCGGGGCGATCGCGTCCCGGGCAATGCCGGTTCCGGCTGCATCCACCGCTCGCCGCCGGCCGGCCCGGGCGACGGCGCGCGGCTGCGCTGCTGGCCCTGTGTTGCGGATCGGAAGCGCTAAAGCCCGACCAGCCCGGCCGGGCTCTCGCCGACGAGCTTGGCGCGGCGGACATAGCCGCGCATGGTGCGGATGTCGCGGTGGCGGCTATGCTCCATGATGGCCTCGTCCCGCGCGCCGGCCTTGTAGGCCTCCGTGATGAAGCCCGCCCGCAGCCCGTGCATCGACAGCCGCTCGAGGCCGGCGGCCTTGATACCGGCCAGCGCCAGCCGCCGCGCCAGGATCTTCGGCAGCGCATAGGGATGCAGCGCGGTGGTCTCCAGGTTGCCCCAGCGGTCGATCTTGCGGAACACCGGCCCGTAGCGGCAGTCGCTGGCCTGCAGCCAGGCTTCCAGCACGCGCACCGGGCAGGTCTCCGGCTTGCGGCCGCGCGGGATGCCGAGCTCGGCCCCCCTGCCCTCCTGGTCGGCCTTGGCGCGCGGGATCAGCAGACGCAGGCCTTCGGGCGTGAAGGTCAGGTGCTCGCGCTGCACCGCGACCAGCTCGCTCCGCCGCAGCGCCGCGGCGAAGCCCAGCAGCAGCAGGGCGCGGTCGCGCGTGCCGGTCAGGCCATCGGCGCAGGTCGCCACCAGCTTGCGGATCTCGGCGGTGCCGATCGCCGCGGCGCGGCGCTGCGGCGTGCCGTGGCGGCGGGCGATGCCGGCCAGGGTATCGCGGATCGCCGGGTGCGAGCCCTGCCAGGGCAGCCCCGCCATGCGATGGGCGCGGCCAATGGCGGCGAGCCGGCGGCGGAGGGTCGATCCGGCATGGGTGGCGGCGAGCGTGGCGAGATAGGCGGCAACGGCGACCGGGGTGGCCGGCAGGGCGGCGACGCCCCTGCCCCGGCACCAGGCCTCGAAGCCCGCCCAGTCCGCGGCATAGGCGGCGAGGGTCGCCGGCGACAGTGCCTCCCGGGCATAGCCGGCGGCACGGGCGATCTCGGCGTCAGGCAGCAGGGCGATTTCGGACATCGGATCTTCCCGGGCACGTGCCAGGGAATGGGGCATGGATTGCGACGGATGGTCAACAGCCTCTGGAAAGGCTTTTATGGCGCAAGACGCAGATGCCCCTGGCGGATGCCGATGGCCGGCGAAGGGCCGCCCGGGCATGGGCGGGGCCCCTCGAGCCCGCACGCATGGCAGGCTGCGGCAGGGCCGCCGGCCCGATGCAAGGCTCCGGAGGACCGCGGACGCCTCGGCCTGCGCGGCCCGGCCGGCTGGACGCGGCGTGGCGCGCGTTCCGCCGCCGCCGGGCCCGCGCCTGCGCGCCCACGGGCGTGGATCGCCTCCGCCACGCTGGGACCAAGGCGCGCGCATCACGTCCATCCACCGGGGGGCGAGGCGTCCCCGCTGGAGGCGCGACACGCCGCTGCGCGCGCGACAACCCCTGGCGGGCGGATCATCGCGGCCTGCCGCGCGTCACCCCGGCATCGGCTGCCGCCGCGCTTGATGCAGCACAAGGCCGCGCCGGAAGCCTGCCGTCACTCTTCCACGCACGAAGCCGGGATCGGGCCTCTGCCCTGCCCTTGCGCGTGGGAGGGATGATGCAGCCACCTCGCAGGCCGGTCGGCCAGGCCGTCGTGCTGGCCACGTCGCTGGCCCTGATCGCGGAGATCATGGAGCGGCAGGACGATCCCGCCTGCGATGCCGCCGCCGACCTCGCGCCGGCTGGCCCCCGCGCGGTGGCGCGCCAGGTCCGCCCGGCCGCCCGGCGTGCCGCGCCGCTCCAGCCCTTCCGGCGCCTCGACGGCCAGCTGGAGATGCTGCGGCAGGACCTGGCCATCACCCCGCCGCAGCAGGCCGCGTGGGAGGGCTTCGCCGCCGCCGCCCGGGCCAATGCCGCCGCCCTGCAGGCCGCGGCGAGGCGCTCCGGCCGGACCCCACCCCCGGCGCCGGAGGCGCTGGAACGCCGCGCAAGGCTGGCCGCCGTGCAGCTGGAGGCGGCGCGCCGCCTCGCCGCCGCGATGGTCCCGCTCTACGACGCGCTGTCCGAGGCGCAGCGCCGCACCGCCGATGCGCTGCTGGCCGAGGACGCGCCGGCGCCACGGCTGCGCTGGCTGTAGCAGAGCAAGCGAGGGGCGTGGCTGCGGACCCCGGCGCCGGGTTCATCGCCATCGGAGCAGCCGCGTCGAGGGCCAGGCCCATGGCGATCACGCAGGCCGGTCCAGGGGTCGCCCGCGCCCGGCAGGGGAAGTTCGCGGGCGGCGTCCCCCTCGCCGCGCGCCGCTATGCCGCGGCGCGCCGCGTCGCCAACGTCACCGCCTGGCGCATCGCTTCCAGCATGCTGCGCTCGTCGGCCCGGCCGGTGCCGGCGATGTCGAAGGCGGTGCCATGGTCCACCGAGGTGCGGACCACCGGCAGGCCGACGGTGATGTTCACCCCTTCCTCCAGCCCCATCACCTTCACCGGGCCATGGCCCTGGTCGTGGTACATCGCCACCACCAGGTCGAAATCGCCGCGGCCCGCGCGGAAGAACAGCGTGTCGGCCGGCAGCGGCCCTTCCACCGCCCAGCCGCGGGCTTGGCAGGCTTCCACCGCAGGGACGATCTTCGTCGCCTCCTCGCCATGGCCGAACAGCCCGCCCTCCCCGGCATGCGGGTTGATGGCGCAGACGCCGATGCGCGGCGCGGCGATGCCGGCGCGCACCAGCACGGCATGGCCGCGGGCGATGGTGCGTTCCACAAGGCCCGGCTCGATCCGCGCGATCGCGTCCAGCAGGCCGATATGCGTGGTCACATGGATCACCCGCAGCCGCGGCGCGGTGAGCATCATCGAGACCTCGGGCGTACCGGTCAGCGCCGCCAGCATCTCGGTATGGCCGGGGTATCTGTGCCCGCCCATGTGCAGCGCGGCCTTGTTGAGCGGCGCGGTGCAGATCGCGTCCACCTCGCCGGCCTGGGCCAGCCGCGCGGCCTCGGCGATGTAGCGGTAGGCGGCGTCGCCGGCGGTGGCCGAAAGCTGCCCCCAGGGCAGGCCGGACGGGATCAGGCCGAGGTCGCGGCAATCCACCGTCCCCGGCTCGAAGCGCGCCTCGGCCGGGGATGCGACGCGGCGCACCGGCAGCACGGCGCCGGTGATGCGCCCCGCCTCCTCCAGCCGCCCGGCATCGCCGATGACCAGCGGCCGGCAGGTGGCGTGCAGCCCGCCATGCGCCAGGGACTTCATGATGATCTCGGGGCCGACGCCGGCGGCGTCGCCCATGGTGATGGCGATCACCGGACGTGGGTCGGTCATGGGGGCTCCTCGCGGCTGCAGGGTAGCGCGAGCAGCGCCTCGAGGCAGCGGGCCAGCGTCTCCTCCGTGCCGAAGGCGCCGGCCTTGGTGATGACGGGCAGGCCGCGCACCGGGCCGGCGCCGAGCGCGGCCGCGAGCGGCACGCCCGCCTCCACCTCCCCCGCCAGGCGCAGCGCCGGCACGCCCGCGGCGACGAGCAGGGCGCGCGCCGTCTCCCCGCCGGTGGCGACCA
>NZ_SMOA01000136.1 GCF_004353985.1 Paracraurococcus ruber | reverse complement strand
GACGCGGCCGGCCGCCCGGCCGGCCGCGCACCGGCCGCCGCACCGGACGCCCATGCCGCGACCGGAACGCAGCCCGCGCCGCCGCCGGAGCCGTCGGCGCAACGGCTGGAGGCGCGGATCGCCGCCGAGGCGGCCGCCGGCGAGGAGGATCGCGCGGTCCCGCTGACGATCACGCTGCGGGATGCCAGCGTTGCGACCCGGATCGTCCTGACCGGCCTGCCGGAGGGCGCGAGCCTGTCCGCCGGCAGCCTGCGGCCGGATGGCGGATGGGAGCTAACGCAGGCCGACCTGGCCGGCCTGCGGCTGATCCCGGCGGCGGATTGGAGCGGGCATGTACGGCTCGAGCTGCGCATCACGACGATCGACGCCTCGCCGCTGGCGGATCGCGCGGTCCTCGATGTCGAGGTCGCGCCGGTGGCCGATGCGCCGGTCGCCGCGGCAGCGGCGGCGCTGGGCGCGGAGGACGGGGCGATCGCCCTCGACCTGCGGGCGGCGCTGGTGGATGCCGATGGCTCGGAGACGCTCACGGTCTCGCTGCTGGGCGTGCCGGCAGGCGCCACGCTCTCCGCCGGCACGCGCCAGGCGGATGGAAGCTGGCAGCTTGCGGCCGGCGACCTGCCGGGCCTCACGCTCACCCCGCCGCGCGACTTCGCCGGCACGCTCAGCCTGACGCTGCGCGCCACCAGCACCGAGGCCGCGAACGGCGCCACCGCCACCACCGACCATGCCTTCACCGTCCAGGTCGTGCCGTTGGCCGATGCGCCCGTGGTGCAGGCGACGGCTGCGACGGGCAACGAGGACAGCGCCATCCCACTCGATCTCCGGGCGGGGCTGGCGGACACGGATGGGTCCGAGACGCTGTCGGTCTCGCTGCTCGGCGTGCCTCCGGGCGCCACGCTCTCCGCCGGGACGCGCCAGGCGGATGGGTCTTGGCAAATTGCCGCCGCCGACCTGCCCGGCCTGTCGATCACTCCGCCGCGCGACTTCGCCGGCACGTTGAGCCTCACGCTTCGGGCCACCAGCACCGAGGCCGCGAACGGCGCCACCGCCACCACCGACCACGCCTTCACCGTCCAGGTCGTGCCGGTCGCCGATGCGCCTGTCGCCACCGCAGCGGCGGCGGCGGGCGCCGAGGACACCGCCATCCCGCTCGACCTGCGGGCGGCGCTGACCGATACCGATGGCTCGGAGGCCCTCTCGGTCTCGCTGCTGGGCGTGCCGGCCGGCGCCACGCTGTCCGCCGGCACCCGCCAGGCGGATGGGACCTGGCAGATCGCCGCCGCCGACCTGCCCGGCCTCACGCTCACCCCGCCGCGGGACGTCTCCGGCACGCTCAGCCTGACGCTGCGCGCCACCAGCACCGAGGCCGCGAACGGCGCCGCCGCCACCACCGACCACGCCTTCACCGTCCGGGTCACGCCGGTCGCCGACGCGCCGATGGTCCAGGTGGCGGCGGCGACGGGCAACGAGGACACGGCCATCCCGCTCGACCTGCGGGCGGCGCTGGCGGATGCGGATGGCTCCGAGACGCTCTCGGTCACGCTGCTCGGCGTGCCTTCGGGCGCCACGCTCTCCGCCGGCACGCGCCTGGCGGACGGCACCTGGCAGCTTGCGGCCGGCGACCTGCCGGGCCTGTCGATCACCCCGCCGCGTGACTTCGCCGGCACGCTGAACCTGACGCTGCGCGCCATCAGCACCGAAGCCACGAACGGCGCTGCCGCCACCATCGACCGCGCCTTCACCGTCCAGGTCACGGCAGTTGCCGATGCGCCGGTGGTGCAGGCGGCAGCGGCGACGGGTGATGAGGACAGCGCCATCCCGCTCGACCTCCGGGCGGCGCTGGCGGATACGGACGGGTCCGAGACGCTGTCAGTCTCGCTGCTCGGCGTGCCTCCAGGCGCCACGCTCTCGGCCGGCACGCGCCTGGCGGATGGAACCTGGCAGATCGCCGCCGGCGACCTGCCGGGCCTGTCGCTCACCCCGCCGCCGGACTTCGCCGGCACGCTCGATCTCACGCTGCGGGCGACGAGCACCGAGGCCGCGAACGGCGCCAGCGCCACCACCGACCACGCCTTCGCAGTCCAGGTCACGGCGGTGGCCGATGCGCCGGTCGCCACGGCGATGGCGGTGACGGGCGACGAGGACACGGCGATCCCGCTCGACCTGCGGGCGGCGCTGACCGACAGCGATGGCTCGGAGACACTCTCGGTCTCGCTGCTGGGCGTGCCGGCGGGTGCCATGCTGTCCGCCGGCACGCGGCAGGCGGACGGCACCTGGCAGATCGCCGCCGGCGACCTGCCCGGCCTCACGCTCACCCCGCCGCGCGACTTCGCCGGCACGCTCAGCCTGACGCTCCGCGCCACCAGCACCGAGGCGGCGAACGGCGCCGCCGCCACCACCGACCACGCCTTCACCGTCCAGGTGACGCCGGTGGCCGACGCGCCGTTGGTGCACGCCACCCAGGCGACGGGCGATGAGGACACGGCCATCCCGCTCGACCTCCGGGCGGCGCTGGCGGATACGGATGGGTCCGAGACGCTGTCGGTCTCGCTGCTCGGCGTGCCGGCAGGTGCGATGCTCTCCGCCGGCATGCGCCAAGCGGATGGAAGCTGGCAGATCGCCGCCAGCGACCTGCCCGGCCTCACGCTGACCCCGTCGCGCGACTTCGCCGGCACGCTCAGCCTCACGCTTCGGGCCACCAGCACCGAAGCCGGCAACGGCGCCAACGCCACCGTCGACCACGCCTTCACCGTCCAGGTCGTGCCGGTCGCAGATGCGCCGGTGGCCATGGCGGCGGCAGCGGCGGGCAACGAGGACAGCGCCATCCCACTCGATCTCCGGGCGGGGCTGGCGGACACGGATGGGTCCGAGACGCTGTCGGTCTCGCTGCTCGGCGTGCCTCCGGGCGCCACGCTCTCCGCCGGGACGCGCCAGGCGGATGGGTCTTGGCAAATTGCCGCCGCCGACCTGCCCGGCCTGTCGATCACTCCGCCGCGCGACTTCGCCGGCACGCTCAGCCTGACGCTCCGCGCCACCAGCACCGAGGCCGGCAACGGCGCCACCGCCACCACCGACCATGCCTTCACCGTCCAGGTCATGCCGGTCGCCGATACGCCGGTCGCCACGGCGATGGCGGTGACGGGGGACGAGGACACCGCCATCCCGCTCGACCTGCGGGCTGCCCTGGCCGATACCGACGGCTCGGAGGCACTCTCGGTCTCGCTGCTGGGCGTGCCGGCCGGCGCCACGCTGTCCGCCGGCACCCGCCAGGCGGATGGGACCTGGCAGCTTGCGGCCAGCGACCTGCCCGGCCTCACGCTCACCCCGCCGCGCGACGTCTCCGGCACGCTCAGCCTGACGCTGCGCGCCACCAGCACCGAGGCCGCGAACGGCGCCACCGCCACCACCGACCACGCCTTCACCGTCCGGGTGACGCCGGTGGCCGACGCGCCCCTGCTGCAGGCCACGCCGGCCATGGGCGCGGAGGACGGGGCGATCCCGCTCGACCTCGCCGCGGCGCTGACCGACACGGACGGTTCGGAAAGCCTGGCGCGCATCGTCATCGCCGGCCTGCCGGCGGCTGCCGTGCTCTCCGCGGGCAGCCGCGATGCCGATGGCACCTGGACGCTGACACCGGCGGAGGCGGCGCATGTCACCCTGACACCGCCGGCCGACTGGTCCGGCACCCTCCCCCTTCACGTCACCGCGGTGTCGCGCGAAGCGGCAAATGGTGCAGAGGCCTCGACCACCGTCATCCTGCCCGTCCAGGTGGCAGCCGTCGCGGATGCGCCCGCATTGCAGGCTGCACCGGCGACGGGCGATGAGGACACGGCAATCGCCCTCGACCTGCGGGCGGCGCTGACCGATACCGATGGCTCGGAAACGCTCACGGTCTCGCTGCTCGGCGTGCCGGCAGGCGCCACGCTCTCCGCCGGCACGCGCCAGGCGGATGGGTCTTGGCAAATTGCCACCGCCGACCTGCCCGGCCTGTCGATCACTCCGCCGCGCGACTTCGCCGGCACGTTGAGCCTCACGCTTCGGGCCACCAGCACCGAGGCCGGCAACGGCGCCACCGCCACCACCGACCACGCCTTCACCGTCCAGGTCGTGCCGGTCGCCGATACGCCGGTCGCCACGGCAGCGGCTGCGACGGGCGCCGAGGACACCGCCATCCCGCTCGACCTGCGGGCGGCGCTGACCGATACCGATGGCTCGGAGGCCCTCTCGGTCTCGCTGCTCGGCCTGCCCGCGGGCGCCACGCTCTCGGCCGGCACCCGCCAGGCGGATGGAAGCTGGCAGCTTGCGGCCAGCGACCTGCCGGGCCTGTCGATCACCCCGCCGCGCGACTTCGCCGGCACGCTCAGCCTGACGCTGCGCGCCACCAGCACCGAGGCCGCGAACGGCGCCACCGCCACCACCGACCATGCCTTCACGGTCCAGGTCACGCCCGTGGCGGATGCGCCGGTGGTGCAGGCGGCGGCGGCGACGGGCGATGAGGACAGCGCCATCCCGCTCGACCTGCGGGCGGCGCTGGCGGATGCTGATGGCTCCGAGACGCTCTCGGTCACGCTGCTCGGCGTGCCTTCGGGCGCCACGCTCTCGGCCGGCACGCGCCAGGCGGACGGCACCTGGCAGCTTGCGGCCAGCGACCTGCCCGGCCTCACGCTCACCCCGCCGCGCGACTTCGCCGGCACGCTCAACCTGACGCTGCGCGCCACCAGCACCGAGGCCGCAAGCGGTGCCAGCGCCACCATCGACCGTGCCTTCACCGTCCAGGTCACGCCGGTGGCGGATGCGCCGGTGGTGCTGGCTGCCGCGGCGGCGGGCGACGAGGACAGCGCCATCCCGCTCGACCTGCGGGCGGCGCTGGCCGACACGGACGGGTCCGAGACGCTGTCGGTCTCGCTGCTCGGCATACCCGCGGGCGCCACGCTCTCGGCCGGCACGCGCCAGGCGGATGGCACCTGGCAGCTTGCGGCCAGCGACCTGCCGGGGCTCACGCTCACCCCGCCGCGCAACTTCGCCGGCACGCTCAGCCTGACGCTCCGTGCCACCAGCACGGAAGCCGCGAACGGCGCCACCGCCACCACCGACCACGCCTTCGCCGTCGAGGTGACGCCCGTGGCCGATGCGCCGGCCGTCATGGCGGCGGCGGCGGCGGGTGACGAGGACACCGCCATCCCGCTCGACCTGCGGGCGGTGCTGATGGACACGGACGGGTCCGAGACGCTCGCGGTCTCGCTGCTTGGCGTCCCCGCCGGCGCGATGCTGTCCGCCGGGACGCAGCAGGCGGATGGCAGCTGGCGGATCGCCGCCGCCGACCTGCCCGGCCTCACGCTCACCCCGCCGCGCGACTTCGCCGGCACGCTCAGCCTGACGCTCCGCGCCACCAGCACCGAGGCCGCGAACGGCGCCGCCGCCACCACCAACCACGCCTTCACCGTCCAGGTCGCGCCTGTGGCGGACCAGGCCAGCATCGGGATTTCCGGCGCCGGCGAGGAGGATCGCTGGATCGCCATCCGCGGCAGCGTCGCCACCACCGACATCGATGGCTCTGAGCAGCTCGGCGACACGGTCATCGTCAGCGGGGTGCCGGCCGGCGCCGTGCTGAACCAGGGCACGCAGATCGCCCCTGGCCGCTGGGAAGTCGCCCGCGCCGGGCTCGAGGACGGCACCCTCGCCATCCGCCCGCCCGCCGATTCGGACGACGACATCACGCTCCGATTCGCCGTGCAGACCACCGACGGCACCTCGATCGCCATCACCGAGGTCGCCGCCACCATCGTCGTACGCGCCGTCAGCGACACCCCGACCGTCCAGGTGGCGGACCTCGCGGGCCAGGAGGACACGCCGATCCCGCTCGCCGGCCTCGGCGGCGCCCTCACCGACACCGATGGCTCGGAGACGCTGTCCTTCGTCCTGACCGGCGTGCCCGCGGATGCCACGCTCTCGGCCGGCACCCGCAATGCCGATGGCAGCTGGTCGCTGACGCCGGCCGAGCTGGCCGCCGCGGCGCTGACGCCGCCGGCGAATTTCTCCGGCAGCCTTGCCCTCACGCTGACCGCCGTGGCGACCGAGGCGCAGGACGGCGCCGCCCCCGCCCAGGCGAGCGCCAGCTTCACCGTCACGGTCGATCCCGTGGCGGATGACGGCACCATCACGGCGAGCGCGACCGGGCAGGAGGACACCGACATCCCCCTCCGGCCCGATTTTGCCACCCCGGATGCCGATGGGTCGGAGACCTGGTCGGCGCTGACGCGCGTCGGCGGCGTGCCTGCCGGCGCCGTGCTGAGCCACGGCACCGAGGTCGCGCCCGGGATCTGGGACGTGGCCACGGCGGATCTCCGTGCCGGCACGGTCACCATCCGGCCGCCTGCCGACAGCGATGCCGACTTCGCCCTCAGCTTCACCGCCACCCTGACCGACACCGGCAACGGCACCAGCGTCTCACGGATCGTCACCGGCAGCGCGCAGATCACCGTGCAGGCGGTGGCGGATGCCCCGGTGGTGAGCGCCGCGGACGTCGCCGGGCTGGAAGACCAGCCGATCGCCCTCGACCTCGCGGCGCGGCTGACCGACACCGACGGGTCGGAGCGGCTCGACCTCGTGCTCGTCGGGGTTCCCGCCGGCGCCACGCTCTCGGCCGGCACCCGCAACGGCGACGGCACCTGGACCATCGCGCCCGGCGACCTGCCGGGGCTGGCCATCACGCCGCCGCGCGACTTCTCCGGCAGCATCGCCCTCACCCTGCGGGCGACCGCGACCGACCATGAGTCCAGCACCGCCACCACCATCGCCGCCTGCACGGTCGACGTGGCGGCGGTGGCGGATGCGCCGACCCTGCGGGTCGGCCCGGCCATGGGGGCGGAGGACAGCGCCATCGCGCTGCGGATCTCCGGCGCCACCACGGATATCGACGGGTCGGAACAGCTCGTCGGCTTCCGCATCCTGGGCCTGCCGGCCGGCGCCGTGCTGCGCGCCGGCGGCCAGGTGCTGCACCCGGAAGCGGATGGCAGCGTGCTGGTCGATGCCGCCGCCGCGCCGTCGCTGACCGTGACGCCGCCGCAGGACAGCGACGCCGGCTTCACCCTGCGGATCGCCGCCATCGCGGCGGAGCCGAATGGCAGCCGCGCCGAAAGCCCGCTGCAGGATCTGTCTGTGCGGGTGGGCGCGGTGGCCGACCTGCCGGTCTGGGTCGCCACATCGGCCGCCGGCCAGGAGGACACGGCCATCCCGCTCGGCCTGCCGGCGCGGCTTGCCGATACCGACGGGTCGGAGACCCTGACCTTCCTGCTCACCGGCCTGCCGGCCGGCGCGGTGCTGAATGTCGGCACCTATACGGGGCCCGGCGCCTGGTCGCTGACGGCGGCCGAGGCCGCGGTCGCCACCGTCACCCCGCCGCGCGACTTCGCAGGCACCTTCCAGGTCACGCTGACCGCCATCACGCAGGAAGCGAATGGCGGCAGCCAGGCCGTCTCGACCCTCGTCTTCCCGATCCATGTCGCGGCCGTGGTGGACGCCGCGGACTGGACCGCCACGGCCGCCGGCCGGGAAGACCAGTCCTTCGCGCTCGACCTGCGGCCGCCGCTGCCCGATGCCGACGGGTCGGAACACCTGGTCGGCAGCGCCCGGGTCTCCGGCATCCCAGCCGGCGCCGTGCTGCGCCTGGCGGATGGCAGCGTCGTGCCGGTCGCGGGCGGGGCCTGCGCGATCGCGGTGGAGCAGCTGCCCGGCCTGACCATCACCATGCCGCATGACAGCGATGTCGCGGCGCGGCTGGCGGTGACCGTGACGGTCGAGGACACCGGCGGCGTGCGCGCCGAGGTGCATGGCACCGTCACCGTCGATCCCGTCGGGGTCGCCGACCTGCCGGTGCTGGCCACGCCCGCGGTCAGCGCCGGCGGCCATGCCAGCCAGGATCCCGATGCCGGCTGGGTGCCGCTGCACATCACGGCCAGCCTGGCGGACCAGGACGGGTCCGAGACGCTGCATGCCTGGGTCCGCGACGTGCCGCAGGGGGCCGTGCTGTCGGCCGGCATCCCGGCCGGCGACGGTCTCTGGCGCGTGCCCATCGCCGCCCTGCCCGGCCTCGCCCTGCGGCCGCCGGCCGGCTTCGGCGGCGGCTTCACCCTGCGGGTGACCGCCATCGCGTCCGAGCGCGAGGGCGATGCGGCGATCCGGACGGAAACCCTGGCCGTCACCATCGCGCCGCCCGCCGCCGCGGGAACGGGCGGCGCAGCGACCGACCCCGATGGGGCGACCTGGTCGACGGCGCCGGCGCCGTCCAGCAGCACGCCCGGCACCCAGGCCGCCATCACCGGGCAGACGCGCGACCTGGTCGGCGGGTCCGGCAACGACACGCTGGCCGGCCATACCGGGGAGACCCGCCTCTGGGGCGGCACGGGCGACGATGTCCTCGACGGCCATGGCGATGCCAGCCGCAGCTACGGGGATGGCCACGATGAGGAATACGGCGGCAGCGGCAACGACACGCTGGTCTTCGACAGCAAGGCCGACCTGCTGAACACCCGCAAGATCTACGGCGATGCCGGCTTCGACACCATCCGGCTCGGGGGCGCCATCACCAGCATCGTCGACAGCGACCTCACCAGCAATTGCCGCGACGTCCAGGGCGTCGAGCGGATCGAGTTCCTGACCGCCTCCGCGGCCGACCTCACGGTCGGCGCCGGCTTCCAGGCGGCCTTCGGCGCCGCCGCCGCCATCGAGGCGGTGGCGAGCGCCGCCTTCACCCTGCACGCCGCCGGGTCGGGCCAGGCGCTCACCGTCCTCACCGGCGCCGGCGCGGACACCATCCTGACCGGCGGCGGGAACGACCTGGTGGATGCCGGCGCCGGCAGCGACAGCATCGCCACCGGCGCCGGCAATGATACGATCGAGGGCGGGGCCGGCGGCGACAGCATCGATGGCGGCGCCGGCACCGATCACCTGGTCTATCGCGGCAACCGCGCGGACTACGTGATCGCCGCCCTGGCGAGTGATGCCGAGGGCTTCGCCTTCAGCATCACCTCGAAGAGCGGCGCGGTCGACAGGATCCGCAATGTCGAGGTCATCGACTTCGCGGACCGGACCGGCCAGACGCCGGCGGCGCTGGCCGCCGCCGATGCGCCCCGGGTGCTCGCCGCCCAGGCGCCGGCCCTGCAGGTGCACAATGCGACGACGCTGGAAGACCAGGGCGTGGTCCTGGACGTGGCGGCGGCGCTGGCCGACAGCGATGGCGGCCGGGAGGTGCTCGGCATCCGGATCGACGGCGTGCCGTCCGGCGCCCGGCTCTCGGCCGGCGAGCAGGACCCGCTGACCGGCGCGTGGGTGCTTCAGCCCAGCGAATTGGCCGGGCTGCGCCTGACGCCGCCGGCCAATTTCGACGGCCGGATCACCCTGACCGTCCGCGCCGTCGCGGCCGAGGCGACCGGCGACCTCGCCACGACCGCCGCCACCCTGCGGGTTGACGTGACGGCGGTGGCGGATGGCGCCGCCATCGCCGCCGCGCCGGAAGCGGGGGTGGAGGACCGGCTGGTGCCGCTGCACCTGTCCGTCACGCCGGCGGATGCCGATGGCAGCGAGCGCGTGACCGCCATCATCCTCTCCGGCCTGCCCGCCGGCGCCGCGGTGGCGCCGGCGACGGGGGTGCACGACAATGGCGACGGCACCTGGACGGTGGCGCCGGAGGCGGTGGGGACTCTCCGCATCGCGCCGCCGCCGAATGCGCATGGCGACTTCACGCTGACCGTCACCGCCACGACGCAGGAAGCCGCGAACGGCGCCACCGCCACCACCAGCCGCACCATCGGCTTCAGCGTCGCGCCGGTGCCCGATGCGCCGCTGGCCAGCGCGGCCGATGTGGCCGGGCATGAGGACCGGCGGATCCCCCTCTCGCTCGATGCCGCGCTGGTCGACACGGATGGGTCGGAGGCGCTGTCGGTCGTCATCTCCGGCCTGCCGGCCGGCACCATCCTGTCGGCGGGCGTCAACAACGGCGACGGCAGCTGGACGCTGACCCCGGCGGAACTGCCCGGCCTGATGCTGACGCCGCCCGGCAACTGGTCCGGCAGCATGGCGCTGACGATGCAGGCGCATGCGCTGGAGCGGTCGACCGGCGAGGCGGCGACCACCACCCTGACCTTCCACGTGGCGGTGGCCGGGGTCGCCGACACGCCGCTGGTGGATGCCGTCACCACGGCGAGCGGGTCCGAGGACCGGCCCATCGGGCTCGACATCATCGCCCAGCTCGCGGATCGGGACGGGTCCGAGACCCTGGTGGTCCTGGCGACCGCGGTCCCGGCCGGCGCGCGCTTTTCCAGCGGCACGGCCAATGCCGATGGCAGCTGGACCATCCCGGCCGCGGCGCTGCCGGGGCTGACCTTCACCCCGCCGCCGAATTTCTCGGGCACGCTGCGCCTCGACCTTGCCGTCACGGCGGTGGAGGCGGATGGCAGCCGCGCGATGGTGCCGGTGCAGGTGACGGTCACGGTGGAGGCGGTGGCGGATGCGCCGCTGCTCGCCGCCACGGACGCGACCGGCGCCGAGGATGCCGCCATCCCGCTCGACCTGCGGGCGGCCCTGGCCGATGCCGATGGCTCGGAGACGCTGGCGGTCACGCTGCTCGGCCTGCCCGCGGGCGCCACGCTCTCGGCCGGCACGCGGCAATGGGATGGCAGCTGGCAGATCGCCGCCGCCGACCTGCCGGGGTTGTCGCTCACCCCGCCGCGCGACTTCGCCGGCACGCTGCAGCTGACGCTGCGCGCCACCAGCACGGAGGCCGCGAATGCCGACGTCGCCACCACCGACCACGCCTTCGCCGTCCAGGTCACGGCGGTTGCCGATGCGCCGGTCGCCACGGCAGCGGCGGCGGCGGGCGACGAGGACACCGTCATCCCGCTCGACCTGCGGGCGGCGCTGACGGATACGGATGGGTCCGAGACGCTGTCGGTCTCGCTGCTCGGCCTGCCGGCCGGCGCCACGCTGTCCGCCGGCACGCGGCAGGCGGATGGCAGCTGGCAGATCGCCGCCGGCGACCTGCCCGGCCTTTCGCTCACCCCGCCGCGGGACTTCGCCGGCACGCTGCACCTGACGCTGCGCGCCACCAGCACCGAGGCCGCGAACGGCGCCAGCGCCACCACCGACCACGCCTTCACCCTCCAGGTCACGCCCGTGTCCGATGCACCGCTGGTGCAGGCGCTGGCGGCGACGGGCCAGGAGGACACGGCGATCCCGCTCGACCTCCGGGTGGCGCTGGCGGACACGGATGGGTCCGAGGCGCTGTCGGTCTCGCTGCTCGGCGTGCCCGATGGTGCCAGTCTCTCCGCCGGCACGCGCCAGGCGGATGGCAGCTGGCAGCTTGCGGCCAGCGACCTGCCCGGCCTCGCGCTCACCCCGCCGCAGGACTTCGCCGGCACGCTCACTCTCACGCTGCGGGCCACCAGCACCGAGGCCGGCAACGGCGCCAGCGCCACCACGGACCACGCCTTCACCGTCGACGTCGCGCCGGTGGCCGATGCGCCCCTGCTGCATGCCAGCCCGACGACGGGCGAGGAGGACACGGCCATCCCGCTCGACCTCGGGGTGGCGCTCGCCGACACCGATGGTTCCGAGAGCATCGCGGCGATCCGGATCACCGGCCTGCCGCCCGGCTTCAGCCTGTCCGCCGGCAGCGCGGCCGGCGACGGGGAATGGTCGCTGCAGCCGGCGGACCTGCCCGGCCTGCACCTGACCGCGCCGCAGGACTGGAACGGCACCGTCACCCTGACGCTGGAGGCGACGACCCGGGACGGCGCCAGCAGCCACACCGCCACGCGCGACGTCAGCGTGACCCTGGCGCCGGTGAACGACGCGCCGGTGCTCGACCTTGCCCCGGCGCCGCATGCGGCGGCCGGGCAGGCGCAGGCGGCCGTCCTCGCGGAGGCCGGCATCACGGATGTGGACAGCCCGAGCCTGAGCGGCGCCACCATCACGCTGACGGGTGCCGGGGCGGGCGACCGGCTAGCCTTCGCCGGCTACACGCTGGTCCAGTCCGGCGGCCACACGCTGCTGGCCGATACGGGGATCGAGGTGGCGACCGGCGCCGACGGACAGGTGACCCTGTCCGGCCGCGCCCCGCTGCAGGTCTATGAGCGGGCGATCGAGGCGCTGTCGCTGGAAAGCGGCCCGTCCGGCCTGGCCAGCGGCACGCGCAGCATCGGCATCACGCTGCACGACGATGCCGGCGCGGCCGGCGAGACGCGGGTCGTTGCCGTCACCGTGGACCCGCCGCCGGCGCCGCCCTCGGCGACGCCGGACGCTCTGGCCGGCCCGGCGACGGACCCGGACCCGGCCGCGGCCGCCGCGGCGCAGGCCGCGCATGACGTGTTCGTGGTGGCGATGGGCGGCGGGATCGACCATGTGGCCGGCACGCCGGGCGACTGGACGGAGACGATCCAGGTCGACGGCGCCGGCGCCCCCGGGCAGGGAAGCTGGGTGCTGGTAGTCGATGGCGCGGTCGGGCAGACCGTGTCCGACCATGCGATCGACCTGTCGCAACCGGCGTCCGGCCACATCCAGTTCGCCGATGGCAGCCATGTCGACTTCGCCCAGATCGAGCGCGTCACCTGGTGACGGCGCGGCGCGGTGCCCCAGGCGGGCACCGCGCGGGATCGCCCGGGTCGCGCGGCGGCGCGGGCTCCCGCCCCGCATCCCGGGCGGCCGCACCGGCGCTGGCGGCGGACGCGATTGGGGCGCCAGCGGCTCACGCTCCATAACACCGGCAGCAGGTCGGCCCGATCCCCCCCGCGCGGCGGCCCGACCAGCCGGACCTTCTCGTTGTCGCCGCGCTTCGGCAGGGCGGCGTCCGGCGTCCGCTGGCGCGGCTTGCAGGGTCGGCCGTGCAGCCGATGCCCAGCCCCATGCGCCGCGCCGCCCATGCCCGGCGGCCGGCGCCGGCGGCCCGGTTGCCGCGGCGACCGGCCGCAGGATCCGCTTGCCCGGCGGCACCGCCAGCCGATAGACTCTTCGCTGGTCCACCGCATGACGAGGGAGGCTCGGATGTCCGCGTACAACCAGCACCACCCCCGTGGACCTGTTGCCGCCCTGCGATCGCCGTCGCAGGGCAGCCCCCGCAGGCGCTGAACCGCTTCCGAGCCGGGCTGCCCGTATCGCATCTGCCTGCCGCAGCGCCGGTGGGCATCGGATCGGGCTTCCTCCATGGCACTCATCAGCTTGCGCGACGTCGGCGTGGTCACGCCGCGGCCGCTCTTCCAGGACCTCACCCTCGGCATCGGGCCGGGCGACCGCATCGGCCTCGTCGCCGGCAATGGCGCCGGCAAGACGACGCTGCTCCGCTGCATCGCCGGCCTGGCGCAGCTCGACCGGGGCAGCATCACCGTCTCCCACGGCGCCGTGGTCGCGCATGTCCAGCAGGATGTGCCGGAGGCCTGGCACGCCCTGCCCCTGCAGGAGGTGGTCCGGCGCGCCCTGCCCCCGGCCGAGCGGGAGCAGGAGGGCTGGCGCGTCGGCCTCGTGCTCGACGAGTTCGAGACGCCGGAGGACCTCCGCGCCCGGCCCCTGGCGGCGCTGAGCGGCGGCTGGCAGCGGCTGGCCCTGCTGGCCCGGGCCTGGGTCACCCAGCCCGACGCGCTCCTGCTCGACGAGCCGACCAACCATCTCGACGGCGAGAGGCTCGCCTGGCTGGAGGGCTGGATCCGCGGCGCCGCGGCGCGGACGCCGATGCTGGTCGCCAGCCATGACCGCGCCTTCCTCGATGCCTGCACCACGCGCACGCTGTTCCTGCGGCCGGGCGCGAGCCGGCTCTATGCCCATCCCTATGCGAAGGCCCGGCACCTGCTGGAGGCGGACGACGCGGCGCAGGACCGCAGGCATGCGCGCGATGCCAGGGAGGTGGAGCGGCTGCGGCGGCATGCCGGGGCGCTGCGCAATGTGGGCGTGAACAGCGGCAGCGACCTGCTGCAGAAGAAGTCGATGCAGCTGCGCGACCGCGCCGAGCGGCTGGAGCAGACCCTGCGGCCGGCGCATGCCGAGAAGGCGGGCGAGATCCGCCTGGCCAGCCGCGGCACCCATGCCCGGGTGCTGCTCGGCCTGCGCGACGTCACGGTGCGGGCGCCGGACGGGCGGGCGCTGTTCCGCATCGGCCGGCTCGACCTGCGCCAGGGCGACCGCGTCGTGCTGCAGGGCCGCAACGGCGTCGGCAAGTCGCAGCTCATCGCCCTGCTCCGCCGTGCCGCGGCGGGGGAGGAGCCCGGCGTGAAGCTCGGCCCGGGCCTCGTGCTCGGCCATGCGGCGCAGGGCATGGCGCATCTGCCGGAGGACGCGACGCCGCACCGCCTGGTCGCGGCGCATGCCGGCATCGGCGACGGGCGCGCGACCAGCCTGCTGGCCGGCGCCGGCCTGGGCGTCGAGATGCATCACCGGCCGATCGGCCGCCTGTCGCCGGGCCAGAAGGCCAGGCTGGGGCTGCTGGCGCTGCGGCTCGCGGCGCCGAACCTCTACCTGCTGGACGAGCCGACCAACCATGTCGACATCCCGGGGCAGGAGCGGCTGGAGGCGGAGCTGCTGGCGCAGGAGGCGACCTGCGTCCTGGTCTCGCATGACCGCAGCTTCGCCCGCACGGTCGGCACCCGCTTCCTGCTGATCGAGGCCGGGACGCTGCGCGACGTCACCGACACGCCGGCGGCGGCCAGCCGGTGAGCGGCCGGCCGCTTGGACGCGGCGGGCG
>NZ_SMOA01000135.1 GCF_004353985.1 Paracraurococcus ruber | reverse complement strand
CGGCCGGGACCGCGGCGCCCCCGCCGCGGGCGCGCCGCCCGGGGCCGCCCTGGCATGGCCCGAGGGGCTTGCCCCTCCGCCCCGCCCCGGCCAGTTTCGCGCCCTGCTGGAGGACCCGTTCATGACCAGGAAAACCTACCGGATCGCCGTCATCCCCGGCGACGGCATCGGCAAGGAAACGGTGCCAGAGGGCCTGCGCGTGCTGGACGCCGCTGCCCGCCGCTTCGGCTTCGATCTGTCGCTGACCGACTACGACTGGTCCTGCGACACCTATGCGAAGACCGGGAAGATGATGCCGGATGACGGCCTGGACCGGCTGCGCGACAGCGACAGCATTTTCCTGGGGGCCGTCGGCTGGCCCGGCGTGCCCGATCACGTGTCCCTGTGGGGACTCCTCATCCCGATCCGCCGCGGCTTCGACCAGTATGTGAATCTCCGCCCCTGCAAGCTGATGCCGGGCGCCCGAACGCCGCTGGCCGATCGCGGGCCGGCGGATATCGACTTCTACGTGGTGCGGGAGAACACGGAAGGCGAGTACAGCAGCGTCGGCGGCCGGATGTTCGAGGGGACGGAGCGCGAATTCGTCTCCCAGCAATCCATCCTGACCCGGCACGGCACCGACCGGGTGCTGCGCTATGCCTTCGACCTGGCGATGACGCGGCCGCGCCGGAAGGTGACCAGCGCCACCAAGTCGAACGGCATCACCTTCACCATGCCATATTGGGACGAGCGCTTCGCCGAGATGGCGAAGCGGTACCCGCAGGTGACCACCGACCAGTTCCACATCGACATCCTCTGCGCGCATTTCGTGCAGCACCCCGACTGGTTCGACGTGGTGGTCGGGTCCAACCTGTTCGGCGACATCCTCTCCGACCTCGGGCCGGCCGTCGCCGGCAGCATCGGCATCGCGCCCAGCGCCAACATCAACCCGGAGAAGGCCTTCCCGTCGATGTTCGAGCCGGTGCATGGCAGCGCGCCGGACATCGCCGGCAAGTGGATCTGCAACCCGATCGGCCAGATCTGGTCCGGCGCCATGATGCTGGAGCATCTGGGGGAGAAGGCGGCCGCCGACGCGATCGTGCGGGCGATCGAGGCGCATCTGGCCGAGGGCGGGCCGCGCACCCGCGACATGGGCGGCAATGCCGGCACGGTGGATGTCGGCAAGGCGCTGGCCGAGGCGGTCGGGCGCGGCTGAGACGCCATGGCCGGCGGCGTCCGCGCGCCATGCCCATGACGGCATCCGCGGGCGTCCGGTGGCGGGGACGGGCCGCGATCCTTGCCGCGCCGCCGGGTTGGGGGCGGGGGGCGGCCCGCCATCGGCCTCCCCGGTCCCGCGGCGGGGTGCATCGCGGGGCGCGGATGGCCGGCCGCCCCGGATGCTCTCGTGGGCGAAACTTGAACGGCTGTTCAAGCGTCGCTAGGATGCCAAGTGGTTGCGAGTGATTCTCAACTGGCTCGCAGCCGGAGGGTCTAGGAATGGGTCAGGCCGCCGTGCCCCGCACTGCCATCCCCGTCAGCGCCATCGTCCGGCGCTGCGAGCGGGCGGTCGTGACCGCCTACCGCGAGCTGCGTGAGACGGGCACCAACGACCTCTCGGCCTTCCGCGCCTGCACTACGCTCTACCGGGTCCACCACCCGGAAGCCTCGGTGCAGGAAGCCAGGCGGCTCGTCGCGGAATGGATCGACCACCATGTCGTCCGCGGCGAGGCTGGGCCAACGCCCGGCTGCGATTGCGACTGAGTCTCGCTATCTGATCGGGTCGGGCGTCGAGGCGCGGCGCCCCTGCCGGCCGGGCCGCCGAGGCCGGCCTTGGACCGGTGGCCCCGGGGCGTTGATCTCCACGACGGAGACGCCGCCACCGCGATCCAGGCTTCGGGTCCGGGCGTGATGGTCACAACCTCCGGACCGCACGCGTCGTGCCGCGGACGGCGCGCCCCGCGCCTGGACCCGCGACGGCCTCGCCGGTGGCCTGCCCATCCACGCACGTCGCAGCCAGGGCCTGCGGCGGTCTCGGGCGGGGTGGTGTGCGGATGACCGCAGGCCGGCAGGCCCCGTAGCGCAGGCGATTTCGACCCGAAGCCGGCCCGAAGCCGCCCCCGGTCACCGCACCGGCGCCGATCCCCTTCGCCCGGATGGCCTGGCGGCGTCACGATGGTGGGATGCCGACCCGCCCGATGCGCCTCAGCCCCGCGCCCAGCCGATGGCGGCCCGGGCCAGGGCATCGATCGTGTCCACGACCGGGAAGGGCAGCGCCGGCCCGGCCGCGATGCCGAGCGGGATCTCGGTGCAGCCCAGCACCACGGCCCTGGCGCCGCGCGCGACCAGTCGCCCCGCCGCCTCCGCCAGCGGCGCATAGGCCTCCGGCACCCGGTTCGCCTTGACCAGCGCGATGGCGGGCGAGACCAGGCTGGCCATCTCGGCCGCGTCCGGCACCAGGCAGTCCCAGCCGGCCCCCGCCAGGCCCTGCTGGTAGAGCCCCATGGCCAGGGTCGCGGCCGTGCCCATCACGCCGATCGGCCCCGGCGGAACGCCCTGGCGGCGGAGGTCCTCGGCGGCCGCCTCGACGATGTGCAGGATGGGCAGGCGCGTCGCCGCCCGCATGCCCTCGTACCAGCCATGCGCGGTGTTGCAGGGGATGGCGACGGCGCCGCAGCCGGCTGCCTCCAGCCCGCGGATGCCGCGCAGCAGGGCGGGCAGGGGATCCTCCCCGGTGCCGAGGCGGGCGGCGGTGCGGTCCGGGACCCGCGGATCGGACCAGAGGAAGG
Organism: Paracraurococcus ruber; assembly: GCF_004353985.1. Classification (GTDB taxonomy): domain Bacteria; phylum Pseudomonadota; class Alphaproteobacteria; order Acetobacterales; family Acetobacteraceae; genus Paracraurococcus; species Paracraurococcus ruber. Next base: position 11,974 of record NZ_SMOA01000135.1, on the reverse strand, counting down.
CGGGGATGTGGTCTTGGTCCCGGTCGGCCGGGGTCAGCAGGGTCAGCCGCACCATGAACTGCGCACTCGCCAGGGGGCCCATGCCGCCCAGCACGCCGAGGATCCTGTCCGTCACCGCTGCACCCCATCCGCCGGCCGGTCCGGGGCCTGCGCCCCGGCAGCGCGGCGCGGCCCGACCCAAGGCGTGGCCGGCAGGATGTCGGGCGTCGGCCGCGCCTGGCCCTTGCCCATAGGCCGCGGCGAAGCGCCTGTCATCCCGCGGGCGGCGCGTGGCCTTGGGCGCACGCGGCCGGGCGCGTCGTCGGCACCAGGATGCCGGCCGCAAGGCCGGGAGAGCGATGCCGGGCCCTGCCAGCGGTCCGCGCGTGCCGTGGCCGGGACGGTGGCCCAGCGCCGTGCCTGGGGCGGCAATGACGCGTCAGGGATGCCGGCCGGTCCGCCAGCCCGGCCCCAGGAGCGCCGTCGAACGGCGTGACGACACCGAAGCTGCGCGGGAATGCCCATCGGATCCGGGCGGCGCCATCGGCCGCGCCGCGTGCGGACAGGCCCGCTTCCGTGGCTGCTCAGGCCGGCAGGCGCATGAAGTTGGAACTCGCCGCGGCGCGGGACATCAGCGCCCGCATGTCCGGATCCTCATGCCCGTCCTCGGCCGTCAGGGCCTCCATGGGGCAGAAGAATTCGTGCGGATGCGCGATCTGGTTGCGGGCGAAGCCTTCGTAGTGCCGGCTCTTGAGGCCGAAGACGACGCGGATGTCGCGCACCGGCAGGACCAGCGGCTGCACCGGCTCGGCCTTCAGCTGGCGGACCAGGCGCCAGCGCGGGGTCGTCTCGTCCTCCTGCACCGGGGCCATCAGCCAGGTGACGGGGCAGACCGCCAGCAGCGAGCTGGTGGAGGGCGCGAAGCGCGAGCGCTTGTCGAGCAGGTTCTGCAGGGACGAACAGGCTTCGATGCAGAGGATGTCGACATAGGGATCGATGGCCGAGGGGCTGAAATGCAGCCACATGCCGTCCGGCAGGGTCCGCAGACGGTTGGACCCGGGAAGCTTCAGGAAGGGATGCGCTGGGGAGGCCTCGTCGCCCGGTCGGCCGCGCAGCCAGGTGCCGGGCTGCTTCATGCTGGGGGCGACGCCCGGGGGCCGTTGCGGCCATTTGCGCAACTGACTGCGAACCTGGCGGTCCAGGGTGACATGGCACAGGGAGACGCGGACGTCGCGCATGTTAAGCATTCCCGTAGGATTTATACAGCAAACAGGATAATTCTGTCGGCAAAGTAGGAAGTATGCAAGGCTTTCTCGCGTTGAGCGTGTAATTTAACCTGATTTTCGTCGTCAAGGACGTCATCAAATACTCTCGCTTATGAACTCTGCTCGAAAAAACTACTCTGCGTTATGAACACTTCCAAAGAATGCTGCAGTATCCGAAGCCTTTCCGGGCAGCCGCAGCGGATCGCCGGGCAACATCCGGGCTGCGCAGCGTGACGGTGCTGCCCTTCGGACGGCCGGGGCGCGCCGCAGGCTCAGTGGGCATGCGACCCGCCGGTGGGGCCGATGCCGGGGGCACGCCGGGCCGCCCGCCTGCGGGATGCCGCGGCGGGCACAAAAAACGCCCGTCGGCAGAGCCGGCGGGCGTCCCGGGATCGGATTGCGGCAGGGCGGGGCGGCCCCGCGGCGGCAGCGAAACGCTGGGGGGGAGGGCGGCGCCGCCGCTGCACGCCGCCGCCCCGCGCCTGGCGCGGCTGGACGCCCGATGCCGGGCGCCAGCCGCCGGGTGTCAGCCGCGGCGGGACAGCGGAACGTAGTCGCGCTGCGCGGCGCCGGTGTAGATCTGCCGCGGCCGGCCGATGCGCTGCGACGGATCCTCGACCATCTCCTTCCACTGGCTCACCCAGCCGACGGTCCGCGCCACCGCGAACAGCACGGTGAACATGCTGGTCGGGATGCCCATCGCCTTCAGGATGATGCCCGAATAGAAGTCCACGTTCGGGTACAGCTTGCGCGAGATGAAGTAGTCGTCGGACAGGGCGATCCGCTCCAGCTCCATCGCCATGTCCAGCAGCGGCTCGTCCTTGATGCCGAGCTCGCCCAGCACCTCGTGGCAGGTCTCCTTCATGATCTTCGCGCGCGGGTCGAAGTTCTTGTAGACCCGGTGGCCGAAGCCCATCAGCTTGGTGTGGGCGTTCTTGTCCTTCACCTGGCGGATGAACTCGGGGATGTTCTCCGGCTTGCCGATCTCGGCCAGCATCTTGAGCACGGCCTCGTTGGCGCCGCCATGCGCCGGGCCCCACAGCGCGGCGATGCCGGCGGCGATGCAGGCGAAGGGGTTGGCGCCGGTGCTGCCGGCCAGCCGCACCGTGGAGGTGGAGGCGTTCTGCTCGTGGTCGGCGTGCAGGACCAGGATGCGGTCCATGGCGCGCGACAGGATCGGGTTGTTGACGTAGGGCTCGGTCGGCACCGCGTTCAGCATGTACAGGAAGTTCTCCGCGTAGGAGAGGTCGTTCCGCGGGTACATGAAGGGCTGGCCGAGCGAATACTTGTAGGCCCAGGCGGCGATGGTCGGGATCTTGGCGATCAGGCGGAAGCAGGCGATCTCCCGCTGCCGCGCGTCGTTGATGTCGAGGTTGTCGTGGTAGAAGGCGGCCAGCGCGCCGACCACGCCGCAGATCACCGCCATCGGGTGGGCGTCGCGGCGGAAGCCGTCGAAGAAGCGGCGCAGCTGCTCATGCACCATGGTGTGGTAGGTGACGCCGCGGCGGAACTGCTCGAGCTGCGCCGGGGAAGGCAGGTCGCCTTCCATCAGCAGGTAGGCCACCTCGATGAAGTCGGACTGCTCGGCCAGCTGCTCGATCGGAAAGCCGCGGTAGAGCAGGACGCCGGCATCGCCGTCGATGAAGGTGATCCGGCTTTCGGTGCTCGCGGTCTCGCCATAGCCGGGGTCGTAGGTGAAGACGCCGAGGTCGCTGTAGAGCTTGCGGATATCCACCACGTCCGGCCCGAGCGTGCCGGAGAGCACCGGCAGCGTCGTGCTGCGATTGGAGCCGTCAAGCGTGAAGGTGACGGTCTTCTTCGCCCCGGTTGTCGAGCTGCTCATGACCTGTGCGTCCTTGAGGTTGCGTCGCCTCAAGACGGGGCAGACGCTTGGTGCAGTGCAAGATATCGGCGCATCGCGGGGCTTGGCAACGCGCCCCGGGACGAAGGGCGAACGCCCGGCCGCCCTGTTCGATCACGCCGCCGGGACGGTCGCCGGCATCGCACCAGGCCCGGCCGCCCTCATCCGAGGCGGCGGCGATTGCCGGTCAGAGGCCGCGCCGCCAGGTCTCCGGCGCCGGCACGGCGCTGGCCCAGGCGCCGCGGCCACCCTGCCGCGCCGCGCCTTCCAGCGCCGCCAGCGCGGGCGCGGCGCCGCCATCGGCCAGCGCCCAGCCGGCCGCGACGAGGGAGGCGTTCAGCTCCACCCCGCCCGCCTCGCAGGTGCCGATGGCGCGGCCATGCCGGTCCTCCCCCTGCACCCGGCAGGCGACGTCCCGGCCGGCGACCAGCGAGGCCAGGGCCGCGGCGGCGGCGGCGGCGCAATCCACGGTCCGGCCGGCGGGGTCCCGGCAGGTCGCCGCCCCGCGCTCCGGGACCCGCAACGCATGCAGGCGCAGCACGCGTTCGCCCAGCCGCAGCGTCTCGCCATCCAGCACCCGCACCTCCCCGGCCGGGGTGGCGAGCAGCGGCAGCGGCCGCGCCGGGCCGAACAGGTCGCGCGGCACCGCGGCGGAGACCAGCAGGACGAAGAGGCCGAGCCCGCTGGCGGCCGCAAGCGGCAGGCGGAGCCGGGCGGCCGGGCTGGGCCGGAAGATGCGGCGGATGCGCATGCGGCTGGCCTATCGCGTCCCGCCGGGACTCCGCAACCCTCCGCTCGCATCCTCGCGAGACCTGCCGGGCGGCCTGCTTCAGAGGCGGGTCCAGGAAGGGCCCGCAACCATCAGATCATCCCAGGCTTCCAGCGCCGCATCCCGCGCCGCGCCGACCCGCGCGCTGGCGAAGCCTTCGACGGCGCCGACCGCCCAGGCCGGCACGCCGGCGCCGAGGGAGGCGACCAGGCTGCGCGCCACCGCGGTGTCGTTGGCGATCCCCAGCGCCTCCTGCAGGGCGGCGAGGCGCTTCTGGAAGCGGCGGGTATGCTTGCCGGGCCAGAGCGGGGCGAAGAGCTCGGTCGCATAGCGCAGCCGCTTCGCATCCAGCCGCAGCTCGTGCAGCGCCTCGGCGCTGTGCTCCTCGATCCCCTCGCCCTCGGTGCAGAGCCGGTGCCAGCGCTTGTCGAGCAGGGCGGCGGCGAATTCGGGCAGCGCCTCCTCCAGCCGCGCGCCGCGCCCGGCCGGGTCTTCCGCCTCCTGCCGCCAGGGGCGGCGCAGCAGCAGGCCCAGCCCGGCCAGGACCAGCCGGCGGAAGCCCGGCCCGTCCAGCTCCGCCCGCAGGGCGGCATAGGCGGCGCTGCGCTTCGCCTCGGCCGCCTTCAGCAGCGCGGCGAGGCGCTTGTCGCCCGGCATCGCCTCCGCCACCTGGGCACCGAGTCCGGCCAGGAAGACATCCCAGTCCCGCGCCGGCCCCAGCCGGTCGGCCAGCGCCTTCAGCCCGGCATCGAAGGCCGCCAAGGCGGGGCAGCCCGCGGCCGGGCGGAACACCTTCAGCACGCTGCGCAGCCGGCGCAGCGCCACCCGGGTCTGGTGCACCCCCTCCGGCCCCGCGCCCAGGCGGCAGGCCGGGGCGTGGTGCAGCATCACCTCCAGCAGGTGGCCGAGGGCGGCGAGCAGCGCCTCCTCCACCGTCGCGGCGCCGGCCAGGTCGGGCGGGCCGCGGCGGCGGGCGCGCGGCGCCTCCCCGCGCGCCAGGGCACGGCCTTCCTCGGCCAGGGCGGCGCGCGGCGGCAGCAGCGGCAGGTCCTCGGCCAGGCGCTGCGCCACCGCCAGCACCGCCTCCGGCGCGCCCTCCAGCAGCAGCCGGGCCACCGGCCTCTCATCCGCCACCGCCCGCAGCTTGCCGGCCAGCAGCACCGCCTGCACCGCGCCCGCCAGCGGGATCAGGCTGCGGCGGCCGTCGAAGGCGGCCAGCGGCACCATCGGGTCGTCCTCCGGCACATCCGCCACCGGCTCGGGCGGGGTGCCGGGCAGCCAGGGCGCGGCGCCGTCCGGCATGGTGCGCAGCAGCCGCCGCGGCCCGCGCCGCGGCTGTTCCAGCGCCAGCCCCTCGGCCGCCAGGGCGCCGTCGGCGCTGTCCAGCCAGATCAGCGATTCCGCCGCGCCGCGGGTGCGGCCGCCGCGGGCCCCGGCGATGGCGGGATGGCGGGAGAGCCGGGGGGCGGCGGCCGGGTCCAGGACGAATTCCAGCGCCAGCCGCGGACCTCCCGGCGCCGCGGCGTCCGGCGGCGCCTCCACCGCAGCCACAAGGCCGTCGAGGCTGGTCAGCTCATCGCCTCCGTCGGATCCGCCGCCAGCAGGTCGCGCGGCTGGATGAATCGTACCAGTCGTCCGTTCCCCGGCTCAAGCTGCCGCCAATGGCCGGCGATGGTGAATTCGGCGAGCGCGCCGGTCGGATAGCCCTCCGCCAGGCGCTGCAGCCCGGGGCCGCCGCGGGCCATGCCGCCGGCGCCGGCCAGCGCCATCGCCAGCTCGTGCAGGCCGGGATTGTGGCCGATCAGCAGCAGGCTGCGCGCGGTCTCCGGCACCGCCTGCACCACCTCGAGCAGTTGTCGCCAGGGGGCGAGGTAGAGCGCGTCCATCGGCTCGACCAGCGCGCCATCCTCGAAGGGGGTCAGCGCTTCCAGCGTCTGCAGGGTGCGGCGGGCGGAGGAGACGAGGACGATGTCCGGCGAGAGGCCGAGCTCGCGCATCGCCTGGGCGATCGCGGCCGCCGCCCGGCGGCCGCGGGCATTGAGCGGCCGGGCATGGTCGGAAAGGGCCGGGTCGTCCCAGGAGGACTTCGCGTGCCGCAGCAGCAGGAGCTGTCGCATCGGCCGGCATCCTGCCATGCCCGGCCCCGGTTGTCCTGCCCCCTTCCGCCGGCTGGCGCGCCGGCCGGCCGGGCCTACATCAACCCCGTAATCGAGGGAGTGTGCGAAGGGATGTCGTCTGCCGGGCCGACCCGCCGCCTGCTGCTGGCCCTGCCGCCGCTGGCGGCCCTGCCCGCCGCGGCGGCGCCGGCCGAATACCGCTTCCGCGTGCTGCGCCAGGGCAGCGCCATCGGCACGCACCGGGTCCGCATCACGGAAGGCGGCGGGCTGCTGACCGCGCTGACCGAGGTGGACATCGCCGTCCGGCTGCTGGGCGTCACCGTCTTCCGCTTCGGCCATCGCTTCGAGGAAAGCTGGGCCGGCGAGCGGCTGCGCCGCGCCACGTCCCGCCAGGACCGCAACGGCACGGTGACGGAGATGGTCGCCGAGGCGAGCGGCGACGGCATCCTGGCCAGCGGCGCCGAGGGCCGCTTCCGCCTGCCGCCGGAGGCCGCGCCGCTGTCCTGGTGGGACGCCCGCAAGCTGGCGCGGCCGCTGTTCGACAGCGACAGCGGCAAGCCGCTGCAATTGCGCTGGACCCGGGAGGCGCTGCCGGAGGGCGGGACGCTGTGGCGCGCCGCCGGGGACGAGGACTCCGAGGGCCGCTACGCCGCCGACGGGACCTGGACCGGCTGGCGGACCCGGGCCGAGGATGGCTCCATCGTCACCTACGAGCCCGCCTGAGATGCCCGGCACGCTGCGGGTCGTGCTCGGCGACCAGTGCTCGCGCGGCCTCGCCTCGCTGCGCGACCTCGACCCCGCGCGCGACGTGGTGCTGCTGGCCGAGGTGAGGGGCGAGTGCACCTATGTCCGCCACCACAAGCAGAAGATCGTGCTGGTGCTGTCGGCCATGCGGCATTTCGCCAAGGCGCTGGCCGCGCGCGGCGTCACCGTGGACTACATCCGGCTGGACGATCCGGCGAATACCGGGACGCTGGCGGGGGAGGTGGCGCGCGCCGCCGCGCGGCACCGGCCGGATGCGATCTGCTGCACCCATCCCGGCGAATGGCGGGTGCAGGAGGACATGCGGGGCTGGGAGGCCGCGACCGGGATCCCGGTGGAGATCCGCGAGGACGACCGCTTCCTCTGCGACCTCGGCTGGTTCCGCCGCTGGGCCCAGGGGAAGGATGGCGGCAAGAAGCAGCTGCGGATGGAGTTCTTCTACCGCGAGATGCGGAAGCAGACCGGCTTCCTGATGGAGGATGCGTCGCCGGCCGGCGGCGCCTGGAACTACGACGCCGAGAACCGCAAGCGGCTCGGCCCCGGCATCGCGCCGCCGCCGCCGCGCCGCTTCCCGCCGGATGCCATCACGCGCGAGGTGATGGCCCTGGTCGAGGCCCGCTTCCCCGGGCATTTCGGCAGCCTGGAGGGCTTCGCCTGGCCGGTGACGGCGCAGCAGGCCGAGCAGGCGCTGGCGGATTTCATCACCCATCGCCTGGCCGATTTCGGCGACTACCAGGATGCGATGGCGACCGGCGAGCCGGTGCTGTTCCACGCACTGGTCTCCACCAGCCTGAACACCGGCCTGCTGCTGCCGCGGCAATGCTGCGAGGCCGCCGAGGCGGCGCTGCGCCAGGCGAAGGCGCCGCTGAACGCGGTGGAAGGCTTCATCCGGCAGATCCTCGGCTGGCGGGAATACGTGCGGGGCATCTACTGGCTGAAGATGCCGGACTATGCCGGGCTGAACGCGCTGGAGGCGACGCGGCCGCTGCCCTGGTTCTTCTGGTCCGGCGAGACGCGGCTGAACTGCCTGCGCCAGGCGATCGCCCAGACCCGCGACCTGGCCTATGCGCACCACATCCAGCGGCTGATGGTGACAGGGAATTTCGCGCTCATCGCCGGGCTCGACCCGGCGCAGGTGAACGAGTGGTACATGGTGGTCTATGCCGATGCCTTCGAATGGGTGGAGTTGCCCAACACCCATGGCATGGTGCTGCACGCCGATGGCGGCATGCTGGCCAGCAAGCCCTATGCGGCCAGCGGCGCCTATATCAACCGCATGTCCGACTACTGCCGCGGCTGCGACTACGACGTGAAGCAGAGCACGGGGCCGACGGCCTGCCCGATGAATGCGCTATACTGGGATTTCATCGCCCGGCACGACCGGCGCTTCGGCAGCAACCCGCGCATGGCCATGCCGCTGAACACGCTGCGGAAGATGGCGCCGGAGCGGGTGGCGGCGTTGCGGGCGACGGCGCAGGCCTTCCTGGCGGGGCCGGAGATGGCGCCGGAGCCCTGATCGGCCGGCGCCGGGACCGCCGGCAGGGGCCTGGCGGCGGCCGGCGCGCAGGATCACCCGAACGTCCCGGGTCGCCGCTTGCGCCCCGCCGCCGCCCGGGCGACACCCCCGGCAACCGCCTTGCCGGAGGCCCCGATGACCCTGACCCGCCGCGCCGCCCTCCGGGCGGCCCTCGCCCTGCCCGCCCTGGCCAGCGCCGCCCGCGCCCAGGGCTTCCCGACGCGGCCCGTCCGCGTGGTCGTCCCCATCGCCCCGGGCGGCGCCAACGACATCATCGCCCGCATGGTCAGCGAGAAGCTGCCCGCCATCCTCGGCCAGCCGGTGGTGGTGGAGAACCGGCCGGGCGCCGGCGGCAATATCGGCGCCGATGCCGTGGCCAAGGCGGAGAAGGACGGCCACACCCTGCTCTTCACCAGCGCCAATGTGCTGACCGCCAACAAATGGCTCTATGGCCGCCGCATGCCCTTCGAGGCGCTGCGCGACCTCACCCCTGTCAGCCGTGTCGGCACCGGCACCATCCTGATCGTGTGCAACAGCGCCCGGCCCTGGAAAAGCTTCGCCGAGCTGGTCGCCTTCGCCAAGGCGAATCCCGGCCGCATCAGCATGGGCAGCAGCGGCACCGGCACCATCAGCCACCTGTACATGGAGAAGGTGAAGCGCGCCGCCGGCATCGACATCACCCATATCCCCTATCGCGGTGGCGGCCCGGCCATCACCGACCTCGTCGCCGGCACCATCGACATCATGTTCGACGTCATCCCGGCCCTGCTGCCGCATATCCGGGAAGGCCGCTTCCGCCCGCTGGCGGCCGGCAGCGCGCAGCGGATCGACTATGTGTCCGACCTCGCCCAGGTGCCGGGCATGGCGGAATTGCTGCCGGGGTCGGGCATCGATGCGCTGAACTGGTGGTGCGTGGTCGCCCCGGCCGGCGTGCCGGCGCCGGTCCTGGCGCAGCTCAACGGCGCCATCCGCCAGGCGGTGGAGCAGGAGGAAGTGCGCCGCCGCCTGCTGGACCTGACGGTGAAGCCCACCACCGATGCGACGCCCGAGGCCTTCGGCGCCTTCTGGCAAGCCCAGATGCCGGTCTGGCAGGCGCTGGTGGAGGAGTCCGGCGCGACGGCGGAGTGACGCCGCCCCGCCGCCCGCGCATCATGCGCCCCTGACGCCGCGAGGAGGGCAGGGGCCATGGCGACCGAGACCGAATGGATGCGGCTGACCGCCGAGGAGTTGCGGGCGCGGGCCGCCGCGGGAGCGCTGGTCATCGTCCCGGTCGCCTCGCTCGAGCAGCACGGGCCACACCTGGCGACCGGCGTGGACATCGTGCTCGGCACCGGCGTCGCGCAGGCCACCGCCGCCCGCATCGCCGCGGCCGGCGCCCCGGTCGTCGTCACCCCCTGCGTCTGGACCGGCCTGGCCGAGCACCACATGGAGTTCGGCGGCACCGTCACCCTGGACTATGCGGCGATGGCCGCGGTGCTGGGCGGCATCGTGCGGTCGGCCGCGCGGCATGGCTTCAAGCGGGTGATGCTGCTGAACGGCCATGGCGGCAACGCCGAGGCGGTGATCCAGGCGGCCAGCGAGCTGACCATCGCGCTGGGCATCAAGGTCGCCGCCGGCACCTACTGGCACATCGTGCCGGAGGTGATCGCGCCCATCCTGGATCGCCAGCCCGGCCTGATGCATGCCTGCGAGGCCGAGACCAGCCTGATGCTGGCGCTTCGGCCCGACAGCGTGCGCCTGGACCGCCTGCCGGAGGCGCATGGCCCGATGTCCACGCGGGTCGAGGGCCAGCCGGCCGGCCTCGCACTGCGGCGGTCCTTCCGCGCCATCTCGGAGACCGGCGTCATCGGCGATGCCCGCACCGCCAGTGCCGAGAAGGGGGAGAAGCTGCTCGCCGCCATCTCCGGCAGGCTGGCGGAGCTGCTGCTGAACCCGACGCTCTGGGCCTGACACGCATGGCCGAGGATCCGCCGGTGCTGGCCGGCCATGCTGCCTGGGCCGCGCTGGCCGTGCCGCCGCCCGGCTTCGCCTATGCGCGGGAGGAGGGGCGGCTGGACCCGGCGGAGTTCGCCGCCGTCGTCCGCGCCTCCGGCCTCGTCCGCCCGGTGGACGACGCGGCGCGCATGGCGGCGATGGTCGCGGGCGCGAACCTCATCGTCACCGTGCGCGACGGTTCGGGGCGGCTGGCCGGCGTCGCCCGGTCCTTCACCGACTTCGCCTATGGCTGCTACCTATCGGACCTCTGCGTCGACCCCGCATACCAGGGGAAGGGCCTGGGCCGCGGGCTGATCGCCGAGACCAAGCGCATCATCGGCCCCGGCTGCATGCTGCTGCTGCTCTCGGCGCCCGACCCGATGACCTGGTACCCGAAACTGGGCATGGAGCGCGTCGCCAACGGCTTCATCATCCGCCGGGACGGCTGACCGGCAGGTCCTTCGCCATCAGCAGGGTCGGGCGGCCCTGCCAGGCCTCCTCGCCCAGCCCGTGCCAGCCGCGCGCGGCGTAGAAGCGCCCCGCATCCGGCGTGTGCAGGTACAGCCGCGCATGGCCCAGCGCCGCGGCCGCCGCCTCCACATGCGCCACCAGCGCCGTGGCGATGCCGCGGCCGCGCGCCGCCGGCGCCACCAGCACGCTGGCCAGCCAAGGCGCCAGATCCATCCGCGCCGGCAGGTCGTCCGTGTCCAGCGTGGCGGTGCCGAGCGGCATCCCGCCTTCCTCCGCCAGGAAGCAGGCCGGCGCCCGCGGCCCGCGCGCGGCTGCCAGGAAGTCCCGCGTCGCCGCCAGGGTCCAGCCATCCGCTGCCCACCATTGCGCATGCAGCCAGGCCGCCACCGCATCCAGGTGCGGCGTTTCGGCCAGGATGCGGATGCTCACCACCGCAGATCGATCCAGGAGAGATGCCCGCCCTTGCCGGCGCCGGTGTCGAGGAAGACGCAGCGGCCGCCCTCCTCCCCTTCCTGCACATAGGGCCGGCCGTCCGGCGAGCGCCGGTCATGCCCGCAATAGACCACCGTGCCGGCCGGGATGCGGTCCACCCAGTCATGCACCCGGTCGGGGTAGCCATCCGGCCGCGTCCGCCCGGTCACCTGGCCGAACAGCGCGCGCGACAACAGCGGGTCCGGCTTGCGGATGCCGGCATCCGGCAGCGGCAGGCGCAGCAGCATGCCGGGATGGAAGCCGCCATGGACGAAGAACCAGTCGCGCATGTGCAGCCAGGCCGGCGCCATGGCGATCTCGGCGACGGCGCGGCGACGCAGCGCCTCCCCATCCGCCGCCGCGGCCAGCTGCGCCAGGGTGCGCCCCAGCCCCTCGGCCGGGGCATGGACGCGTTCGCCGATCAGGGCGCGGCGCAGCTTGTGGTCGTGGTTGCCCAGCAGGAAGCGGCCGCGGCGGGCATCCAGCAGGCCGAACATCAGTCGCAGCGCCGCCGGGCTGTCCGGCCCGTGGTCGGTCAGGTCGCCAAGCTGCAGCAGGAACAGCGCCTCCGTCTCGGCGCCGGCGATCGCGTGCTCGAAGGCCACCGCATCGCCGTGCACGTCGCCCACCACCCGCAGCCCGGCGAAGCCGCGGCGCCGCAGGTCGGCCATGGCCGCATCGGTCACGCGACGGCGTCCTCCGCCTCGGCCTCGGCCTCGGCGGCCGCGCGCGGCAGGCCGCGCAGCGCGGCCAGGGCCCGGTCGCGCCCCGCGGCATGGTCGATCGCCG
>NZ_SMOA01000134.1 GCF_004353985.1 Paracraurococcus ruber | reverse complement strand
CAGCAGCGCGGCGAGCGTCGCGGCGAGCGCGGCCCGCAACTCGGCATCCAGTGCCTGGCGGTCGGCGGCGCGGGCGGCCTGCAGCGCGGCCAGCGTGGCCGCCGCCGCGGCGGCGCCGTCCCGGCCGCGGGATTCGGCCTCGCGCTCAGCCGCCTCGCGGCCCTCGGCGCGGCCGGCCGCCAGCCCGTCCTCCTGGCCGCGGCCATAGCCCTCCTCGAAGCCCTTGAGCTTGCCGGCCTGGAAGGCGGCGTCGCGCTGCCGCTCCTCGGCGGCCAGCCGCTCGGCCAGGTCGCCGCCGGGCCCCGTCAGGGTGGTGAGCAGGGGCGGCAGGAAGGGCCGGGTCATGCCGGGCTGCCTTCCTCGATCCAGGTGCGGAGGACGGCGAGCACTTCCTCGGGCCGGTCGTCCACCATCTCCTGCAGGGCGGTGAGCGAGCCCATGGTGACCTTGAGGTTCGGGCTGATGCTGGCGATCTGCTCCTCGAGCGGCGTGAGCAGCGCATCCTCCGGCGGCGCCACCGCCAGGGCGATGGTGGCGGCCTGCCGCCGGCGGCGCAGCTGCCACAGCCCGGCGCCGCCCAGCAGCACCGCCGCGCCCAGCGGCAGGCTCCACCAGAGCCAGGCCGAGGCCTGCTCCGTCCCGGCCTCGGCCAGCGTCCCCGGCGCGTCCTCGGCACGGAAGCGCATCTGCTCGACCGTCACGCGGTCGCCGCGCTTGTCATCGAAGCCGACCGCGCTGCGCACCAGCGTCGCCAGCCGCTCCAGCTCCGCCGGGCTGCGGTCCCGCACCGCGCCGTCGGGCCCCGGGACGCCGTCCAGCACCACCGCCACGCTCAGGCGGCGCACCGCGCCGGGCTCGCGCACCGTCTCCTCGGTGCGGGAGGAAATCTCGTAGTTGATGGTCTCGCCGCCGCGCTGGCTCTGCGAGGTGGTGCGCTGCTGGTTCTGGTTGACGCCCTGGTTCGGCAGGTTCTGCCCGACGGTGACCGGCTCCCGCCCCTTGCTGTCCTCGCTGCTCTCGCTCTCCGTCTGGGTCTGCCGGCTGCGCTCGACCTGGCCGAGCGGGTCGTACTTCTCCTCGCGGGAGACCGAGCGGGCACCCTCCAGCTCCACCGCGGCGACGGCACGCACCCGCCCGGCGCCGACGATCGGCTCCAGCAGCTCCAGCACGGCGCGGCGCAGCGTGGCTTCCTGCGCCGATTTCAGGTCGGCGATGCGGCCGGCGCCGGCGGCGGTGCCGCCCTCGGCCGCCAGCACCACGCCGTTCGGATCGATGACCGAGACGTCCTCCTGCCGCATCCGCGGCACGGCGCCGGCCACCAGCACCCGGATGGCGGCGGCCTGCCCGGCCGAGAGCCGCTGACCGCCCTGGGTGGTGACGGTGACCGAGGCGGTGGGCGGCGGCGTCTCGCGCGAGAAGCCCTCGCGCTCCGGCAGCACCACATGCACGCGGGCGGTCCGCACGCTGCCGAGCGCGAGGATGGTGCGCGCCAGCTCCCCCTCCAGCGCGCGCAGGCGCTGCACCCGCTGCATGAAGGAGGTCATCTGCATCGGGTTGGCCTGATCGAGCAGCTCGTAGCCGGCGCCGGCCTGGCGCGGCAGGCCCTCGGCGGCGAGCTGCATGCGCAGCCGCGCCACTTGGTCCTCCGGCACCAGGATGGTGCCGTCGCCGCGCGCCTCGATCGGGATCTTCAGCTCTTCCAGCCGGCTGGCGATGCGACCGGCCTCGCCGGGGTCGAGCCCGGAATAGAGCAGCCGGTTCGGCTGGTGCGGCGAGCGGGCAACGAGGAAGACGCCGAGCAGGGCGGCCAGCGCGACGCCGCCGAGCGCGGCCAGCTTCGTCGGGCCGAGCCGCGCCAGGCTCTGACTGAGGCTCTGGCCGATCCCCTGGCCGAGTTCCTTGAACTCGAGCCCGCCCACAGCGGTTCGCACATCCGGCACAGACATTCGGTCTTCCGTCCTGAACCGCCACGGCGCGAATTTTGGCGTGGCGCGAAAAACGATGGACGGTTTATATCAACCAGCGATCGAGATGTCGCGCGAAATTTCCCAGGGGCGCGAGAAGCCGCATGTCCGAAACCTTTGCCAACCCTGCCATCCCCGCTGCGAAAGCGAAAGGCGAAAAGCGCCGCCGCGGTCGCGGGGCCATCATCCTCGTCGCCGCCCTGGTCCTGCTGGGCGGCGGTGGGGCCGCAGCCTACCTCTATGTCCCCGGCGCTGCCGCGCTGGTGGCTGGCCTGCTGCCCGCGAAAGCCGATGAGCACGCCTCGGTCCATCCGGGTTTCATCGAGTTGCCGGAGATGACCGTCACCCTGACCAATGGCGGACGGCCGAGGCAGCTCAAGCTCACCCTCGCGCTCGAGGTCGCCGGCGACCCCGCCCTCCTGCGGCCCGATGTGGTCACCCCGCGGCTCTATGACGGGCTGGTGACCTATCTCCGAACGCTCCGCGACGGAGAGCTTGAGGGGGCGCTGGCGCTCGACCGGCTGCGGGCCGACCTGTTCCGCCGCGTCGACCTGCTGCTGGGCCCCGGCGTGCTGCGCGACGTCCTCGTGACCGGCTTCGTGGTGGCCTGAGCCATGGGCATGAGCGGGGATGAGGGCGACGCCGAGGCCGAAGCCGGCTGGGGTACCGCCGCGACGCAGATGGACCAGGGCGATATCGACAGCCTGTTCGGCGGGCCCGACACGGCCTCCACCCAGCCCGAGAAGCTGGGGCTGGAGGCGCTGGTCGGCGGCGCGGTGCGCTACGAGCGCCTGCCGATGCTGGACATCGTGGTGGACCGGTTGGCCCGCCTGTTGACCAGCAGTGTGCGAAAATTTACGGCGGACAATGCCGACGTGGTGATCAACCGGGTCCGCCCGATCCGGGTGGGCGCCTTCCTCGACAACGTCACCCTGCCGGCGCTGATCGGGGTGATCCGGATCGAGGAATGGGACGGCTACTGCCTGGCGGCTGTGGATTCCCGCCTGATCGGCTCGATCGTCGACATCCTGCTCGGCGGCCGGCGCAACGCGGTCCAGCGGATCGAGGGGCGGCCCTACACCCCCATCGAGCGCACCTTCGTCGAGAAGCTGGTCTCGGTCGTCACCCAGGATCTCAGTCGCGCCTTCGAGGTGGTGGCGCCGGCGACCTTTCGGCTGGAGCGTTTCGAGATCACGCCGGGCTATGCGCTGATCACCAAGCCGACCGCCTCGGCGGTGACCTTCCGGGCCGAGATCACCATGGAAGGCCGCGGCGGCACCGTGGACTTCCTGCTGCCCTATGCCGCGATCGAGCCGGTGCGCGACCTGCTGAGCCAGGAGGTGCTGGGCCGCAAGCAGGGCGGCGACAGCATCTGGCGCAACCACCTGATCGACGAGCTGCCGCGCGCCGCCCTGGAGCTGCGGGCGGTGGTCGAGAGCCGCGACGTGCCCTTCTCGCAGATCGCCGCCTGGCGGCCCGGCACCGAGCTGCGGCTCGATCGCCGGCGGGGGGAGGCGATCGAGGTCTTCTGCCAGGACCTGCTGGTCTGCCGCGCCCAGATGGCGTCGCAGGACGACCGGCTGGTGCTGCGCGTCGAGGAACGCGTCATCGAACCGAACTGGCCGAATTGAAGCGGGGCACCCCGCACGGAGAACCGCATGAATTTCGTCCAGATGCTGGATGCCGCCGGCATCGTCCTGCTGGTCGGGCAGGCCGGCTGGATCGGCCTGCTCTACCGCCGCATGGGCAGCCTGCGCGGCGCGCTCGATTCCGCCGGGGAGGTGATCGAGCAGCTCGACGCCGCGTCGCAGCGGCTCGACGCCTCGGCCGGCGGCATCGCCCGCAAGGTGCGCGACGGCGTGGCCGAGGTGGATGCCAAGCTCACCAGCTGCCGCAAGGTGGCGCAGGAGCTGACGGTCGCCTCGCGCAATGCCGAGGAGATCGCCACGCGCCTCGACCAGGCGGTGCGGCAGACCAAGCGGGTGACGGCGGCCCGCGCCGCGGCGCTGCCGCGCGAGGAGGTGGAGCCGCTCGGCTTCGCCCGCCGCCTGGCCGGCGAGCCGGCCGCCCGGCCGGAGGCCGCCGGGCGGCTGCTGGCGCATGACCTCGCCCTCGCCCCGACCCTTTCGCTGCGCGCCGCCGATCTGATGGAGACGGATGCGCGCCATACCCTCAAGCTGGAAGTGGGCTGACATGACCTTTCGCCGCACGACGCCGCCGACCGAACGGAAACGGGCCCGGCTGCGCCTCGGCCCCCGCCTCGGCCTGCCCATGCTGGCGCTCGGCCTGGCGGCCATGCTGCCGGCCCGCGTTGCCGGTCTGGCCGACCTGCTGCCCGAGCTGGCGCCGGCCGAGACCCGGCCGCGGCCGGTGGCGATGCGGGACGGCACCGCCTTCGCCGTGCCGGTCAGCGCCGCCACCCTGGCGGGCACGCCGCGCGCCAACCCGCTGGGCGAGGACCGCGCCGTGGATGCCCGCATGCTGGCCGAGCTGGCCCGCCGTCAGGCGGAGCTGGAGCGACGGGAGCGGGAGCTGGAGCTGCGCGAGGCCCGCGCCGCCGCCGCCGAGACGCTCGCCCGCACCCAGCTCGGCGAGCTGGGCCGGATGCGGCAGGAGGTGGAGAAGCTGGTGGTGCGGGAGACCGCGGTGGCCGAGGCCGATCTCGAGGCGCTGGTCGCGCTTTACGTCAACATGAAGCCGCCGCAGGCCGCCAAGGTGCTGGAGCGGCTGGAGGCGACGCGCGCGGCCGCCGTGCTGCTGAAGATCCCCGACCGCCAGGCCGGGCCGATCCTCGCTTCCATGGAGCCGCCGGCGGCGCTGGCGGTGACGCAGGAGATCGCCGGCCGGCGCGAGGCCTTCCGGCGCTGAGCCCAGGGCGGATCACGCGTCCCGCTCGTCGCGCGGCGCGCATCCGCTCCACGATCGCTGACCGGGGGCGGCTTGCGTGCCCAGATGCACGCGCAGGCCGCCCCGGCGGGGCACCGCGGCGGGATCAGCCCAGCCGGCCCAGCGCGGTGCCGAAGCTGCCGATCGGCGCCGGGCGGCCGATGAGGTAGCCCTGGATGGCGGCGCAGTCGATCGCCGCCAGCGCCTGGCGCTGCGCCTCGGTCTCGACGCCCTCCGCGATCACCGGCAGGCCCAGCCCGCGCCCGAGCCCGAGGACCGCGCGCACGATTGCCGCGGCCTCCGGCGAGGTGTCGAGGTCCCGCACGAAGCTGCGGTCCACCTTGATCTTGTCGAAGGGGAAGGCGCGCAGCGTGCTGAGCGAGGAATAGCCGGTCCCGAAATCGTCCATCGCCACCCGCACGCCGAGCGCCTTGAGGCGCGTGAGGACGCCGAGGGCCTGGGCTCCGTCGCGGATCAGCACGCCCTCGGTCACCTCCAGCTCCAGCCGCGCCGGGTCCAGCCCGGTCTCGCGCAGCGTCTCGGTCACCAGCGCCACCAGGTCGCCGTGCAGGATCTGCACCGGCGAGATGTTGACCGCGATGTCGAGCGGCCGCGGCCAGGCCGCCGCCTCGGCGCAGGCCTGGCGCAGCACCCAGGCGCCGATCGGCATGATGGCGCCACTCGCCTCGGCCAACGGGACGAACAGGTCGGGCGGGATCATGCCCCGTTCCGGATGGCGCCAGCGCAGCAGCGCCTCGAAGCCCCTGATCCGGCCCGAGGCGACCTCGGCCTGCGGCTGGTAGAGCAGCTGCAGCTCGCCCCGTTCCTCGGCCCGGCGCAAATCCTGTTCCAGCTGGCGGCGGGTGCGCGTCTCGGCTTCCATCTCGGGGTCGTAGAAGGCGAAGCCGTTCCGCCCTGCCTCCTTGGCGCGATACAGCGCCATGTCCGCGCGGGTGAGCAGCGCATCCGGCGCATCGCCATCGAGCGGGAATACGGCGACGCCAATCGAGGCGGAGACCGAGGCCTGCTGCCCGGCCTGCAGGGCGTAGGGCCGCGCCAGCACCGCGTTCAACCGCTTGGCCAGGCTCGACGCCCGGGACAGGTCGACGCCGGACTGCAGGACCACGAACTCGTCGCCACCCAGCCGCGCAGCGAAGTCGGCCTCGCGCAGCTCGGCCCGCAGCCGGCCGGCGACCTGGCGCAGCAGCTCGTCGCCGGCGGCATGCCCGTGCAGATCGTTCACCGCCTTGAAGCGATCGAGGTCGAGGCAAAGGACCGCCAGGCCACGGCCCGTCACGCGTGCCTGCCGCACCTCGTCCACCAGGCGTTCGCGCAGCAGCAGCCGGTTGCCGAGATCCGTGAGCGGATCGTGCAGCGCGAGGTGGCGGATGCGCGCTTCGCTGGCGAGGGAGGCGCGCAGGTCGCGCACCGCCACCACCCGTCGCTGGCCGGCGCCGGAGGCAAGCGGCCTGACCCGCAGCTCGACGGGCACGGGCTGGTCGCCGCTGCCGGTCAGGCCCGCCGCCACCGGTCGCCGCTCCGCCTCGGCCAGCAGGGCAAGCACCGGCTGCTCCGGCCCGGGATCGAGGAAGCGGTCGATGCGCGCGCCCAGCACCGCATGCCGCGGCTGCCCGAGCAGCTCGGCAAGCTGGCGGTTGACCTCGGTGATGACCGGGCCGTCGCAGATGGCCACGCCTTCGAAGGTGGCCTCGGCCAGGCCGCGCAGCCGCGCGCTTTCCTGCGCCTGCCAGCGCGTCTCGGCCCAGGCCTCGAACAGCAGGGCGGCAAGGCCGGCCAGCAGCAGCAGGATGGCGCCGAGGCTGAGCACGAGGGTGAGCAGGCGGTGATCGCCGGCCGCATCGGGCACCGGCAGCGCGCCGTCGGGGAACACCTCGACCGCTGCCATGCCGATGAAGTGGACGGCGGCGATGGCGGCAACCTGCACCGGCGCGGCGCGCAGATGGGGCCGCGGCCCGGCGCCACTGGCCAGCCGGAAGGCCAGGGCGCCCAGCAGCATGACGGAAGCGAGGGAGACGACGACGAAGGCCGGGTCGAACCGCAGCCAGGCCTGCATATGCAGCCCGGCCATGCCAAGATAATGCATGCTGCCCATGCCCGCCCCGGCAAGCGCGCCGCCGAGCAGGCAACGGAGGGACCCGGCATCGGCGCCGGGCCTCGCCCGGCACAGGCCTGCCCCGATCACCGCCGCCGCCACCGCCAGCAATGCCGAGCCGAGCGTCGGGCCGAGGGCGAAGCCGGTGGGCAGGCCGGGATCATAGGCCAGCATGGCGACGAAATGCGTCATCCAGGCGCCGCCGCCGAGCACCAGCCCGGCGAGGCCCTGCCAGAGCCGCTGCCGCCGCGCCTGCCCGAGGCGATCCGCAGCGCGCATGCGGCCGAGCAGAAGACAGGCGGTCAGGCTGGCCAGGGCGCAGATCAGGACGGCACCGGCCAGTCTCCAGGGGTCGTGCTCGTCAGACAGGCAGCCGATCACGCGCAGCATCTCTCGCTTTCCGCTCGCCTCGCCGGGCGGCATGGGACGCCATGCCGGACCTGCGGGAGGTCGATGCCGCAGAATAATCTTTCATTGTTCTCCGCAGGCCGCGCCGCGTGCCTCATCCCGCCGGCATCCCGGCGGCGCGCCGGCGACTGGCGCGGGATGCCAGGTGGCGGGCGATGCCAGGCGGCAGTCCGGTCCAAGGCCCCGGACGGGTTCCGGCCCCCTCGGCGGCTCAGCGCCGCGCGGCCTTGCGGCCGGCCTGTGCCCAGACGATGCCGATCACCTTCGCCACCGCCTCGAAATGCGCCTTGGGGATGGTGTCGCCGATATCCACGCTGGCGTGCAGGGCACGGGCCAGCGGCTTCTCCTCCACCACGGGCACGCCGGCCGCGCGTGCCGCCTCGCGGATGCGCAGCGCCACCGCATCCACCCCCTTGGCGACGCAGACGGGCGCCGGATCCTCGCCGCGGCGATAGCGCAGCGCCACGGCGAAGTGGGTGGGGTTGGCGATCACCACCGTCGCCTTCGGCACCTCGGCCAGCATCCGCCGCTTGGAGCCCTGGCGCTGCAGCTTGCGCCGATGCGCCTTGGCATGTGGGTCGCCCTCGGTGGACCGCAGCTCCTCCTTCATCTCCTGCAGGCTCATGCGCTGCCGGCGGCGATACTCGAACTGCTGGAAGCTGACATCGAACAGCGCGATCACGCCGTAGACGAGCGTTGCGGTGCCGAGCAGGGCCAGCAGCACCTCCCGTGCCAGAGGCACGAAGGCCACCGGGTCGAGCGCGGCGAAGCCGGGGCTGCGGTCGAAGAGCGGGCGGATGACCAGATAGGCGGCGCCAGCCGAGGCCGTGGCCTTCAGCAGCGACTTGCCGAATTCCACCAGCGCCTTCAGGCCGAAGATGCGCTTCAGGCCGCGCATCGGCGAAAGGTGAGAGGGCTTCGGCCGGATCCGCTCCGCCGCCACCACGCAGGAACCCTGCGCCAGGTAGGGCACGAGGCCGCCCGCGATCATCAGGCCGAGGAGCGGCAGCAGCACCAGCGCGACGGCGCCGGCGAGGCCAAGGCCGACATCGCGCAACCCCACCTCGTTCAGGTCCGCCCAGCCCTCCGGCTGCTCGATGAAGGGCAGCAGCACGGCGGCAAGATGCCCGGCGAGGAGATGGCCGCCGAGGCCGATCGCCACCAGCACCGCGAGATGGACGCCGAAGCTGGCGCCTTCGCGCGAGATGGGGACGTCGCCGCGCCGTCGTGCCTCCTCGAGCTTGCGTGGCGAGGCGTCGAGCGTCTTTTCCTGGCCGTCCTCCTCCGACATCGCGCCCCCGTTCGTCTCAGCGCAGCCGCAGGCCCTGGCCGAGCGCGCCCAGCGCCTCCCCGATCAGGGAGGGCGCGGTGGCCGCCAGCAGGTAGAGCCCGGCCAGCAGCAGGGCCGGCGCACCGATCATGAAGACCGGCATGGCCGGCAGGGCGCGGTTGATCCCGGCCATGGCGAGGTTGGCCGCGAGCGCCAGCACCAGGAAGGGCATCGAAAGCTGCACGGCCAGGGCGAAGCAGCGCGCGACGGCGCCGACCAGCAGCGCGGCGGTCTGCGGCAGGTCGGGCAGCGTGCCCAGCGCCACCACCTCGTAGCTCTCGGCCATCGCGCGCAGCGCCGCATGGTGGCCGCCGACGGCGAAGAGCGCGGCGATGCTGCCGGCCTGGATGGCGGCGCCGAGGGTGGCCGTGGCGTCCGGCCCCATGCCGGTGGTGAAGATATTGGCCAGGCCGATGCACTGGCCGATCACCTGGCCCGCTGTCTGGATCCCCGCCACCACCAGCCGGCCGAGCAGGCCGAGCACGATGCCGGCGGTGATCTCGGCCAGCAGCATCCGCAGCGTGTCCCAGGTGGTGGCGCCGGCCGTTGCCGGCCCGGCGACCGGGGCGAGGCAGAGTGCCATGGCGAGCGCGGCCAGGATGCGGATGCGCGCCGGCACGCCGGCATCGCCGAAGCCCGGCAGCAGCAGCAGCGCCGCCGAGATGCGGCAGAAGACCAGCAGCAGGCGATGCAGCTCCGCCGGCAGCGCGACCTGCAGGGCGAGCGCCGCCTCCACGCTAAATCTGGCCGACCGTGCGCAGCCGCGTGCGCTGGTGCAGCTCGGCATGGGAGATCACGGCGATCGTCGGATTGATCCGCTCCACCAGCTGCCGGATGAAGGGCCGCGCCGGGGCGGAGGTGAGGATCGCCGGCCAGTCGCCGCGCGCCGTCGCCTCGCCGATCCGGCTGCGCATGTTGCCCACCAGCTCCTGCACCCTGGATGGCGCGAGGACGAAGCTGCGCTGGTCGCCCTCCTCGATGATCGCCTCGGACACCTCCCGCTCCCACTCCGGCGAGAGGACCAGGGCGGTGACGTTGCCGTCCTCCTGCGCCAGGCCGCGGCAGATCTGCATGGCCAGTCGCTGGCGGACATGCTCGGCAAGCTGCGGCACACTGCGGGTGAAGCTCGCTGCCTCATGCAGCGCCTCGAGGATCAGGGGCAGGTTGCGGATCGAAACCCGCTCGGCCAGCAGCGTCGCCAGCACCTTCTGGACCGAGGAGAGCGGCAGCAGGCCGGGGACGAGATCGGCGGCGAGGCGCTGGTGCTCCTGCGCGAGACCGTCCAGCAGCCGCTGGGTTGCGGCATAGCCCTGCAGCGCCGCCATATGGGTCTTCAGCAGCTCGGCCAGATGGGTCGTCACCACCGTCTCGAGGTCGACGACGGTGAGCCCCGCCCGCATCGCCGCCTCACGGTGCTCGGCATCGATCCAGCGGGCGCGGATGCGGAAGGCCGGCTCCAGCGTGTCGATGCCGGGGATGCCGATCTCCTGCCCGCCGGGGGAGAAAGCGAGCAGGCGGCCGAGCATCATCGTCTCCCGCGCCACCTCCACGCCCTGCACCTGCACCGAGTATTCGCCGGAGGCGAGGTTGAGGTTGTCCTTGATGCGCACCGCGGGCAGCACGAAGCCGAATTCGAGCCCGAAGGAGCGGCGCAGCTTCTTGACCCGGTCGGCGATGCCGCCCTGCCGCCCGGCGGTCAGCGGCACCAGGCCCATGCCGAGCTCGAGGCAGACCTCGTCCACCCGGATCAGGTCGTTGATGGATTCCTCGGCCGCAGCGGCGCCTGCGCCGGCGGCGGGCTCCGCCGCGGCCTGGGCGGCGCGCTGCGCGCTGCGATGCGCCAGCCAGCCGCCGCCGGCGGCGAGCGCGCCGAGGACGATGAAGGGCATGAAGGGCAAGCCGGGCAGCAGGGCGAAGAGCCCGGCGAGCGCCGCGGCGAGGTAGAGCGGCTTCGGCTGGGCGCCGAGCTGGCCGACCAGCGCTTTGTCGGCGGAGCCGCGCAGGTTGCCCTTGGTCACCAGCATGCCGGCGCCGATCGAGACGATCAGGCCGGGGATCTGCGAGACGATGCCGTCGCCGATCGACAGGGTGACGTAGTGCGAGGCGGCGGTCGACAGCGGCAGGTTGTGCCGCAGGGTGCCGATGACGATGCCGCCCAGCACGTTGACGCCGGTGATGATGATGGCGGCGACCGCGTCGCCGCGGACGAATTTCGAGGCGCCGTCCATGGCGCCATAGAAGCCGCTCTCGTCCTCCAGCTCCCGCCGGCGGCGCCGCGCCTCCTTGTCGTCGATGGTGCCGGCCGCCAGATCGGCGTCGATGGCCATCTGCTTGCCTGGCATGGCGTCCAGGCTGAAGCGCGCCGCCACCTCGGCGATGCGCGTCGCGCCCTTGGTGACGACGACGAAGTTCACCACGATCAGGATGGCGAAGACGATCACGCCGATGATGAAGTCGCCGCCGACGACGAAGGACGCGAAGCCGTGGATCACCCCGCCCGCCGCTTCCAGCCCCTGATGGCCGTTGGCGAGGATGAGCCGCGTGGTGGCGAGGTTGAGGGCCAGCCGCAGCATCGTCGCCATCAGCAGGACGGTCGGGAAGGCGGAGAAGTCGAGCGGCCGGTCGATCCAGATGGCGACCATCAGGATCAGCACGGACAGGGTGATGGAGGTGGCGAGGCCGATATCCACCAGCCAGGTGGGCATCGGCAGGACGAGCACCGCCAGCAGCACGACCAGTGCCGCGGCGAACAGCAGGTCCTGGTGGCCCAGGCCGCGCTTCAGCCGGTCAAGGATGCCCATGTCGATAGGTCCGTCAGAGGCCGACGATGCGGTGCGCGATCTCGTCCATGAAGGCGCGCAGCGCGGCGAAGCCGAGCGGCAGGCTGAGCATGACGACGACCAGGGTGACGGCGATCTTCGGCACCGCCGCCAGCGTCATCTCCTGGATCTGCGTCAGCGCCTGCAGGATGGAGACGAGGAGGCCGGTCACCAGCGCCGCCATGAGCGGCGGGCCGGCGACGATGATGGTGGCCCAGAAGCCGCTGCGCAGGATCTCGACGACGTCGCCCTCGTTCATCGGGCGGCGCCGCGGGGCGGATGGCGCATGAAGATTCTCCCGGCGGGCGGTGCGGCGTCAGACCGCCATGCGCAGGATGTCGGAATAGGCGGCCAGGGCGCGGTCGCGCAGCTGGCTGACCACCTGCACGGTCAGCTCGGCCGAGGCGGCGGCCTGCACCACCTCCTGCACATCGGCGGTTCCGGCGACGCCGCGGGCGCTGGTCGTCTCGGACTGCCGCAGCGTGTTCAGCGCGCCGCGCGCGGCGTCGCCCACCATGCTGCCGAAATCGCTGCGGGTCGCGGCCTGGGCGCCATAGGCACGCATGGCGACGGAGACGGGCTGGATGGCGGCGGTCTGCGGGGTCATGGCCAGGGTCAGCCTTTCAGGATCTCGAGCGTCTTGGCGTACATGGAGCGGGCCTGCTGCACGACGGCGACGGAGGCTTCGTAGGACACCTGCGCGGCGCGCAGATCGGCCTGCTCGACCAGCGGCTGGACGTTGGGCAGCTTGACGTAGCCGCGCGCATCCGCCGCGGGGTGGCCGGGGTCGTATTCCAGGCGGAACTCGCCGGGGTCGCGGGTGATGCGCCCGGGCACCACCAGCCGGGCGCCGGACGCGCGGTCCACCTGCTGCTCGAAGGTCAGCACGCGCCGGCTGTAGGGGTCGCCGCCGGGCACCGCCGCGGTGCTTTCGGCATTGGTCAGGTTCTCGGCGGCGAGGCGCATGCGCACGGCCTGGGCCGACATGCCGGAGGCGGCGGTGGCCATGGCCTGGCCGATCGCGCCGACGCCGCCGACGGGGGAGCCACGATAGGGCATGGTCAGCGGCCCCCGGCGGCGGTGCGCAGCAGCGCGA
Organism: Paracraurococcus ruber; assembly: GCF_004353985.1. Lineage (GTDB taxonomy): Bacteria > Pseudomonadota > Alphaproteobacteria > Acetobacterales > Acetobacteraceae > Paracraurococcus > Paracraurococcus ruber. The sequence continues at coordinate 2,293 of NZ_SMOA01000134.1, read as the reverse complement.
CGTTGCGGCGGTAGACGGTGGTCGCCAGGTCGTAGGCGCGGGCGACGTCGGCCTGCTTCAGCATCTGCTCCTCGAGATCGACGGTGTTGCCGTCCGGGTCCTCGCCGTTGGAGGCACGGCGGCCGCGCAGCGGCGCGGCGCCCGGCCCGGCATCGGTGACATGGCCGGCCCGCGTCGCCGCCTGCGGCAGCGGCGCGCCGGGCATGGCGCGCAGCAGGGCGCTGTCGAAGGCGAAGCCCTTCAGGTCGCGCGCCTGGTAGTGCGGGGTGTCGGCATTGGCGATGTTCTGCGCCAGCAGGTTCTGCCGCTCGGCCAGGTAGCGCATGCGCGCGCCCGTGACGCGGAAGACGTCGATGCCGTCGAGCATGTGGGTTCTCCGCAGCACCGCGAGATATGGTGTGATATGAGGCATCAATAATCGCATCTATGGTTGAGTTCCATAGTTTTTCGCATGGACGTGATGGCGGCCCTGCGCGAAACTCGGTCAGCGGCCTGTCCCGGCCGAGGCCCTCTGGGAAGCGCAGCGTGACATCCAGCCCGGCAGACACCCCTGGCCGCCCGTCGGCGACCATTCCCTCTCCCCGCTTGGCCGCCACCCTGGCCGATGCGGCGGCGCAGATCGGCCGGCTGCCCCGGGCGGAACGCTGGGGCACCCTGGCCGGCGTTCGCGGGGCAAGCCTGACCGTGGTCGGCCTCGGCCGCAGCCTCTCGGTCGGCGACCGGCTGCAATTGCTGCGGCCCGGCGCCGCGCCGATCCCGGCCGAGCTGGTGGCCTTCGGCCCCGGTGGCGCGGTCGCCGTGCCCGAAGGCCGGACCGAAGGCCTGGCGCCGGGCGGCCGCATCCTGCTGGGAGAAGCGCCGATGCTCTTTCCCTGCGATGCCTGGCTGGGCCGGGTGGTGGACGGGCTGGGGCAGCCGCTGGACGGGGCCGGGCCATTGCCGGCGGGCCGACGGCCAGCGCCGCTGCGCAGCCCGCCGCCGGATTCGCTGCGCCGCAAGCTGCTGGGCCGCCGGCTGGAAACCGGCATCCGCGCCATCGACGTCTTCACGCCGATCTGCCGCGGGCAGCGCATGGGCGTCTTTGCCGCCTCCGGCGTCGGCAAGTCCACGCTGATGGGCATGCTGGCGCGGTTCGTCGAAAGCGACGTCATCGTCGTCGGGCTGGTCGGCGAGCGGGGGCGGGAGGTGCGGGAATTCCTCGACCGCACCTTGGACGAGGCTGCCCGCCGCCGCTCGGTGGTGGTGGTCGCCACCTCGGACCAGCCGGCGCTGGCGCAACGCCGCGCCGCGCAGGCCAGCCTGGCCGTTGCCGAGTATTTTCGCGCGGAAGGACGGCAGGTCTTCCTGCTGCTGGATTCCGTCACCCGCCTGGCGCATGCGCAGCGGCAGATCGGCCTGGCCGCCGGCGAGCCAGCAACGGCGCGGTCCTACACCCCTTCGGTCTTCACCGAATTGCCGGCGCTGCTGGAGCGGGCCGGGCCGGGCCCCGAGGGGGAGGGGGACATCACCGCCCTGTTCACCGTGCTGGTGGATGGCGACGACCATGACGAGCCGATCGCCGATGCGGTGCGCGGCATCCTGGACGGCCATCTGGTGCTCGACCGCAAGATCGGCGAGCGCGGCCGCTGGCCGGCGATCGACGTGCTGCGCTCGGTCAGCCGGTCCCTGCCGGGCTGCCATGCGGCGGAGGAGATGGCGCTGCTGGCCGAGGGGCGGCGGCAGCTGACGACCTATGCGGACATGGCCGAGCTGATCCGCCTTGGTGCCTACCGCGCCGGCAGCGACCCGGCGGTCGATGCGGCGATCCGCCTGCAACCGGGGCTGGAAGCCTTCCTCAGCCAGGGCATCGCGGAACGCGCCCCTGCGCCCGAGGCCTTCGCCCGGCTGGCCATGGTCCTCGGCGGCGAAGGGGAGGGCTGAGGCGGCCGCCGGAAGGGCCGGAAGGGCGGCTTGGATCGGCTGGCCGGTCCAGGCGACGACCAAACGGCATGGCCCTGCCCTGGCAGAGCGCGGTCAGCCCCGAACGCCGCAACGCTCCCGCCCCTTGCCCCATGGGCGGCAGGCCGGTCGCGGCCCGCCGCGATCCATCCCAGGGAGCACCCGCCGGCCGGCGGTCCGCGCGCCGGCGGGGACCGCCGCGCCGCGCCAGGCTGGCGGCGGCGCGGTCCTTCGCCTCAGTGTCCATCCGGGAACATGGTGAGTCATCTGAATCGGTTGTGACTGGCGGGTTGCGGCGGGTGGTGCGCGATTTGGCGGGATGTGGACGCCGGAGAACCGCGGTCGGTATGACCGC
>NZ_SMOA01000133.1 GCF_004353985.1 Paracraurococcus ruber | reverse complement strand
GCGGCCGGCCCAGGGCCGCGGGGCGCTGCCGGCGGCGGGCTGCCGCCGCGCCCCGGCGGCCCCTCCCCCCAGCCTTCCCCACCGATCCCGGACCTGTGCCGGCCGCCCCGGCGAACCGGCCAGCGCCGCCCGGCGTTTGCCCGATGCCGCGCGCGAGTCCCGCGCGATGGTCCGCAGGCCGCCGCGCGCGGCCTGACAAAGGGCAATTGCGCAGCGCGGAATTCGCGTCTTTTCAGTGGCTTGCGACGTAATATGACGAAACAAGCCTTTATTCGCCGCTGCCCATCCGCGATGCCACCTATGGGCTGGAGGTTCCGCCCCCGGGCAGGCTTCCGATGTTCGCAGAGGCAGGCATGGACGGGTATATCGCACTGGAGACGGGTCGCCGCCGGACGCTGAAAGCCGCCATCGGCTGCGTCGGCATCGGCCTGCACGGCGGCTGCCGCGTCCAGCTGACGCTGCGCCCGGCGCCGCATGGCACCGGCATCCGCTTCCGCCGCACCGACCTCGGCATCGAGATCCCGGCGCTCTACGACCATGTCGCCGACACGAGGCTCTGCACCGTCCTGGCCCTGCCCGGCGTGCCGCAGCACCGTATCGGCACGGTGGAGCATGTGATGGCCGCCCTGGCCGGCTGCGGCGTGGACGATGCCCTGGTCGAGCTGGACGGGCCCGAGGTGCCGATCCTCGACGGCTCCGCCGCCCCCTTCGTCTTCCTCATCGACTGCGTCGGCCTGACCGCCGCCGGCGGCCTTTCCCTCGGCTCGGCGGGGATCGAGGTCCTGCGGACGGTGCGGGTGCAGGACGGTGCGGGGCCGGATGCCGCCTGGGCCGAACTGGCGCCGACCGCCGGCGAGCGGTTCGAGGCGTCCCTGACCATCGACTTCCCCGGCACCGCCATCGGCCGGCAGTCGCTGGCGCTGCGGCTCACGCCGCAGGTCTTCCGCGCCGGGCTGGCCGATGCCCGCACCTTCACCCTGGCCGAGGACGTGGCGCGGCTGCGCGCCGCCGGGCTGGCGCTGGGCGGCAGCCTGGCCAATGCCGTGGTGGTGGACGGGCCGGAGGTGCTGAACCCCGGCGGGCTGCGCCGGCCGGACGAGTTCGTGCGCCACAAGATGCTGGACGTGGTGGGCGACCTGGCGCTGGCCGGGGCGCCGATCCGCGGCCGCTTCACCGGCCACCGCTCGGGCCATGCGCTGAACAACCGCCTGCTGCGGGCGCTGTTCGCGGATGCGGCGAATTGGCGCGCGCTGCCGGGCTTCGCGGCGGTGGATGGCGGCGCCAGCATCCCGGTGCCGGCCGCCGCGGCCGCCGCCGTCGCCTGATCCCGGCGGCCGCCGGGCATGGCCCGCGGCCGGCCGCGTCGCCGGATGGCGCCCCCCGAAGCGTCCCCCCGAGGGCCGCGCCGCGCGGCACTGGTCCGCATCCAGGCTGCGGCATCCAGGCTGCGGTCGGGGCTGGCCATCGGACGGCGTCCGATGCGGATTCGCCCGGGGCGTTGCCGGGCGCCGGGACCATGGCGCCCGACGCGTCCTGTGGACCCGCGGGATGGCGTGCTATACAGCCCCAGCCTTCCATGACCCGGGCCACGATGATCCGACGCGTCCCAACCCTGCTCGCTCTCTGCCTCGGCCTTGCCGCCCTGCCCGCCTGTTCCTGGTTCGAAAGCTGGGACGGCAAGCAGGGCACGCTGGATGCCGAACGGCGCATGGCGCGCAACGCCACCTTCGACAACACGCCGGAAGGGCTCTACGCCGCGGGCGTGGAGGCGCTGCAGGCCCGCCGCTTCGCCCCGGCGGCCGACTATTTCGACCAGATCGAGCGCGACCATCCCTATTCGACCTGGGCGACCAACGCCAAGCTGATGTCGGCCTATGCCGAGTACCAGCGCAACCGCTACACGGAAGCGACCGGCGCGCTGGACCGCTTCATCCAGCTGCATCCGGCGCATCGCGACATCGCCTATGCCTACTACCTCCGCGCGCTCTGCTACTACGAGCAGATCGCGGACGCGCAGCGCGACCAGCGCACCACGGAACAGGCCATGGCGGCGCTGCAGGACGTGGTGAACCGCTTCCCCGACAGCGCCTATGCCCGCGACGCAAGGCTGAAGATCGACCTGGCACGCGACCACCTGGCGGGCAAGGAGATGAATATCGGCCGCTTCTACCAGCGGCAGCGGCTCTTCGCCGCCGCCATCGGCCGCTTCCGCCGCGTGGTGGAGGACTACCAGACCACCAACCACGTGCCGGAGGCGCTGCACCGCCTGACCGAGATCTACCTCGCGCTCGGCCTGACGGAGGAGGCGAAGAAGACCGCCTCCGTGCTGGGGCATAACTTCCCCGGCAGCCCCTGGTACCAGGACAGCTATGCGCTGCTCATCGCCGGCGCCGGCCCCGCGGCCGAGGATCGGCGCGGCCTGCTCAGCCGCGCCTGGAACCGGGTGTTCTGAGGGGCCGGGCGGCCCGTCGCGCATGCTGATCTCCCTGGCGATCCGCGACGTCGTCCTGATCGAGCGGCTGGACCTGGCCTTCGGCCCGGGCCTGACCGTGCTGACCGGCGAGACAGGCGCCGGCAAGTCCATCCTGCTGGACAGCCTCGGCCTCGCCTGCGGCGCCCGGGCCGAGGCCGGCATGGTGCGCAGCGGGCAGTCGCAATGCTCCGTCGCCGCCGCCTTCGCCCCGCCGGAAGGCCACCCGGCGCTCGCGATCCTGGCCGAGCAGGGGATGGAGCCGGAGGAGGTGCTGGTGCTGCGCCGCGTGGTGCAGGCCGATGGCCGCGGCCGCGCCTTCGTCAACGACCAGCCGGTCGCGGTCGGCCTGCTGCGCCGCCTCGCCGCGTCCCTGGTGGAGGTACAGGGCCAGCACGACCAGGTGGGGCTGGCCGATCCCGCCACCCATGCCGGGCTGCTGGACGCCTTCGGCGGCCTGGAGAAGTCGCGCATCGCCGTGGCCGGCGCCTGGCGCGCCTGGCGCGACGCCGACCGCACCCTGGTCGCGGCGCGGGAGGCGATCGCGGCGGCGCAGCGGGACGAGGAATTCCTGCGCCATGCCGTGCAGGAACTCTCCGACCTCGCCCCGGTCGAGGGCGAGGAGGAGGAGCTGACCAAGGAGCGCCAGCGCCTGCAGCAGGGCGAGCGGCGCAACGAGAGCATCGCCGCGGCGCTCTCCGAGATGCAGCCGCGCGACCGCCGCCGCGGCGGCCCGGCGGATGCGCTGCGCAGCGCCGCCCGCGCGCTGGAACGCCTGCCGGCGCCGAACGAGGAGGCGCAGCCGATCCTGCACCTGCTGGCCCAGGCGCAGGATGCGGTGGCCGAGGCGGAGACGCTGCTGCAGCGGATGCTGAACGAGGGTGGGCCGGACCCGCGGCGGCTGGAGCAGCTGGAGGACCGGCTGTTCGGTCTGCGCGCCGCCGCCCGCAAGCATGGCGTGGCGGTGGTGGAGCTGCCCGCGCTGCTCGCGCAGCAGAAGGAGAGGCTCGGCGCGCTGGATGCCGGCACGGAGCGGGTGGCGGGGCTGGAACGCGCGGCGACCGAGGCGCGCGACGCCTATCTCGCCTCCGCCCGGGCGCTGACCGCGGCGCGGACGGCCGCGGCGAAGCGGCTGGAGACGGCGCTGGCCAAGGAATTGCCGCCGCTCAAGCTCGACCGCGCCCGCTTCTTCGTCGAGGTCGCGGCGCGCGAGGAATCCGGCTGGTCGGCGGACGGCATGGACCGCGTGACCTTCCTGGTCTCGACCAATCCCGGCCAGGCGCCGGGCAACCTGCAGAAGATCGCCTCGGGCGGCGAGCTGTCGCGGCTGATGCTGGCGCTGAAGGTGGTGCTGGCCCGCGGCTCCCCGGTGCCGACGCTGATCTTCGACGAGGTGGATGCCGGCATCGGCGGCGCCACCGCCGCGGCGGTGGGCGACCGGCTGGCGCGCGTCGCGGAACGGCTGCAGGTGCTGGTCGTCACCCACAGCCCGCAGGTGGCGGCGCGCGGGTCGCAGCAGCTGCGCGTGGCCAAGCGGGTGAAGGGCGAGCGCGCCGCGACCACGGTCGAGCCGCTCGACAAGCGGGAGCGGCGGGAGGAGATCGCCCGCATGCTGGCCGGGGAGCGGGTGACGGATGCCGCCCGCGCCGCCGCCGACAGCCTGCTGGAGGGGACGCTGCTGTAATGGCGGCGGCGGAGATCCGCCCCGCCCGGCCGGCGGAGGCCGGGGCGGTCGCGGCGCTGCTCAACGCCATCAACAGCCTGGATGGCGGCGCGCCCGCGGTGCCGATGACGGCGGCCATCGTGGTGCGGGACCTGCTGGGTCCGGCGCCGCGCGCCCTGCTGCTGGTCGCGGCCGCGGAGGATGCGCTGCAGGGCTTCGTGACCGGCGGCCTGGTCTATGACGCGGAACGGGCGGCCGACACGGTGATGGTGCTCGACCTCTATGTCGTGCCGGCGGCGCGGCGGCGCGGGATCGGCCGGGCGCTGATGGCCGGGCTGGCGGCGGCGGCGCGGCGGCAGGGCGCCGCCAGCCTGTGGTGGGGCGTGGACCAGGGCGACGCGGACGCGATGCTGTTCTACAAGGCCATCGGCTCGGCGTCCGAGGGGCCCTTCACCGGGCTGATCCTGGCCGGCGCCGCCCTGGACCGCTTGGCTGCGGAGCATTGCGCATGACCGAACCGGGGCTCCGCGCCCGCCCGACCGAGACATTGACCGAGGCGGAGGCCGCGGCGGAGCTGGCGGCGCTGGCCGCCGAGATCGCGCATCACGACCGGCTGTACCACCAGCAGGACGCGCCCGAGGTCACGGATGCCGAATACGACGCGCTGCGCCGCCGCAACATGGCGATCGAGGCGCGCTTCCCGCAGCTGAAGCTGGCCGAGAGCCCGAGCGACGCGCCGCCCGGCGCGCCGCCCGCCGCCGGCTTCGCCAAGTCCCGCCACGGCACGCCCATGCTCAGCCTGGGCAATGCCTTCGAGGCGGCGGACTTCGCCGAATTCGCCCGCAGCATCCGGCGCTTCCTCGGCCTGCCGGAGGAGGAGGTGCTGCGCTTCGTCGCCGAGCCGAAGATCGACGGCCTGTCGGTGAACCTCACCTACGAGAAGGGCGTGTTCCTGCGCGGCGCGACGCGCGGCGACGGCACGGAAGGCGAGGACATCACCGCCAACCTGCGCACCCTGGCGGAGCTGCCGCAGCGCCTGGCGGGCGAGGCGCCGGCGCGCATCGAGATCCGTGGCGAGGTCTTCATGACCAAGGCGGATTTCCTCGAATTCCAGGCGGAGCAGACGCGGCTGCATGCCGAACGCGAGGCGCGGCGGGAAGCCGGGGAGCGGGTCGGCGAGGCCATCCGCATCCCGGCCAACCCGCGCAACGCCGCCGCCGGGTCGCTGCGCCAGCTCGACGCCTCGATCACCGCGCGGCGGCCTCTCCGGCTGTTCGCCTATGCGCAGGGGCAGTCGAGCGAGCCGGTCGCGGAGACCCATTCCGGCTACCTGGAACGGCTCAAGGCCTGGGGCTTCCAGGTGAACCCGCTGTCGGCGCTGTTGCCGGACGAGCATGCGGCCGAGGCCTTCCAGGCCAGGATGGCGGCGCAGCGCGCCGGCCTCGCCTACGACATCGACGGCGTCGTGTACAAGCTGGACCGGCTGGACTGGCAGACGCGCCTCGGCTTCGTCGGCCGGGCGCCGCGCTGGGCCATCGCCTGGAAATTCCCGGCCGAGCAGGCCACGACGCGGCTGCTGCGGATCGAGATCCAGGTCGGCCGCACCGGCGCGCTGACGCCGCGGGCGGTGATGGAGCCGGTGAATGTCGGCGGCGTCATGGTCCAGCACGCTACCCTGCACAACGAGGACGAGATCGCGCGGAAGGATGTCCGCGTCGGCGACACGGTGGTGCTGCAGCGCGCCGGCGACGTCATCCCGCAGGTCGTCTCGGTCGTCCTCGACAGGCGCCCCGCCGACAGCGCGCCCTTCGCCTTCCCCGAGCTGTGCCCCGCCTGCGGCAGCCATGCCGTTCGCCCGCCGGGCGAGGTGGTGCGGCGCTGCACCGGCGGCCTGATCTGCCCGGCCCAGGCGGTGGAGCGCCTCAAGCATTTCGTCGCCCGCAACACCATGGATATCGAGGGCCTCGGCGAGGAGAACATCCAGACCCTGTACGACGAAGGCCTGGTGCGCAGCCCGGCCGACATCTTCCGGCTGGCCCGGCATGCCGACCGGATGCGGCAATGGGAAGGCTGGGGCGCGCGGGCCAAGAAGGCCGAGGAATCGCGCAAGGTGGCCAATCTTCTCGCGGCCATCGAGGCGCGGCGCAGCCCGCCCTTGGAGCGCTTCATCTTCGCCCTTGGCATCCGCCGGATCGGCGAGGCCAATGCCAAGCTGCTGGCCCGCCACTACCATTCCCTGCCGGAATGGCGGGAGAGGATGCTGGCGGCGCGCGTCATCGGCTCGGAGGCGCGGGAGGAGCTGGGCTCCATCCAGGGCATCGGCCCGGCCATCGCGCAGGAGCTGGTGGATTTCTTCGAGGAGCCGCGGAACCTGGCGGCGCTGGACGACCTGGCGAGCGAGGTGACGCCGGCGCCGGCCGACTTCGCCGCTGCGGCCGATTCGCCCTTCGCCGGCAAGGTGCTGGTCTTCACCGGCACGCTGGAGACGATGACCCGGCCGGAGGCCGAGGCGCGGGCCGAGACGCTGGGCGCCAAGGTGACGAAGAGCGTGTCGAAGAAGACGGATTTCGTGGTGATCGGCGCCGATGCCGGCAGCAAGGCGGCCAAGGCGACCGAGCTTGGCGTGCGGGTGCTGAGCGAGGCGGAGTGGCGGGAGATGGCCGGGCTGGGCTGAGGCCCCTGCCCTGCCCTGCGCACGGGCCTAGGCCGGACAGAGTGGGCCCGCCTGCGCATGCCGGCGGCGCCGGGGGTGGGCCCGATCGGCCGCGCGGATCGCGGCCGGCGGTCACCGACCCCGTGCAGGTTGCCGGGCCGGATGGCCCAAGGCAACGGTGCCCGTCAGTCCCGCGCGCGGGACGCTGCCGGATCCCGCGCCGCCGCCATGCCCTGCGCCGGCCCGGGCGGGCGGCGCATCGTCGCATCGCCCGCCGTTGCCGCCTGGAGCCAACCGGCTCCAGGCGATCCGGGGGACCTCGGGGTGGCCGGGCTCAGCCGCCGCCCTGCTGGCGGGCGCCGGTGCTCGGCAGCGGCCGCGGCGTCGGGCTGCCGACGCCGGCGCCCGGCGCCGCGCCCGTGCGCTCGATCTGCGGGCGGGCGCCGCCCGATTCGCCGCCGCCGGAACGGGTGCCGGTGATGGTCGCCTGGCCGGCCGAGGCGTTGCCGCTGTTCGCGCCCATGTTGTCGCGCGACTGCTGCGTCAGCGGCGCCGCGCCGGGGCCGGCGGTGGTGCCGGAAACCGGCGGGCCGCTCGGCGCCTGCACCGAATCACAGGCTGCCAGGGCCAGGGCGCCGAGCAGCCCCAGCGACAGGGTCTTGAAACGCATTAGGGTGACTCCCCCGAAGTTAGTTGCGCCCGCAGCGTCGCCCATTGTCGCGTCAAGGTCCATCCCAATGGATTGCCGCGAAGGCATGCGACCGCAATGCTGATACGAAAGCCACGCTCCGGCGGTTACCACCCCAGGGTGCCGGGCCCGCCATTGAAGGGTCCGACCAGCTCGGCGGTGATCCAGCCGCCATAGAAGCCACCGGGCTGCGGCGTCACCCGCTCCTCGTCCACGAAGCAGGCCTCCATCCGGCCGGCATAGACCGCGACATGGTCGCGGATCGGCCGGAAGGCCGGCGTCGGGTCCGGGTAGGACCAGCCGGCCGCGTCCTCCACCCGGCCGCCGGCGGCCAGGGTCCAGTAGCGGGCGCGGCCCTTCCATTCGCACAGGCTGCCGCCCGGGGCAGGGCGCAGCACGCCGGGGCGGAAGGCGGCCGGCGGCAGGTACCAGGTGGGCGGGTGGAAGGTCTCCAGCACCCGCCAGGCCTCCGTGGTGCGGGCGATCTCCTCCCCGCCCAGGATGATCCGCACCAGGCGGTGGCTGCGCTCCAGGCGCGGCGGCCGGGGATAGTCCGCAACCCGTTCGGTCTGACGTTCCGTCATGCCGGGGACATGGCCCCCTTCCGCGCCGGGGCAAGCGGGGCGATGTTCCCGGCAGGAAGACCGGAGGACGCCATGGCCGACCCCAACCTGCAGGTGCTGCTGCGCCGCCGCCCCAAGGGCGCGCCCGTGCCGGAGGATTTCGAGATCGTCGAGACCCCGGCGCCGGAGCCGGCGGAGGGCGAGGTGCTGGTCCGGCACCAGTATCTCTCGCTCGACCCCTATATGCGCGGCCGGATGTCGGACGCGAAGAGCTACGCCAAGCCGGTCGAGCTGGGTTCGGTGATGGAAGGCCGCACGGCGGGCGTCGTGGTGGCGTCGAAGGCGCCGGGCTTCGCGCCGGGGGACAGCGTGGCGGGCGGCTTCGGCTGGCAGCGCTTCTCCTGCGTCAAGGGCGCGGGGCTGATCAAGGTGGACCCGAAGGAGGCGCCGCTCTCGGCCAATCTCGGCGTGCTCGGCATGCCGGGGCTGACCGCCTGGGTCGGGCTCGAGGATATCGGCCAGCCCAAGGCGGGCGAGACGGTGGTGGTCTCGGCCGCGTCCGGCGCGGTCGGCCAGGTGGTCGGGCAGATCGCGAAGATCCGCGGCTGCAAGGTCATCGGCATCGCCGGCGGGCCGCAGAAATGCCAGTACGTGACGGAGGAGCTGGGCTTCGACGCCTGCATCGACCATCGCGGCGACCTGAAGGCGCAGCTCGACCAGCACTGCCCCGAAGGGATCGACGTCTACTGGGAGAATGTCGGCGGGGAGGTGCAGGCGGCGGTCTTCCCGCGGCTGCGCGACTTCGCCCGCATGGTGATGTGCGGCGTCATCGCGCAGTACAATGTGGTGGAGGGCGCGGACAGCTTCGGCGGCGCGCCCGGCCCGAACCTCGGCGCCGTGGTGCGCAAGCGGCTGCGGATCGAGGGCTTCATCGTCAGCGACAAGGGCTGGCCGCGCTACGGCCAGTTCCGCCAGGACATGCTGGGCTGGATGGCGGATGGACGGATGACCTGGCGGGAGGATGTGGTGGAGGGCCTGCGCAATGCGCCGGAAGCCTTCATCGGCCTGCTGCAGGGGAAGAATTTCGGCAAGCTGGTGATCAAGGTCGACTGAAGGACTCGAGGTTTCCAGAGGCCCTTCGGGCGATGCGGGTCCCCTTGGCGATGCTGCGCGTCGTCAAGGGGACCCGAGGTGGGGGAGCGCGAGGGGCGAGGCCCCCTCGCTGACGGGGACACTGCATGATTGGCGAGAACCGCCGCCGCATCGAGGATGCGCGTTTCCTGACCGGCCAGGGCCGCTACATCGCGGACCTGGTGCCGGAGGGCGCGCTGCATGCCGTCCTCCTGCGCTCGCCGCACGCGCATGCCCGCATCCTGTCGGTGGACACGTCCGGCGCGCGCGCCGCGCTGGTGCTGACCGGCGCCGACCTGGCGGCGGAGGGGCTGCATCCCCTGCCCTGCCCCGCCGTGGTGAACACGGTCGGCCCGCTGGTCATCCCGGACCGCTGGGCGCTGGCGCGCGACATGGTGCGGCATGTCGGCGAGCCCGTCGCCTGCGTCGTCGCGGAAAGCGCGACGGCGGCGCGCGACGCGGCCGAGGCCATCGTCGTCGACTACGAGATGCTGCCGGCGGTGGTGGACAGCCGCGCGGCGCTGGCCGCGGGCGCGCCGCAGCTCTGGCCGCAGGCGCCCGGCAACCGCGCCTTCCGGTTCGAGCGCGGCGACCGCGCCGCCACCGAAGCCGCCTTCGCGAAGGCCGCGCGCATCATCGAGCTGGACCTGGTGAACCACCGCGTCCATGCCGCGCCGATCGAGCCGCGCGGCGCCATCGCCACCTGGGACGGCAGGCGCTTCGACCTGGAATTCTCCGGCATGGGCGTGCATGGCATCCGCCGGCAGCTGGCGACCGTGTTCGGCCTGCGGGAGGACGCCTTCCGCCTGCGCTGCCCGGATGTCGGCGGCGGCTTCGGGATGAAGAATTTCCTCTTCCCCGAGCAGGTCGCCCTGCTCGCCGCGGCGCGCCGCCTCGGCCGACCCGTCGCCTGGATCGCCGACCATACCGAGGAATTCCAGGGCGCCGTGCATGCGCGGGACTTCCAGGGCGTGGCGCGGCTGGCCCTGGACGCGGAAGGCCGCTTCCTGGCGCTGCAGGCGCGCATGGCCGCCGACATGGGCGCCTATTGCTCGCCCTTCGGGCCGGCGGTGCCGACCAACTCCGTCTCCACCGCCATCGGCGGCATCTATGCCATCCCGGCCATCTTCCTCGAGGTGGAAGGCGCCTTCACCAACAGCGTCCCGACCGATGCCTACCGGGGCGCCGGCAAGCCGGAAGCGAACTACCTGACCGAACGCCTGGTGGATGCGGCGGCGCAGGCGACCGGCCTCGACCCCATCGAGATCCGCCGGCGCAATGCCATCGCCGATTTCCCCTATCGCAGCGCCACCGGGATGCTGATGGATGGCGGCCGGATGCGGGACAACCTGGCCGACCTCGCCGCCCTGCTGGACCGCGAGGGCTTCGCCGCCCGGCGCGCCGAGAGCGAGTCGCGCGGAATGCTGCGCGGCCTGGGCATCGCAGGCTTCCTCGAGACCTCCCGTGGCGCGCCCCACGAATGGGCGGCGGTGCGCTTCGCGCCGGACGGCATGGTGGATCTCTGCATCGGCACGCAGAACAACGGCCAGGGGCTGGAGACCAGCTTCACCCAGATCGCCTCCGCCTGGCTGGGGCTGGAGGAATCCCGCTTCCGCCTGGTGCAGGCCGATACCGACCGGATCGGCTTCGGCAATGGCCATGGCGGCGCGCGGTCGCTGCATGTCGGCGCCACCGCGCTGGTCCTGGCGATGGACAAGGTGATCGACAAGGCGCGCACCATCGCCGCCCACCTGCTGCAGGTCTCGCCCGAGAGCATCGAATTCGCCGAGGGCTGCTTCACCGTGACGGCGACCGGCGCGGCGCTGACGCTGGATGCGCTGATCGAGGCGAGCCGCGACCCGCAGGACGTGCCGGAGGGGATGGAGCTCGGCCTGGATGCCGAGGCGATGAACCTCTCCGACCTCGTCACCTTCCCCTCCGGCGCGCATTGCGCGGAGGTGGAGGTGGACCCGGAGACCGGCGCCGTCACGCTGGTGCGCTACCAGGCGGTGGACGACTACGGCGCGCTGGTGAACCCGCTGCTCACCACGGGGCAGGTGCAGGGCGGGCTGGCGCAGGGCATCGGCCAGGCGCTGCTGGAGCGCATCGCCTACGACCCGGCCAGCGGGCAGCTGCTCAGCGCATCCTTCATGGACTACTGCCTGCCGCGGGCGGCGGACCTGCCGGACCTGGAGGTGGCGTTCGGGGAGGCGCCGACGCAGTCCAACCCGCTGGGCGTGAAGGGCGTCGGCCAGGCCGGCGCGATCGCCGCGCCGCAGACGGTGATGCATGCGGTGCTGGATGCGCTGCGGCCGCTCGGCATCGCGCATGTGCAGATGCCGGCGACGGCCGAGAGCATCTGGCAGGCGATCCGGGCGGTGCGCGGGTAGCCCGGCGCCGGGCCGCGCCGCGGCCTGGCACGGCCGGCACCGCCGCGGTCCGTCCTTGGCGGGGCGGCCCGCGCGGTCGGCCGCCGGTCACCGGGCCGCCGCCAGCGCCTCGCGCTCGATCGCCGCCATCCCGGCCGCCATGAAGCGCGCATAGCGGGTGTCGAGGAAGGCCAGCCGGAACAGCCCGCGCCCCAGCGCGCCCAGCGAGCCCGGAAAGCGGTCCTGCCGCAGGGCGAAGGCGTAGCGCCAGTCCACCCGGGTCCCGCCCGCCTCCGCGGCGAAGCGGAACTCGCCCATCCCGTATTCGATCGGCCGGGCCGCCGGCGTGCTGTAGTCCCAGACCATGTAGGCCAGCCGCTGGCCGGGCAGATGCGCCAGCACCTCCTCCAGCGCGGTGCCGCCATCCGCCAGGCAGACAAGCCGCCGGGCGCCCGGCTCCGGGAAGGGCAGGCTGCCGAGCGGCGCCGTGCCGGTCACGCCCGGCAGGTCGGCGGTGCCGGGCAGCAGGCGCTCGAGCGGCGCCGCGGCGAACCAGGCGGCGAAGCGGTCCGGCGGCACGGCGATGCGGGCGGTGACGGCGTGGGAGAGCAGGTCGTGCCGCGCGGCATCGGGGCTGGGCCGCGCGGCGGCCGTCGCGGGCGCGTCGCAGGCGGCGGCCCGCGACGGGGTCGGGGCGGCGGTCATGCGGCTCTCCTCGGGCATGGCGCAGGCGCCGAGGGACAGGGCGAGCAGGGTGGGGCGGGACAGGGCAGCGAGGGGCATGGGCGGTCTGGCTCCGGCAGGGGCTGCCCGGTATATGAGGCTTCCTTCGGAATATCGGGATTCGCATCATGCGGGCTGCGGCCGCGGCGGCGCTGACCCCAAGGAAAAGGCCGGTCCAGGCGCGCGCCGAAGCCACCCTCGCCGCCATCCTGGAAGCCGGGATTCAGGTTCTGCTGTCCGGCGGCTATGGCCGCTTCACCACCACCCGCGTGGCGGATCGGGCCGGCGTCTCGGTCGGCACGCTCTACCAGTACTACCCGAACAAGCGGGCGCTGCTCGCCGCCCTGCTCGGCGCACATCTCGATGCGGTGGTGGCGGCGGTGGAAGCGGCCTGCGCCGCGCGGCATGGCGCCGCGCTGGCGGACATGGTGGACGCCCTGCTGGACGCCTTCCTGGCGGCGAAGCTGCGGCGCGCCGAGGTTTCGCTCGCCCTCCATGCCCCGATGGCCGAGGCCGAGGGCGCCGCGCTGGTCCGCGCCGCCGGCATCCGGGCAGCGGCGGCCATCGGCGCGATGCTGGCCACCTGCCGGGACGCGGCGGTGCCGGCGCCGGCGGTGGCGGCGGGGATGCTTGCCACCGCCCTCGCCGCGCTCATGCAGGCGGCGCTGGATGCCGGGCCGGACCGGCTCGATGTCGCTGCCCTGCGCCGGCACATGCGGGCCATGGCCTGCGGCTATCTCCGCGCCCTCGCGCCGGCGGAGGCCGGCCTCCCAGGCGGATCGCCGGCGGCGGCGCGCGGCGCGGAGCACGACGCCACGCGACGATCCGGCGGCCACGGCGCTGCGGCGCCCGGCACGGAACGCGATTCGGCCTAGTCCCCCGCGGCCAGCCCCTCGACGGCGGCATGCGCCTCCGCCTCCTCCTCGATCTGCAGCGCGTCGTTGAAGCGGTTGAAGAAGCCGCAGAGCGTGATGCGGAGCGTCAGCTCGACCACCTGCGCCTCGGAGAAGGCGGCGCGCAGGCGGCGGAACAGCGCCTCCGGGATGCGGTTCGGCGTTTCCCAGGCGGCGATGGCGTATTGCACGACCAACCGGTCCGTCTCGTCCAGCTCCGGGTGGTCCTGCCACTGCATGATGCGGTCGATGCCCGCGGGCGAGATGCCCTCCACCGCCAGGAAGGGCTTGTGGTGCGCGACGCAGTAGTGGCAGGCGTTGAGGTTGGAGACGACGACGATGGCGATCTCCAGGTACCGCTTCGGCAGCGTCTTCGCCTCGCGCAGCTCCATCAGCAGCGGGAACAGGTGGCGCAGCGCCGCCGGCACATGCGCGAAGACCGCGACCTGGTTGCGGAAGGGGCCGTAGCTGCCGGCAAAGCGCTCGTAGATCTCGGCCAGGTCGGGCGGCAGCTCGGTGCTCTCGATGTTGCGGACGCGGGCCATGGGCTTCTCCTGCGACGGGGGCGCCATTGAAGCCCGGCCGTGGCGCCGCGGCCAATCACCGCCAGCGCCGCGGCGTCATCCCTCCAGCCGCAGCGCCGCCGCGCGCACCGCCGCGGCGATCTCCTCGGCCAGGGCAGGGTCCCGCACCGCCCGCGCCATGGAGACGCCGCCGGCCAGCAGCGCCAGCAGCGCCGTGGCGCGGGCCCGGCGCCCGGGGTCCGTTCCATCCTCCGCCCCGCCCTCCAGCCCGGCGGCAAGCTCCGCGATCACCGCTTGCAGCTCCGCCTCGTAGGCGGCGCGGGTCTCGGGATCGGCGCGCGCCACCTCGCCGGTCAGGCTCTGCAGGGCGCAGCTCTCGGCCAGGTCGCAGGTCCGCCGGTCGTCCAGGTACAAGCCGATGAACCGCGCCCGCCAGCCTTCGCCGGTGGCGCGCAGCGCCGCCAGGCCGGCCCGCAGGTCCTGCATCCCGGCCACGACCGCCGCCCGGAACGCGGCCGCCTTCGAGGCGAAATGCGCATAGAAGGCGCCGGAGGTGACGCCGGCCGCCCTGGCCAGCCCATCCACGCCGATGCCGCCATAGCCCTGCGCGCGGAAGCCGCGCCCGGCCGCCGCCAGCACGCGGGCACGCCCTTCCTCCTTCCGTCCGGCCGGATGACCCATCGCTCTCCCCCGATCACATGACGATCGTTATTTCGTGCTTGACCACATGGCGATCGTTATGCAGCGTGACCACATCACGGTCGTCATGCAACCGCCGTGAGGCCGCCGCCAGCCGGCCGCAGCCCCTGCTGCCGAAGAGGACCATTATGCCCAAGGCCTTCGTCTATACCGAGGTGCAGGTCTCCCTGCCCTTCGACCAGGCCCCCTGGCGGGACCTGAACCCCGTGCTCGCCGCCCAGCCAGGCTTCGTGAACAAGACCTGGCTATCGGGCGCCGGCAACAACTCGGTGGGCGGGATCTACGAGTTCGACTCGCTGGAGAATGCCCGGCGCTTCGCCTTCGACTACTTCCCGGAGGAAGCCAGGCGCCTCGGTGCCGCCTTCACCACCCGCGTCTTCGACGGCGCGGTGACGGAGGAAGCCAGCCGGCAGCTGCATTCGGTGCATTACCGCTGAGCCGGCCGGGATGGCGGCGCGCCGCGGCGGGTCTGGACCCGGACCCGCGGGCCGCGGCGCCGCCGCGTCCCGGCCGGGCGATGGCCGCGGGCCGCGCGGCAGGCGG
>NZ_SMOA01000132.1 GCF_004353985.1 Paracraurococcus ruber | reverse complement strand
GGCCCGTTGCGCCCGACGGCGCGCCGGCAGGCGCGCCGCCGCCCCGGTCGCAACCGGCCCCGGAGGGCGGCTTCCCTGCGCCCGGTGCGCGGCGGCTGCCGCGGCTCCGCTCCGCCGGGTCAGAAGCCCGGGCGGGGCGTCAGCTCCATCATCACCTGGTCCAGGCCGCCATCCACCAGCAGCTCGGCGCCGTTCACATAGGCGCTGCGCGGGCTCGACAGGAAGGTGACGGCATCGGCGATGTCCTGCGCCGTGCCGATGCGGCGGCTGGGCAGCATCTGTTCGCGCCGTTCGCGGATGCCGGGCTGCTGGTAGAAGCTCTCCGACATCGGGGTGCGGATGAAGCCCGGGCTGACGACGTTGCTGCGGATGCCGTCGGGACCCCATTCCAGCGCCAGCTGGCGGGACAGCATGGCGACCGCCGCCTTGCTCGGCGAATAGGCGCCGCTGCGGGGCTGCGGGTTGGATGCGGCGATGGAGGCGATATGCACCATGGCGCCGCCATGCCCGATCATCTGGTGGCGGAAGGCCTGGGCGCAGAGCAGGTAGCCCGTGAGGTTCACGGTCAGCAGCGTGTTCCATTCCTCGAGCGGCAGCGAGGCGAGCGCGCCCGGCCGCAGGATGCCGGCATTGTTCACCAGGATGTCGGCGGGGCCGAGCCGGTCGGCGCTGGCCAATGCGGCATCGGCGATGCTGCCCTCGCTGCCGGTGTCGCAGAGGATGGCGGTGACGCGGGCGCCCTGGTCGAGGAGCTGGCGTTCCAGCGACTTCAGCGCGTCCAGCTCGCGGTCCAGAAGCGCGACCGCGCAGCCTGCCCGCGCGAAGGAATTGGCGATGGCGCGGCCCATGCCCCCCGCGGCGCCGGTGACGACGGCGATCTTCCCACCAATTCCAAGCCAGTCATCGCTCATGCAGAACACTCCCCCGTCACGGCGCGATAGGACGCGCGGTGGCGGGGGAGGTCAAGCGCAACGGTTCCGCCCGCGTTCAGCCTGCGCGCAGCAGTTGAGCAGCATCCGCGGCAAAATACGTCAGCACGCCATTGGCGCCGGCACGCTTGAAGCCCATCAGGCTTTCCAGCATCGCGCGCTCATGCTCCAGCCAGCCATTGTTCACCGCGGCCATGATCATCGCGTATTCGCCGCTGACCTGGTACGCGAAGGTCGGCACGGCGAAGCGGTCCTTCACCCGCCGGACGATGTCGAGATAGGGCATGCCCGGCTTGACCATGACCATGTCGGCGCCCTCGGCGAGGTCGAGCGCAACCTCGCGCAATGCCTCGTCCGAATTGGCCGGGTCCATCTGGTAGGTCTTCTTGTCGCCGCGCAGCGCCTTGCCGCTGCCGAGCGCATCGCGGAACGGGCCGTAGAAGGCCGAGGCGTATTTCGCCGCGTAGGACATGATCCGCGTGTCGATGAAGCCCTGCGCGTCCAGCGCCTGGCGGATGGCGCCGATGCGGCCATCCATCATGTCGGAGGGGGCGATGACGTCGATCCCCGCCTCCGCCTGGTTCACCGCCTGGCGTACCAGCACCGCGACGCTGTCGTCGTTGTGCACGTAGTCGCCGTTGCGCGTCATGCGCAGCACGCCGTCATGCCCGTGGTCCGTATAGGGGTCGAGCGCGACATCGCCGACCAGCCCGACCTCCGGGAAGGCGCGCTTCAGTTCGCGCGCGGCGCGGCAGATCAGGTTGTTGGGGTTCAGCGCCTCGGTGCCCTCGGCATCCTTCGCCTCGGGCGGGGTCGCCGGGAAGAGCGCGATCGCCGGCACGCCAAGCGTCGCCGCGCGCTCCACATGCTTCGCCACGCGGTCCACCGTGACGCGGACCTGGCCGGGCATGGAGGCGACCGGCCGCTCCTCGTTCGTGCCTTCGATGACGAAGATCGGCCAGATCAGGTCGTCCACGGAGAGGCTGCTCTCGGCGACCAGCCGGCGCGTCCAGGCATCGCGGCGGTTGCGGCGCATCCGCACCGTGGGGTAGGCGCCAGGGGAGGGCGCCGCCTCCCGCAGCTCGGCCCGGGCCTGCGACATCCCTGGGGACATCATGGTCTTGCTGTCGGCATTCATGCGCGGCGCCCCTCCATGCCGGGAAGGTGACATGGCGGCGCGGCGGCGGGAAGCTTGGCCGGCCTGCGCAAGCCGCTGGAATCGCCTTTCGGACGGCACCGCGTCACGCCGGCTGCGCCCGGCGGGGCAGGGGGCGGCGGCCGGTCGGGCGGCCCCATGGCAGCGGATCGCCCGCCGGCGCGCCGGGGACGGCGACGGGCAGGCGGCGCCAGGGAGCCACATGGCCCGGCGGCGAGGGGCGCGGCTGGCGGTATCCGGCTTGTGGCTCCAGGGCAACGGCGATGCAGGCGTACGGGAACGCCCGGATCCGCCGGGCCGCGGCGATGGCGGCCGGTCCGCGGGGGACAGTCCGGCCGCTCCGGGAGGCGCGCGCCGCGGGCGCTGGCCGAGGGAGCGGAGCGCGGCGCGGCTTCGGCCGGCATTCGGCCAGGGGTCCCGCGAGGTCGTGCCTTGCCCGTTGCCCCGATCACGGTCGCACGCCGTCTCGTGAGGGGGTGATCCACGCATGCAGCAGGTGAAAATCCTGGGTTCCGATGTCGACCGGCATCCTGCGTTCTTCCGGTTCGTGGATGCGGTGTTCCCCGGCGTGCGGGCCGAGGCCTGGACGATGTGGCGGGACCGGGGCGGCTGGACCGCGGATTACGAGGTGTTCGCCCTCGTCCATGACGGAGCCATCATCGGCACCATCGGCCGCAGCCGCATGCGCCTGGTGATCGAGGGCGAGGACCGCATCGGCTACCAACTCGGCGCGGTGGCAACCCTCGAAGCCTGCCGCGGCCAAGGGCTTGCACGGCGGCTCATGGACTGGGTGATCGGCAGCCTCGACGCAGCGGACCAGCCCATCATCCTTTTCGCCAACAACCGCGTCCATGACTTCTACCCCCGGTTCGGCTTCCGGCGGCTGCCGCAACGGCGATCGACCGCCGCGACGGCGCTGCACCCGGCCGGCACGCCGGCGCCACTTTGCGACCTGTCCGATGCCGGCGACCGCGCGCGACTGTTGGCGCTCTGCGCGCGGGCGCGACCGACCCGCGGACGCCTGACCGCCCGTGGCTATGGCTGGCTCGCCCTGTGGCACCTGACCTGCGGGCCGGTGACGCTGGCCTGGGTACCGGACCACGATGCCGCCGTGGCCTTCACGGTCGCGGAGGGGACGCTCATCGTCCATGACGTGCTCGCGGCGCGGCCGTTCGATCTGCGGCCGATCGCGCCGAGGCTGATCACCCGGCCCGTGGCGGCCGTGGAGTTGCTCATCGATCCCGACGATGTCTGGCCGGCCATGACGCATTCGGCCCGCGATGACAGCGATTCCCCGCTATTCGCCCGCGGCGCCGCCGCAGCCATCCAGGGTCCCGTCCAGTTCACCCCCTTGGCGCAGACCTGATCCCGACAGGCGCCGCGGCGCCCGCTTCGGATCGAAGACGACGGTGCCGCCCTGACGGGAGGGCGCTGCGTCATGGGCGCCGGGATTTCGGCATCCCGGCGTGGCCGCGATGCCCGTCCGGCGCGCGGGCGCTCGATGGGTTCGGCGGCCGGCGCGGGCCTGTCGCCGGCCTGTCCGGGCGGCGGCGCTGCCGTAGGAGCAGGGCGCCTGACCGCCCTTGCCGTCGGTGCGCCGCGCACGCTGGCCCCGGCCGCAGCCCGCGCCATGGCGCGCACCCCGGCCTCGAGGGGTCCAGGGGCCGTCCGGCCCTTGGCGGGCTGAGGCCCGGAGAGGGGCGCCCCGCTCCGGTCCGCCCTCAACCGGCCGCCTTCAGCGCCTGGTCCAGGTCGGCGATGATGTCGTCGATATGCTCGATGCCGATGGACAGGCGCACATAGCCCGGCGTCACGCCGGTCTGCATCTGCTCCTCCTCGGAGAGCTGGCTGTGGGTGGTGCTGGCGGGGTGGATCGCCAGGCTCCGGGCGTCGCCGATATTGGCGACGTGGTAGAACATCTGCAGCGCGTCGATGAAGCGCTTGCCGGCCTCGGCGCCGCCCTTCAGCTCGAAGCCCATCAGCGCGCCGTAGCCGCCCTTCAGGTAGGCGTCGGCGCGGCGCTTGGCCTCGCCGGACTGCACGCTGGGGTGGATCACCGTGGTCACGCTCGGCTGCTCGCTCAGCCAGGCGGCGACGCGGATGGCGTTGGCGCAATGGCGTTCCATGCGCAGCGGCATGGTCTCCAGCCCCTGGATGAACATGAAGGCGTTGAAGGGCGACATGGCGGCGCCGAGGTCGCGCAGCAGGCAGGTGCGCATCCGCAGGATATAGGCGATGGGGCCGAGCGGCTTCACCGCCTGGGTCCAGACCGCGCCGTGATAGGACGGGTCGGGCGCGTTCAGCGTGGGGAAGCGGCTGCCATGCGCTTCCCAGTCGAAATTGCCGCCATCCACGACGATGCCGCCGATCGACGTGCCATGGCCGCCGATGAATTTGGTGGTGGAATGCATCACCACCGCGGCGCCGTGCTGCAGCGGCTTGCAGATCACCGGCGCGGCCGTGTTGTCCATGATCAGCGGCACGCCGAGCTTGCGGCCGATCGCGGCGACCTCCCCGATCGGGAAGACCTGCAGCTTCGGGTTCGGCAGCGTCTCGGCATAGTAGCAGCGGGTGCGGCTGTCGGTGGCGCGGGCGAAGCCGTCCGGATCCTTCGGGTCGACGAAGCGGACCTCGACGCCCATGCCCTTCAGCGTGTTGGCGAATAGGTTCCAGGTGCCGCCGTAGAGATCGGTGGAGGAGACGATGTTGTCGCCCGGCGTCGTCAGGTTCAGCACCGAGAAGGCGGTGGCCGCCTGGCCGGACCCGACGGCCAGGGCCGCCACGCCGCCTTCGATGGCGGCGATGCGCGTCTCCAGCGCATCGGTCGTCGGGTTCATGATGCGGGTGTAGATGTTCCCCAGTTCCTGCAGCCCGAACAGCCGGGCGGCATGGCCGGTGTCCTGGAACTGGAAGCTGGTGGTCTGGTGGATCGGCACGGCGACGGAGCCGGTGGTCGGGTCCGCGCGGTGGCTGCCGCCATGCAGGGCCAGGGTCTCGGGGCTGGTCCAGGTCGGCTTGGCCATTCTGCGATCCTCCATGGGGATTTTCTGCCGGAGTCGTGCCATTTTCCAACCGGCCGAGGAAGGGGCAAGGCAGGGCTGCCTGCCCCCCTGCCGGCGCGGGGCTGCCCGGCCCGCGTCGCCGCGGCCTGCCCCGCAGCGGATCGCGCGGTGCCGGCAAAGCCCCTCGGCGCCGTCTTGCATCCCATAGTCGCATCCCACCCTCGCATCCCACGGGGCGACCGGGGGCGGTTTGCGTGGTCAGATGGCGGCGCGACCTGTCCGGGACTCGCCGCATGCAACGACCCCTCCTCGCCAGCCTCGTCGTCCTCGCTCTCGCGGCCTGCGCCGCGGCGGAGATCGTGCCCGCCCCGCCGCCGGTCCCGACCGAGGCCGTCAGCGTCCCGGGGCCGGCGGGGGTCACCTTGCGCGCCCTGCTGGTGCGGCCGGCCGGGCCGGCGCCGGGGGTGCCGGTGATCGCCCTGCATGGCTGCGGCGGCATGGGCGGGCCGGATCGAACGCAGCGCCTGACCCCGCGGGAGGCCGACTGGGCGGCGCGCCTCGCCGCCGCCGGGCATCCGGTGCTGTTCCCCGACAGCTTCGCCAGCCGTGGCCTGGGCGAGGCCTGCGGCATCCGCGGCTTCCCGGCCGGGCCGTTGGTGCGGCGCGCCGATGCGCATGCCGCCGCCGCCTGGGCCCTGGAGCAGCCCTGGGCGCGGCCGGGCGGGGCGATGCTGCTGGGCTGGTCGCATGGCGGGTCGACCGTGCTGAACGCGGTGGCGGAGCCGCTGCCGCCCGGCCTGCTGCGCGCCGGCATCGCCTTCTATCCCGGCTGCGGGGAGGTCCGGCAGGCGATGGGCTGGACGCCGGGCGTGCCGGTGCTGATGCAACTCGGCGCCATCGACGACTGGACGCCGCCGGCCTCCTGCCTTGCGCTGGCCGCCGCCCATGCCGGGCGGATCGAGGCCGACACCTATGCCGGCGCCAATCACGGCTTCGATGCGCCGGCGCAACTCCTTCGCACCCGCACCCTGCCGAATGGCCGGATGGTGACTTTCGGGACGGAACCGGCGGCACGCGACGCGGCGCGGGCGCGGGTGATGGGGTTCCTCCGCGCGCATGGCGGGGCTGCGCCCTAGCGGGTAGCCATTCCGGCCCCGGCGGGCCATGTGCCGCCCCACAAACCCTTGGGGTTTGCCATCGCCCGCACCCCCAGCGCATGGTAGGTCTGCAACATGTCCCGAAGCCCCCTCACCATCGCCATCGGCGGCGACCATGCCGGCCCGGCGCTGAAATCCGCCCTGCAGGAGGCGCTAGCCGCCGCCGGCCATGAGGTGGTCGATTTCGGAACCAACACGACCGCCAGCGTGGACTATCCGGACTTCGCGCATCAGGTCTGTGCCGCGGTGCAGGAGGGGCGGGCGGCCTTCGGCGTGCTGGTCTGCGGCACCGGCATCGGCATGGCGATCAGCGCCAACCGCCACCCCGGCATCCGCGCCGCGGTCCTGCATTCGGAGACGGAGGCGCGGCTGACCCGCGCCCATAACGACGCCAATGTCGCCTGCTTCGGCGCCCGGACCACCGGGCCGCAGGTGGCGCTGGACGCGCTGGCGGCCTTCCTGGCCACCGCGTTCGAGGGCGGCCGGCATGCCCGCCGGATCGCCAAGATCGATCCGCCGGACCGGATCGCCGCAGGGCCAAAGGGCCCGGAGGCGTGACTCCGGTCCGCGAGACTCAATCCCCAAGCGCCTGACCCCGTTTCCAGGGCCGATCCAATGAACGAGACGACCGCCTACCGCATCCCCGAGCGCTTCTTCGCCGCCCCGCTGGCCGAAGCGGACCCCGAGCTTGCCGCCGCCATCGGCCAGGAGCTTGGCCGGCAGCAGGACGGCATCGAGCTGATCGCTTCGGAGAACATCGTCTCCCGCGCCGTGCTGGAGGCGCAGGGCTCCGTCCTGACCAACAAGTACGCCGAGGGCTATCCCGGCCGCCGCTACTACGGCGGTTGCGAGTATGTGGACGTCGCCGAGACGCTGGCGATCGAGCGCGCCACGAAGCTGTTCGGCTGCGGCTTCGCCAATGTCCAGCCGCATAGCGGCGCGCAGGCCAACCAGGCGGTCTTCCTCGCGCTGCTGCAGCCGGGCGATGCCTTCATGGGCCTCGACCTCGCGGCCGGCGGCCACCTGACGCATGGCTCGCCCGCCAACCTCTCCGGCAAGTGGTTCCGGCCGGTGCCCTACACCGTGCGGCGGGAGGACCAGCGCATCGACATGGCGGAGGTCCGCCGCATCGCGCTGGAGAACAAGCCGAAGCTGATCATCGCCGGCGGCAGCGCCTATGCCCGGGTGTGGGACTTTGCCGCGTTCCGGGAGATCGCGGACGAGATCGGCGCCTATTTCATGGTGGACATGGCGCATTTCGCGGGCCTGGTCGCCGGCGGCGCGCATCCCTCGCCCTTCCCGCATGCGCATGTGGCAACGACGACGACCCACAAGACCCTGCGCGGCCCGCGCGGCGGCATGATCCTGACCAGCGACGAGGCGCTCGCCAAGAAGTTCAACAGCGCGGTCTTCCCCGGCCTGCAGGGCGGCCCGCTGATGCATGTGATCGCCGCCAAGGCCGTGGCCTTCGGGGAGGCGCTGAAGCCTGAATTCCGCGCCTATTCCCGCGCCGTCGTCGCCAATGCCGCGGCGCTGGCCGAGGCGCTGAAGGCCGAGGGCCTCGACCTGGTGACGGGCGGCACCGACAACCACCTGCTGCTGGTGGACCTGCGCCCCAAGACGCTGACGGGCAAGGCGGCCGAGGGCGCGCTGAACCGCGCCCACCTGACCTGCAACAAGAACGCCATCCCCTTCGACCCCGAGAAGCCGATGGTGACCAGCGGCGTCCGCCTCGGCACGCCCGCGGGCACGACGCGCGGCTTCGGGGAGGCGGAATTCCGCGAGGTCGGCCGGCTGATCGGCGAGGTGCTGGACGGGCTGGCGAAGGCCAATGACGCGGCGGCGAATTCGGCGGTGGAGGAGAGCGTGAAGCAGCGCGTACTCGCGCTCTGCCAGCGCTTTCCGATCTACGCCTGACGGACGCGCCGTACGGTTCGCCGCTTCGCGCCCGTGGCGCTGCACGGATCGGCCGGCGGTGGGAGTTGCGGGCCGGCCGATCCACCCAGCCACGCCTGCGGCGGTGGCAGGATCGGGCGGCGTGTCGATATGGGACCGGCCGATGCACGTCACCGCGCCTGCGGCGGTGCGCGGATCGGACGGCCCGATGCCTCCGGAGGTTGACCGATGCGCTGCCCCTTCTGCGGGAGCGAGGACACCCAGGTGAAGGACAGCCGGCCGGCGGAGGACAATGCCGCCATCCGCCGGCGCCGCGCCTGCCCCGCCTGCAGCGCGCGCTTCACCACCTTCGAGAGGGTGCAGCTGCGGGAGATCACGGTCCTCAAGACCGATGGCCGCCGCGTGCCCTTCGACCGCGACAAGCTGGCGCGGTCCGTCCGCATCGCCCTGCGCAAGCGCCCGGTCGACGAGGACAAGATCGAGCGCATCGTCAACGGCATCCAGCGCCGGCTGGAAACCGATGGCGACAGCGAGATCACGTCCCGCCAGATCGGCGAGATCGTCATGGACACGCTGAAGGACGTGGACCAGGTGGCCTATGTCCGCTTCGCCAGCGTCTACCGCAATTTCGGCGAGGCCAAGGATTTCCGCGAATTCCTGGGTAAGCTCGATGCCGGCTAGGGCGGATCGCGGCGCAGCCTGAGGGCCGCGGCGCCCGACACCGCGCCGCGTTGGACCGCCCAGGCTTGGTGGCGTCGTCGGCACACCCGCCGGCCGCTGAGGCCGCATGCGGGCGTGCGCAGCGCGTGGCGGCGGCGGCGCGGCGGCGCCTTCGCGGATGACGGTGCGCTGCGGCCCCGGCCATGGCCAGGCCGCTGCGCCGCCGACGATCGCCGCGCGACACCTGCGGCCGGGCGCCCGCGCCGACGCATCCGCGCCGGCATGCCGGCCCGCCGCGCTACCCTTGGCCGTCGCCGCCCGGTCGCGCAGACTCGGCGCGGATGGCGGCAGGGAGACGCGCCCGATGGATCTCGAATTGCGGGAAGGGGTGGTCCGCACCGCCCGCCACGCAACCTTCTACCTGGAATGCGGCCCGCCCGACGGGCCGCTGCTGGTCTTCCTGCATGGCTGGCCGGAGCTGTCGATCAGCTGGCGGCACCAGCTGCCCTGCTTCGCCGCGCTCGGCTTCCGCTGCGTGGCCCCCGACATGCGCGGCTATGGGCGATCCTCCGTCCATCCGGCGCCTGCCGACCATGCGCTGGAGCCGATCACGCAGGACATGCTGGAGCTGCTCGCCGGCCTCGGGCGGGACCGGGCGGTCTGGGTCGGGCATGACTGGGGCAGCCCGGTGGTCTGGAGCCTCGCGGCGCATCACGCCGCACGCTGCGTCGCCGTCGCCAGCCTGTGCGTGCCCTACCTGCCGGATGGCTTCGCGCTGCCCCACCTGATCGCGCTGGTGGACCGACGCACCTATCCGGAGGCGGACTACCCCGCCGGGCAATGGGACTACCAGCTCTTCTACGAGGAGAATGCCGAGCGGGCGCGGGCGGTCTTCGACGCCGATGTGGACGCCACCATCCGCGCGCTGTTCCGCCGCGGCAACCCGGCCGCCCGCGGCAAGCCGGGCCGCACCGCCAGCATCCGCCGTGACGGCGGCTGGTTCGGCGGCGCCGACCGCGCGCCGGACGTGCCGCTCGATACCGCCGTGCTCAGCCCGGCCGACCACAGCCGCTACGTCGCCGCGCTGCGCCGCACCGGCTTCGGCGGCCCGGATTCCTGGTACCTGAACCACGCCGCGAACGCCGCCTATGCCGCCCGCGCGCCGGAGGGCGGCCGCCTCTCCATGCCCGTCCTGTTCCTGCACGGCGCGCATGACACCACCTGTGAGACGATGGACAGCGCGCTCGCCACGCCGATGCGCGCCGCCTGCGCCGACCTGACCGAGGTGGTGGTGCAATCCGGCCACTGGATGGCGCAGGAGCAGCCGGCCGCGGTCAATGCCGCGCTGGCGCGCTGGCTGGCGCAGCGCGTGCCGGGCGCCTGGCCGGGCTGAGCGGCCGGGCAGGACGGCCGGTCCCGCAGCCCGGCTGGTCCAGGGAAGGGCGGCGGCGCTGGACGTCGCCAGGGCGCTCTGGTCTGCTCCCCGGGCAAGGGGAGGGACCTAGGCCATGCCGTCGCCGGACCGGCGTGCTGGGCTGCTGCCGCAACGGCAGGCAGGGTTGCTGCCGCGACGGCGCGCCCTGCTGCGCGCGCTCGCCGCCAGCCCTGGGGCGCTGTCGCTGCCCGGCCGGGCGGCGGAGGCCTGGCCCAGCCGCCCGGTGCGGCTCGTCGTCGGCTACCCCGCCGGCGCCTCCACCGATCTCTGCGCCCGGATCCTGGCCGAGGATTGGCGCACCCGCCTGCCGCAGCCGGTGGTGGTGGAGAACCGCCCGGGTGCCAACGGCTCGCTCGGCGCCGCCTTCGTCGCGCAGGCGGAGCCGGACGGCCACACCCTGCTGGTCAGCAACACCAGCACGATGACGGCGAACCACCTGCTCTACCGCGACGTCCGCTACCAGCCGCTGCGGGACCTGCTGCCGCTGGCGACCGTCACCCTCAGCCCCTTCCTCCTCGCGGCCAGCCCCCGCAGCCCGCGCAGCCGCGGCTTCCGCAGCGTGGCGGACGTGGTCGCGGCGGCGAAGGCCGATCCGGGCGGCCTCGCCTACGGCTCGGCGGGCAGCGGCAACCTGCAGCACCTGAACATGGAGCTGTTCTGCGCCGCCGCCGGCATCCGGCTGCTGCATGTGCCCTTCCGCGGCGCCGCGCCGGCGCAGAACGCGCTGGTGGCGGGCGAGGTGGACCTGGTGCTGGAAACGCCCTCGACCACGCCGCTGCTGGCCGCCGGCATGCTGATCCCGCTGGCCTGCACGGGGGAGGAGCGCTGGCGCGACCTGCCGGCGGTGCCGACCCTGGCCGAGAGCGGCTTCCCCGGCTTCGCCTGCAGCTTCTGGAACGGCCTGGTCGCGCCGGCCGGCCTGCCGGCGGCGATCCAGGACCGGCTGGTGGGACTGATGGAGGCGGCCGCCGCCGCCCCCGCGACCCGCCGGCTGCTGCTCGCCCAGGGGGAGGTGATGGTGCTGCGGCCGGTGGCGTTCCGCGAGCGCGTCGTCGCCGACATCGCCCGCAATGCCGAGGTGATCCGCAGCGCCGGGATCGAGGTGCAGTAGGGGCAGGGCCGCGCCGCCCGCGCGTCCCGCCCCCTTCCGCCGCGGGCGGCGTCGGGCCACCTTGGCGCCATGTCCACCCCGTCCGCGCGCTGAGCCCATGACCGATCCCGAGGCGGACCGGGCGCACATGCAGGCGGCGCTGGCGGTGGCGCGGCGCGGCCTGGGCAATACCTGGCCGAACCCGTCGGTCGGCTGCGTGCTGGTGAAGGACGGCCAGGTGATCGGCCGCGGCTGGACCCAGCCCGGCGGCCGCCCGCATGCCGAGACCGAGGCGCTGGCCCGGGCCGAAGCCCTGTCCCCCGGGGCGGCGCGCGGCGCCACGGCCTATGTGACGCTGGAGCCCTGTTCCCATTGGGGCCGCACGCCGCCCTGCTGCGACGCGCTGATCAAGGCCGGCGTCCGGCGGGTGGTGGTGGCGACCGGCGACCCCGACCCGCGGGTGGATGGCCGCGGGTTGCAGCGGCTGCGGGATGCCGGGGTGATCGTGGAGCTTGGCCTGGGCGGGCCGGAGGCGCGGGAGGTCATCGCCGGCTTCGCCCGCCGCATCACGCGCGGGCTGCCGCTGGTCACCCTCAAGCTCGCCACCACCTTGGATGGGCGCATCGCCACCGCGGGCGGGGAGAGCCAGTGGATCACCGGGCCGGAGGCGCGCCGCCTGGCGCATGCCCTGCGCGCCCGGCACGACGCCATCCTGGTCGGCAGCGGAACGGTGCTGGCGGACGACCCGGAGCTGACGCCCCGCATCCCCGGCACGGCCCGGGTGCCGCTGGCCCGGGTGGTGGCGGACAGCCGGCTGCGCACGCCGCTCGACAGCCGGCTGGTCCGGACGGCGCGGCAGGTGCCGACCTGGATCGCCACCCGCACCAACCAGCGGCCGGGCGTGCTCGCCCCCTATCTGGAAGCGGGGGTGCAGATCCTGCCGGTGCCGCGGGCGAAGCCGGGCCTCGACATGGCGGCGCTGCTCGGCGCCCTGGCGCAGCGGGGGGTGACGCGGGTGATGGCGGAGGGCGGGGCGGGCCTCGCCGCCGCCCTGCTGCGCGGCGGCTTCGTCGACCGGATCGCCTGGTTCCACGCGCCGGGGGTGATGGGCGGGGACGGGCTGCCGGCGGTGCAGCCCTTGCCGCTGGCAGCGCTTTCGGCCATGCCCAGGTTCAGGCGCATATCCAGCCGGCCCGTGGGGGCCGACTGGTTCACCGAGTTGGCTCGCGAGGAGGGTGAGGACCCATGTTCACCGGGATCGTGACCGACCTCGGCACGGTGCGGGAGGTGCAGCCGATCGGCGCCGGGCACGACATGCGCCTGGTCATCGGCACCTCGCCCGCCTTCCTGGCGCAGCCGGCGCCGGCGGCCATCGGCGCCTCCATCTGCTGTTCCGGGGTCTGCCTGACGGCGGTGCAGCTGGGCGGCGACTGGTTCGCGGTGGATGCCTCGGCCGAGACGCTGTCGAAGACCAGCATGGGTGGCCTGCGGGCCGGCAGCCGCGTCAACCTCGAACGGTCGCTGCGGCTGGGCGACGAGCTGGGCGGGCACCTGGTCTCCGGCCATGTGGATGGCGTGGCGGAGGTGCTCTCGGCGGTGCCGGAGAATGCCAGCGTGCGCTGGCGCTTCCGCCTGCCGCCGGGGCTGTCGCGCTTCGTGGCGGAGAAGGGTTCGATCGCGATCGACGGCGTTTCGCTGACGGTGAACGAGGTTGACGGGGACGTGTTCGGGGTCAACATCATCCCGCATACGGCCGCGGTGACCACCTTCGGCACGCTCCAGCCGGGCGGCCGGGTCAATATCGAGATCGACACGCTGGCGCGCTACGTTGCCCGCCTGGTGTCGGCCGACCGGGACGCCCCCGCCGCGACGTCGGCGCGCTGAAGGATCAGAGGACCATGTCTGCTGCCGCGCCGCATCGCGTCACCTTCTCCGAATTCGTCAGCCCGACCGAGGAGCTGATCGAGGAGGCGCGCCGCGGCCGCATGTTCATCCTGGTGGACGACGAGGACCGGGAGAACGAGGGCGACCTGGTGATCCCGGCGCAGTTCGCGACGCCGGACGCCATCAACTTCATGGCCAAGTACGCCCGCGGCCTGATCTGCCTGGCGATGACGCGCCACCGCGTGGAACAGCTGGGCCTGCCGCTGATGGCCGCCGCCAACGGCACCCGCCACAGCACCGCCTTCACGGTGAGCATCGAGGCGAAGGACGGCGTCACCACCGGCATCTCCGCCGCCGACCGCGCGCATACCATCGCCACCGCCATCAACCCGGAGATGGGGCGGGAGCATATCGTGACGCCGGGCCATGTCTTCCCGCTGCTGGCGCGGGACGGCGGCACGCTGGTCCGCGCCGGGCACACGGAAGCATCGGTGGACATCGCCCGGCTGGCCGGGCTCAACGCCTCGGGCGTGATCTGCGAGATCATGAACGACGACGGCACCATGGCCCGCATGCCGGACCTGGTCGCCTTCGCGCAGCTGCATGGCCTGAAGCTCGGCACCATCGCCGACCTGATCGGCTACCGCCGCCGGACCGAACGCCTGGTGCGCCGGGTGACCGAGGGGCAGATCGAGCACCCGGTGGGCGGTGACTGGCGCCTGGTGGTCTACACCAACACGCTGGAATACGCCGAGCACCTGGCGCTGGTGCGCGGCGACGTCTCGGCGCCCGGGCCGGTGCATGTGCGGATGCATGCCGCCAACCTGCTGCACGACATCGTGGCGGGGCAGGGCACCCAGGACCTGCACGACGCCATGCGCATGATCGAGGCGGCGGGTCGCGGCGTGGTCGTCGTCGTCCGCGACTGGCGGCCGACGAACATGAGCGAGCAGATCAAGCACGCCAAGGACCGCCGGGTGGCGCCGCCCGAGATCCGCGACTACGGCATCGGCGCGCAGATCCTGGCCGATCTCGGCGTGCGCGACATGGTGCGGCTGTCCAACAACCCGCGGCCGATCGTCGGCCTCGAGGGCTATGGCCTGCGGGTCGTGGAGACGCGGCCGCTCACCCGTTCGAAACAGGACATTGCATGAGCACGATCGATGCGCCGGAGCGCGCGGCGAAGCCCCTGGAGGGGCCGGCGCCGCGGCTGCTGGTGATCCAGGCGCCGTATTACGAGCAGGTGGTCGGCGGCATGCGCCGCGGGGCGGAGCGGGTCTTCGCCGAGGTCGGCGCGTTCCACCAGACCGTGGACGTGGCGGGCGGCTTCGAATTGCCGGCGGCGCTGCGCATGGCGCTGACCCAGACCCGCGAAGCCTATGACGGCTACCTGCTGCTGGGCTGCGTGGTGCGCGGCGAGACCGACCACTACACCTTCATCTGCGATGCCATCTGCCACGGCGTCATGCGGATCTCGGACGAGACCGGCGCCGCCATCGGCTTCGGCCTGCTGACGGTGGACACCTTGCAGCAGGCGATCGCCCGCGCCGCCGACGACAGGCACAACAAGGGGGCGGAGGCGGCGCATGCGCTGCTCGCCCAGGTGGCGCTGCGGCGCCGCTGGGGCCTCTGATGCCGGGACCCAAGGCGGAGACGGGGGAGCTCGACCGGTTGCGGGCGGAGTGGGAGGCGGAGCAGCGCGCCGCCGGCGCCGCGCCGGCGGCCGCGCCCGGGACGCCGCGCGGGACCTCGCC
>NZ_SMOA01000131.1 GCF_004353985.1 Paracraurococcus ruber | reverse complement strand
GGCCCGCGGCCGGGGCGGCGACGCGATGCGGCAGCAGGGCGGCGGCGCGGTGACGATGGCGCGCGCGGCGTGCCGCGGAACCGCGCCGGGTTGCCGTCTCGCCGCCGCTGGCGTCGCGGTGATCGGCGGCGCAACGCAGCGGCCGCCGCGTTAACCGACGCTTCGGAATTGCCGCCGCGCGACGCGCGACGGACCGCATTGCAGGACGGCCGCCGGTGACTCCGGCGGCCGTTTTCGTCGCCCGCATCCGCGCGCATCGCGCCGAGATGCACGCGATTGCGCGTGCATGCGGGAAAAATCGCGACGCGAATTGCGGTTTCTGTTGACACGGTGCTTGCGTGTGCAGATAGCGTGCGCTGCGCACGACACCGCAACCGATTCGCGGCATTCGGATTCACGCGATGACCGCGGCGACGTGCAGCAACAGGGAAGGACGGTCCATGGACCGCAGGCAGGACGGGATGGTGGCGCGGGGCGCCGCACATTCCGCCCCGGCGCAGGGCAAGGCAGCTTCGCCCCGCGTGGAAGGCTCGGTATCGGGGAATGCGATGCGGCCGCTGGCCGCCGATCGCCCGCTGCCGCTTCCTGCCGGCAAGGCCAGGACGGCGACCACGACGGCGCCACGCGCTACGGGATCCGCGCGCCGCCGCCATCGCACGACCCGACCTGCATGTACCCGGTCCGTCCGCGCCCCCGCGGCGGCCCGGCTTCCCACGGAACGCGCAAGGAGATCCTGACCGTGACCGATACCCCCGAGACCCCGAAGGCCCAGGCGATGGCCATGGCCACCACGCGCCGCAGCGCGAAGAAGCCCGCCACCGCGCGCGGCCGCGTCGCCGCGAAGAAGCCGGCCGCCCGCAAGGCCGCCGCGCCGAAGAAGGCCGCTGCCAAGAAGCCGGCCGCGAAGAAGGCGACCACCGCGCGCAAGCCGGCGGCGAAGAAGGCCGCGCCGAAGCGCGCCGCCGCGAAGAAGCCCGCGGCGCGCAAGCCGGCGGCGAAGAAGGCGACCACCGCGCGCAAGCCGGCCGCCCGCAAGGCCACCACGGCGAAGAAGGCCGTCGCCAAGAAGCCGGCCGCCCGCAAGGCGGCGACCACCCGCAAGCCGGCGGCGAAGAAGGCGACCACCGCGCGCAAGCCGGCCGCCCGCAAGCCGGCCGCCCGCAAGGCCGCCGCGCCCAAGGCCGCGCCGAAGCGCGCCGCCGCCGCCAAGGCCGCGACCTCCTCGCGCAGCGAGGCGGCGAAGAAGGCCGCCGCCACCCGCGCCGCCAAGAAGAAGGCCGCGATGGAAGCCCCTGCCGCCGCGACCGAGACGAGCAGCGAGTCCTCCGCGACCTGACACCGCCGCTGATCCCGGCGTGAGGGGCGCCGTCCCGCAAGGGGCGGCGCCCTTTTCGCGTGCGCGCGCGGTCAGGCTTCAGCCATGCGGCCCGCCGGCCAGCCAGGCGCCGCCGCGCGCATACAGCGCCTCCACCGCCGGCCCCTTGAGGCCGGGCATGTCGGTCTTCACCGCGTAGCCGATCTGCGTCTGCAGATAGGCAAGGTGGCGGTAACCCTCCGGAAACCGCGCCAGCAGCGCGGGGTCGAGCGCGAGGCGCGCCGCCGGATCGACCGGGTCCATCCGGTCCTTCTCGTAGATCGGCTGGCGCAGCACCACGCCCCAGCGACCCTCCCGCTTCTCCAGGAAGTCGTAGAAGCGGCCGGTGCAGACCACGTCGACCAGCACGCCATGCACCTCGGCGCGCTGGCTGATGGTCATCTTGGTCTGGGCGATGGCGCGCGTCCCCGCGACATCGGCGCTGTGGCCGCCGAGGAAATGCAGGATCGAGACGCCCTTGGCCCAGCCCGCCTTGCTGGCGGCGATGAACTCGGCCGCCGGCGCCTGGCACCAGGTGGCCATCATGTAGCCATCGGCATGCCAGCACGTGGCGAAGCGGTCCCAGTCGCCGGCATCGCGCCACACCGCCCAGTTCTCCACCAGCGCCCGGATGGCGAGGCGGTCCAGCATCTCCGGCTCCATCGCGCTCAGCCCCGCCAGCCGCCGAACATCGCGAATTCCGAAACGGGCCGGCGCTGGCGCGGCGCGGTCTCGCGTGCCGCCAGCGCCTCCGGCAGCGCCTCGGGCGGCCCGACCTCGCCGATGGCGATGGCGGCGACCGGGTCGAAGCCTTCCGGGATGCCGAAGGCGGTGCGCGCCGCGGCGGCGTCGAAGCCGGCCATCAGATGCGCCTGCAGGCCGAGCGCCGCCGCCTGCAGCGCCATCTGCGCCGTCGCCGCGCCGGTGTCGTGCAGGGCGTGGCGCATCGGGTTGCCGTTGTTCGGGTTGGCCAGCCGCGCCACCGACAGCATCAGCACCCCGGCCTTGCGCGCCCAGGTCTGGTTGTTGGGGGAGAGCACGCCGACCAGCGTCTCGAAGGCCTCGGCCTCCGCGTCCCGCCGCGCCACGATGAAGTGCCAGGGCTGCAGGTTGTTGCTGCTGGCCGCCCAGCGGGCGCCTTCCAGCAGGCTGTCCAGCGCGCCGGGCGGCAGCGGCGCGCCGGTGAAGCTGCGCGGGCTCCACCTGTTGGCAAGGATCGGGGCGATCGGGTGGTCGGCGGGCGCCTCGCGGCCGGTGGGGGTGCTCATGCGGGCAGGTCTCCTAGGGCTGGGGGATGCTGGCGCGCGCCTGCAGGGCGCGGGCGATCTCGGCGCGGATCAGGGCGCGCGTCGCCTCCGGCCCGCCGCTGGCGGGCTGCAGGCCGAGACTGTCGAACTGCGCGCGCAGCCGCGGCGCGGCGACGGCGCGCGCCGTCTCCTCCGCCAGGCGTGCCTGCACCGCCGCCGGCGTGCCGGCGGGAAACCCGATGGCGTACCAGGTCGCCAGGTCGAAGCCGGCGATGCCGCTCTCCGCCATGGTCGGCACATCGGGCAGCAGCGGCGCGCGGGCGGCGGCGGTGACGGCGAGGGCGCGCGCCTCCCCGGCCTGCACCTGGCCGAGCACGGCGCCGAGCGTCTCCATCACCGCCTGCACCTCCCCGGTCCGCAGCGCGACGAGGGCGGCGGGCGTGCCGCGATAGGGCACATGGGTCACGCCGATCCCGGCCAGCGCGGCCAGCGCCTCCAGCGCGAAATGCTGCGTGCTGCCGATGCCGACGGTGGCGACGGTGAGCGCGCCGGGCCGCGCCCGCGCGGCGGCGAGCAGGTCGGGCAGCGTGCCGATGCCGTCCCGCGGCGCCGCCAGCAGCACCAGCGGCGCGGTGGCGACGAGGGCGCAGGGGTCGATATCGGCCTCCGGGTCGTAGGGCAGGCGGCGGAACAGCGCGGCGGCGACCGCGAAGCCGTTGTTCAGCAGCATCATCGTCGCGCCATCGGGCCGGGCGCGGGCCAGCGCCTCGGCGGCCAGCGTGCCGCCGGCGCCCGGGCAGTTCTCCACCACCACGCGCTGGCCGAGCGCGGCGGCGAGTTCCGGCGCCAGCAGCCGCGCCAGGATGTCCGTGGTGCCGCCGGGCGCGAAGCCCTGGAGGAAGCGGATGGGCCGGTCCGGCGACCAGGCCTGCCCCTGGGCTGCGGCGGTGCGCGGCAGCAGCGGCAGGGCGAGCAGGTGGCGGCGGCGGAGCATGGCGGCAGGGTCCCGGCGGTGGCGCCAGGGTGCGGCAGCGGTGGCCATGGTCAAGGGTGGCGGCGCGTGGCGCGGGCGCCGTCTCCTGCGGCGAAGGAGGACGGCCCCATGGACCTTCCGGTCGAGCCCGAGGCGCCGGCGCACGCCGGCGACACGCAGGACCTGGATGCCTGGGCACGCGAGCAGGCGGCGCTGCTGCGGGCCGGCCGGCTCTCGGAGGTGGATGCGGCGACCATCGCCGAGGCGCTGGATGACGTAGGCAACGAGCCGTACGACACGCTCGAGCGCGCGCTGCGCGTGCTGCTGACGCATAGGCTCGCTTGGGACCACCAGCCGGAGCGGCGGGGGCGGAGCAGGGAGGCGACGATCCGCACCCGGCGGCTGCACATCGCCAAGGTCCTGCGCAGGAACCCGAGCCTGAAGGCGAGCCGCGACGAGGCGGTGGCCGACGCTTGGCAGGAGGCGCGGTCGGACGCTTCGGGCGAGACCAACCTGCCGCTTGCCGCCTTCCCCGAGGCGAACCCCTACGACTGGGCGGCAATCATCGAGCGCCCTTTCGAGGTCGGCCGCCCGACCCGGCGCCGCTGACCCTCAGCCGAAGGTCGCCAGCAGGTCCTCCACCTCCGCGGGCGTCAGCACCCGCGCGTCCTGGCCGCGCAGCATGAGGGCGAGCTTCGCCGCCTCCTCCAGCTCCTCCGCCGCATAGACCGCGTCGTCCAGCGTCTTCCCGCTGACCACCGGGCCATGGTTGGCCAGCAGCATCGCCCGTGCGTCCTTCGCCGCCGCGGCGATCGCCGGCTCCATCGCCGCATCGCCCGGGCGGTAGTAGCGCACCACCGGCAGCACCCGGCCGACGCGCATGACGAAATAGGGCGTCAGCGGCGGGATCGGCGCCGCCTCCCCCGGCGTGGCCAGGCAGGCGATGGCGGTGGCATGGGTGGAGTGCAGATGCACCACCGCGCCGGCCTCCGGCCGCGTCTCCAGCACCGCGCGGTGCAGGAAGACCTCCTTGGACGGCTTGTCGCCCGCAACATGCCGCCAGTCCCGGTCCAGCTTGCTGATGCGCGCGGGGTCGAGGCGGCCGAGGCAACTGTTCGTGGGCGTCATCAGGTAGCCGTCCGGCAGGCGGACGCTGATGTTGCCGGCGCTGCCGACGCTGTAGCCGCGGCCGAAGAGCAGGCGGCCATGCTCGGCCAGGCGGTCGCGGAGGTCTGCTTCCGTCATGTGCGTCTCCGAAAGATCGGGGGAGAGAGCGAACTCTCTCCCCCAAGCCCCCCACTCACCCTTTTCTCTGAGTTTTCCGGAAAGCGGTGAGAGGGGGTGTGGGGGAGAGAGGTAGCCCTCTCTCCCCCAGGCTTCACACGCCGAACGCCTTCAGGAAGAAATCCCGCGCCCCGAAATTCCCGCTCTTCAGCGCCAGGTGCAGCCCGGTCGGCTCGGCATAGGTCCAGGGCACGCCCGGGTCGATTTCCGGCCCGATGCGCAGCGACGCCACGCCGAGGCGCGACACCACCGCTCCCGAGGTCTCGCCGCCCGCCACCACCAGGCGCTTCACGCCGCGCGCCACCAGCCCCTCGGCGATCGTCGCCACGGCCTGCTCCACCAGCGCGCCGGCAGCGTCCCGCCCCAGCTTCGCCTGCAGCGCCGCCACCTTCTCCGGCGGGGCGCTGGCCGCGATCACCACCGGGTGGTCGCCCAGCTTGCCGCCCGCCCAGTCCAGCGCCTGCGCCGCCAGCGCCGCGGCATCCGGCGTCGCCAGCACGTCGAGTTCGAGCGTATGCGCATGGTCCCGCGCATAGCCGATCTGCCCGAGCGTGGCGCGGGAGCAGGACCCGGCCACGACAGCGGCATGGCCCTGCATGGGCGGCAGCGTGGCCGCGGCCTCGCCGCGGTCAGGCAGCAGCCCCTTGGCACGGAAATTCCCCGGCAGCCCCATGGCGATGCCCGACCCGCCGGTGATCAGCGCATGGTCCGCCGCGGCCTCGCCGATCGCGACAAGGTGGGCATCCGTCACCGCATCCACGATGGCATAGCGCCAGCCGCTCTCCTTCAGCCCGGTCATGGTGTGCCGGAGGATGGTGGCGCCCTGCTCCACGACGGAGAGAGGGATCAGCTTCACCGTGCCATCGGTCTGCCGGCCCAGCACGCGGACCAGGTTGGCGTCGCGCATGGGCGTCAGCGGATGGTTCTCCATCCCGCTCTCGTTCAGCAGCTTGTCGCCGACGAACAGGTGCCCCTGGAAGACGGTGCGGCCATTGGTCGGGAAGGCCGGGTTCGCCAGCGCGAAGCCGCAATCCAGCCGCTTCACCAGCGCATCCGCCACCGGGCCGATATTGCCGGCATCCGTGCTGTCGAAGGTGGAGCAGTATTTGAAGAAGATCTGTTTCGCCCCGGCCGCCAGCAGCGCGTCGCAGGCCGCCAGGCTCTCCGCCACCGCCTCTGCCACCGGGGCGGTGCGGGACTTCAGCGCGACGATCACGGCATCGGCGTCCGGCAAAGGACCCTTCGGGACGCCGATCACCTGCACGGCCGTCATGCCGCCCTTGACCAGGGTGTTGGCCAGGTCGGTGGCGCCGGTGAAGTCGTCGGCGATGCAGCCGAGCAGGGGCATGGTCGTCTCTCTCCCGAAGGCGATCAGGGCCGGCACCCTAACGCAACGCCGCCGGTCCCGTCAGAGCGGCGTGCCGTCCTTCCGCGTATAGTGCCAGCGGCCATCCGGGCCGTGCGCGCCGGTCAGGTCGTTGTCCGGGTAGGTCGCGGCATCGGGGCGGGTGCGGTCGCCGACCTCCAGGAAGACCGCATCGGCGTCCGAGCGGTTCACCAGGTGATGCGCCTCGCCCGTGCCGGCGGCGAAGCCGGCACAGTCGCCGGGCGCCAGCACCGCACTGCGCCCGCCCAGCACCAGGGTCGGGGTGCCTTCCAGCACATAGATCCATTCGTCCTGCGTGGCATGCGCATGCCGCAGGGAGGAGGCGGCGCCGGGCGGCAGCCGCACCAGGTTCACGCCGAAATTGCGCAGGCCGAAGGGATCGCCCAGCACCCGCTTCACCCGCCCGCGCATCGGCGCCACGAGGTCCTCGGGCAAGCCGGTCGGCACCGGTCGCGGCGGCTGGTCCGCCGCGCGCAGGGCGATGGGGCCTTCGGTCATGGCGCATCCTCCGTCAGGCGCTTGCGCAGCCAGATGCGCTCGCCGCGCGGAGGGTAGGGCAAGCGGGCGAATTCCGCGTAGCCCTGGCTGCGGTAGAACTCCGGCGCCTGGAAGTTGAAGGTGTCCACATAGGCGGAATGGCAGCCGCGCCGCCGCGCTTCGGCTTCGGCCGCGTCGATCAGCCCGGCACCGAGGCCGCCACGCCGCAGCGCCTCCTCCAGCCAGAAGAAGCGGATGAAGAGCCAGCCGCAATAGCTCTCCCCGGCGATGCCGCCGCGGATGCGCCCATCCTCCCGCAGCATCAGGGCGAAGGCTTGCCAGGGCAGGTGCCCCGGCCAGGCGGCTTCGTTGAAGGCTTCCAGCCCGTCGGCGAGGACGTCGAGATCGGCCTCGGGCGGGCTTTCCTCGAGGCTGAGGATCAGTCCGGGTGGCAGGTCCATGCCGGCATCCTAGAGCGGCTCGCGGAAGGGCGTGAACGCCCGGACGCGAGACTCCGCCCTGCGATCAACAGGATGGAGCGGCTTCAGCCGCCGGCGACGCCCTGGATGACGATGCCGGTCCCGCCGCAGGTCCGGCAGGCCTGGCCGCCGACGCTGCCCTTGCCCTGGCAGTCCGGGCAAGGGCCCTCGCCGGTCGCGGCCGTGCCGGGCTGGGCGACGTCGCCCGGGTTGAGCGCGCGGTTCGGCATCTGGTCTGCGGGCATCGGCGATCCTCCCCTGCGTGATGCAGGACGAACGCGCGCCGCGCGGCC
The DNA here is from genome assembly GCF_004353985.1 of Paracraurococcus ruber. Classification (GTDB taxonomy): domain Bacteria; phylum Pseudomonadota; class Alphaproteobacteria; order Acetobacterales; family Acetobacteraceae; genus Paracraurococcus; species Paracraurococcus ruber. The sequence continues at coordinate 7,507 of NZ_SMOA01000131.1, read as the reverse complement.
GTGTTCCGCCGCGGCACCGGGAGGCTTGGGGCCGTGCCCGCCATGGGATGGGTGATGGGGGGTCCCCGGCCTGCCCAGGACGCCGCCCGCAGCTCCGCGCAGGGTGCGGTGCGCTCAAGGCCGGGGGCCGGTCAGGGCGGCGACAACCTGCCGGGACCGGGGCGGCACCGCGCTGCGGCGCGACCTGGTCGGACGCCCGGCGGATCGCGGCCCTTCGCGGACACGCGCCGGGACATGCCGCCGCGGCGATCGCTCCCGCGGCACGCCCCGGCCCGGTGTTTCAGCGGGTTCGTCACCCCTTCGGATGATCCCGCCCGGACGAGGTCCTCGCCAGAGCGGTTTGCGTCCTCTCCTGAACGCGCAAGCCGCTCCAGCCTGTTGATCGCAGGGCGGAGCCACGCGTCCGGGCGTTCGCGCCCCCCCCCCGCGATCCTCCCTAGCGCCGCGGCAGCGCCAGCACGTCCCGGTGGCCGATTCGGCCCGAGAGAAGCCCGTGTTCCGCCTGCGCCGCCCGCATCGTCCCCCAGGCGGCGATGGCGGCGCCGCCGCGCCGGTCCTGCGCCGCCGCCGCCGCCGCATGGCCGGCGACGAGCTGGCCGAGGAACTCGCCCGCCGTCTCCCGCAGCGCCGGGTGCGGCGCCACGCCGCGGCCGCGGATCACCCAGTCGCTCGGCGCGCTCGTCACCGCGAAGCCGCGTGCCGCGAAGGCCGCGGCGATCGCCGCCGGCGCCTGCGGGCCCAGCGCGCGACCCCCGAAGCCCTTGTCCCGTCCCTGGTCGCGGCGGAAGCCGGCGGCGACGCGCGCATCCGCCGGATGCGGCGGCGCGAAGCGGTCCCGCCCATCGACGCAGAGCGCGGCGTAGAAAGGCACCCGCAGCGCCGCCGCCATCCGTTCCACCCAGGGGCGGGAGACGAGGTCGCAGAGCGCCGAGTTCACCACCGCATCCGCCTGGGCCAGCGGCAAATTGGCCGGCGCCTCGGCCAGGTCGGCGACCAGCGTGTCGATCCGCCAGGCGCCGCCCGGCGCATGCACCAGCAGGGTGCGGCGGTTCGGGGCGGTGACGTGGAAGCCCACCTGGTCGGCGCGGTCGGCGATGGTGTCGAAGGCGGCCTCGAGCAATTCCTTGTCGCTGTCCACCAGCGTCCAGCTCTGTGCCCGCCCCAGCCTCGGGGCCAGCCAGCGCAGCAGGCTGCCGCTGCCGGCGCCGAGGTCGAGGAAGCGCGGCCGCTGCGGCAGCGCCGCCAGCAGCCGCTCGGCCAGCGCCTCCGACCGCGCGGCGGCGTCGAAGGGCTCCCGCAGGTCCAGCCAGTCGAGGTCGAAGGCCTCGGTCACGCGCGCGCCAGCTCCGCGGCGAAGGCGGCGGCGCGGTCCGGCCAGCGCGGCAGGCGCTGGCCTGCCTGCCAGGCGGCCTCGGCCATCTCGGCCCGCATCTCGGTATCGATGATCATCCGCCGCAGCGCCTTGGTCAGCGACACCACGTCGCCGGGCGGGGAGACCGCGCCGGCCTCCATCGGCACGAGGTCGGCGATGGCGCCGCCGGCGGTGATGGCGAGCGGCAGGCCGCGCGCCAGCGCCTCGGCCGCGGCCATCCCATAGCCTTCCCACCAGGTGGCGAGCGCGAAGAGGTCGGCGCCGGCATAGAGCGCCTCCAGCGCGGCGCCATCCACTTCCCCGGCGAAGGTGACGCGGCGGGCGATGCCCAGCTCCTCCGCCAGCGCCAGCAGGCCCTGCGCATGGACGGGGTTGCGCCCCTCGGCGCCGGCGACGGTCAGCGTCCAGTCCAGGTCCGGCATGCCGGCCAGGGCGCGCAGCAGCACGTCATGCCCCTTGCGCGGCACCAGCGTGCCGACCGAAAGGATGGCGCAGCCCGGCCCGCCCGAGCCGGCGCTGCGCGGCGCCGGGTCGGTGCCCGGCTCCACCACGCCGATGCGGTCGGCCGGCACCTCGAATTCCGCCGCCAGGCGCTGCGCCGTGTGCGGGGAGGTGGCGACGATCCGCGCGAGGCGGGGGAACAGGTCGCGCTCGATGCCGCGCAGCGCGTCCCGGTCCTCCTCCGGCGCGCCATGCTCCAGCGCCGTGGGGTGGTGGATCAGGCCGATGGCGCCATGCGCCGCGAGCGCCTCGGCGAGCGGCGCGAAGGCGGGCAGGCACAGCCCGTCGATGACCGGGCGCGTGCCGTCGGGCAGCGCGGCGAGGGCGGTGCGGGCCGCCGCTTCCGCCGCCGCATCGGGCAGCGGATGGTGGCCGGCGAGTTCCACCACCCGCACGTCATGGCCGAGGCCGCGCAGCCCCGCCACCAGCCGGCGGTCATAGAGATAGCCGCCCGAGACGGTATCGAAGGGCGCGGGGACCAGCAGGGCGATGCTCATGCCGCGAGCCCCGCCCGGGGCCGGCGCAGCGGGGCGGGGGCGGCGTGCCGGCGCGGCCGCATTCAGCCGACCTCCGCCTCGTAGGCGGCCCAGGCATTCGGGCTTTCCCGCAGCAGCACCTTCAGCGCGGTCACGTTGCCGCTCTGCGCCCCCAGCCTGCCATCCTTCAGCGCGGCGCAGAGCAGGCCGTGGATATGGGCGCAGAGATATTCGGTGGTGGTGTTGAGCCCGGCGAATTGCGGCTCGGCGTCCAGGTTGCGGTAGTCCATGGTGTCGAGCGCCTTGCGCAGCTCCACCTTGGCGAGGCCGATATCCACCAGCAGGTGCAGGTGGTCGAGCTTCGGGGCGCGGAACTCCGCCTCCACCGCGAAGGTGGCGCCGTGCAGCCGCTGGGCGGGGCCGAATTCCTCCCCGCGGAAGCTGTGGGCGATCATGATGTTGTCGCAGACGGTGAGCGAGTACATCGCGGCACACTCTTATATATAGGTGACGACGGGGCAGGGCGGCGCGGCGGCGCCCCCCGCCAGCAGCGCGGGCAGGGCCTGCGGCAGGTCCTCGAAGCGCGCGACCGGCGCGGCCAGCGCATCCAGCCGCGGATCCGCCAGCAGGTCCAGCGCCAGCGCCAGGCGTTCGGCATGCGTGCGGCGGCCGCGCATCGCCGGCGCCACCGCGCCGACCTGCGAGCTGAGGAGCGACAGGCGGCGACTATGGAAAGCCTCGCCGAGCGGCAGCGGCACGGCGCGGTCGCCATGCCAGCTGGCCTCGACGATCCGCGCCTCGAACCCCGCGCGGTCGAGCGCGAGGGCGAGGCCGGCGGCGCTGGCGCTGGCATGGATGATCAGGTCCTGGTCGCCCGGCGCGTCCGCCGGCAGCGCGAAGCCCGCGCCGACCGCGGCGGCCAGCGCCGCGCGCCCGGGGTCCACATCCACCAGCACCGGACGGATCCCGGGCATGCGCGCCAGCAGCGACGCCGTGAGCAGCCCGACCAGCCCGGCGCCGACGACCAGGCAGCGCTCCCCCGGCAGGGGCCGGGCATCCCACAGGATGTTCAGCGCCGTCTCCATGTTCGCCGCCATCACGGCGCGGTGGTCCGGCAGCGCATCCGGCACCGGGATGCACATCGCCGCCGGGGCGAGGAACCGGTCCTGGTGCGGATGCAGGACGAAGACGCGGCGGCCGCGCAGCGCCCCGGGCCCGTCCTCGACATCGCCGAGCGCGCAGTAGCCGTATTTCACCGGGAAGGGGAACGCGCCTTCCATCAGCGGCGCGCGCATGGCTTCGTGCTGGCTGGCCGGCACGCGCCCTTCCAGCACCAGGCGTTCGGTGCCGCGCGACAGCGCGCTGACGCGGCTGCGCACCAGCACCTGGTCCGGCGCGCGCGGCGGCAGCGCCTGCGCCCGGATCTCGGCGTGCCCCGGCGCGACATACCAGAGCGCGCGCGCGGCGAGGGGCACGCTCATGCGCAGACCCCCGGCCGGGCGCGGTCCAGCGCGATGTCCAGCAGCACGTCCGGGTCCAGCGCATGCACCGTCCAGGCGAAGCGCAGCCCGTCGGCGATGCGCTCCGCCTCCGGCAGGGTGAAGGCGGGGATGCCGCTGCCGAGCAGCACCGGCGCCACCGTCACATGCAGCCGGTCGAGCCCGCCGGCGGCCAGGAAGCGGCTGACCGTGACGCCGCCGCCCTCGACGAAGATCCGCGTCAGCCCGCGCGCCGCCAGCGCGGCGAGGATGGCGGCGATGTCGAGGCCGCCCGCCGCCGGGTCGCGCGGCAGGCGCACCACCTCGGCGCTGCCATGCCGGTCCGGCCCCGGCGCATCCGCGGCGCAGAGCAGCAGCGTCGGCGGGCCGGCGCGGAAGACCCCGTATCCGGGCCCGAGGCGGCGGTCGGTGTCCAGCACCACCCGTACCGGGCTGGGGCCGGTGCAGTCGCGGGTGGTCAGCCGCGGGTCGTCGTGCCGCACCGTGCCGGCGCCCACCACCACCGCATGGCACAGCGCCCGCAGCCGGTGGGTGTGCAGGATGTCGCCGGGCCCGCCGATCCATTGCGAGGAGCCGGATTGCGTGGCGATCCGCCCGTCCAGCGTCTGCGCCAGGCGGCCGACCACCAGGCAGCCATCCGGCGCGCGGGGCGGCGCCAGCAGCGGGCCGAACAGCGCGCCGAGCGGGCCGGGCGGCAGATCCTGCGGCAGCCCATGCGCCGCCGTGCCGGGCGCATCCCGCAGCGCCAGCAGCCGGTCCCATGCGTCCCGAGGCAGCCATTCATCCATGCGCGCGGGGGTATGCCGCACCCGGGCCGCCGACGCCAGCGCCCGGATTCACCCGGCATTAGCCGTCCCGAGGCATGGTGGGGCGCAAGCGGCCGGGGGCGACGCGGTGTCCGCCGTCCGGCACCGCGGCCGATCCGGGTGCGGTAAGGGACGACCTCATGCTCAAATTCTTCGGTAGCGAACGCCTGCCGGACATCCGCCACGCGGCGCTCGACGCGCTGCGCGCCAATGTCATGATCGCCGACCGCGACCTGACCATCATCTACATGAATCCCTCGGTCATGGCCCTGCTGCGGGAGGCCGAGCCGGAACTGCGGAAGGAGCTGCCGCGCTTCAGCCTGGCGACGCTGATCGGCAGCAACATCGACGTCTTCCACAAGGATCCCGGCCATCAGCGGCGGATGCTGGCGGCGATGGACAAGCCGCACAGCGCCACCATCAAGGTCGGCCCCCGGATGTTCGACCTGCTGGTCTCCCCGCTGGTCGAGGACGGGACGCGCACCGGCTTCGTGGTGGAATGGGCCGACAGCCGCGAGCGGCTGATGAACCTGGACTACCAGGCGCAGATCCTGGCGCTCGGCCGGTCGCAGGCGATGATCCAGTTCGCGCCCGACGGCACCATCCTGGATGCCAACGACAATTTCCTCGCCGTCATGGGCTATGGGCTGGAGGAGATCCGGGGCCGCAACCACAGCATCTTCGTCACGCCGGACTACGCCGCCTCGGCGGACTACAAGCGGTTCTGGGACACGCTGCGCGGCGGGCAGTTCCAGGCGGCGCAATTCCGCCGCTTCGGCAAGGACGGGCGGGAGGTGTGGATCGAAGGCGCCTACAACCCGATCCTCGGCCCCGACGGGCGGGTGGCGAAGGTGGTGAAATTCGCCACCGACATCACCAAGCAGATGCAGCTGCTGAACACGCTGAACGCGCTGATCGGCGATGTCGAGGCATCGATGGCGCGCTGCACCCAGGCCGCCGACCAGGTGCGCGCCGCGGCCGGCCGCACCGAGGGCGACGTGCAGGGCCTGGCCGCGAGCGCCGAGCAGCTGGCCGGGTCGATCGCCGGGATCGCCGAGAGCATGGCGCGGTCCCGCGCCGCGACCGAGGGCGCCTTCGATCAGACCCAGGCGGTGGCCCGCAACACCGAGACGCTGAGCAATGCCGCCCAGGCGATGACCGGCATCGTCGGGCTGATCCGTAACATCGCCAGCCAGATCAACCTGCTGGCCCTGAACGCGACCATCGAGGCGGCGCGCGCCGGCGAGGCCGGCAAGGGCTTCGCCGTGGTCGCCGGGGAGGTGAAGTCGCTGGCGGTGCAGGCGGCCCGGGCGACCGAGCAGATCACCGGCGAGATCAACGGCATCCAGTCCACCTCGCTGGAGGTGGCGGGTGCGCTGAACGCCATCCGCGACGCGGTGACGGTGGTGCGGGAAAGCGTGTCCGCCACCGCCTCGGCGATGGAGCAGCAGGGGACGGTGATCCGCGGCATCTCCAGCACCACGCAGGACGTGTCCTCGACCGTCGCCTCGGTGAGCGCCGACATCGCCGTCGTCGCCGGCGCGGTGGAGGAGGCCGGCAAGACCGTGGCGCGGACCCGCGATGCCGCGCGGGTGCTGGTGAAGTAGGACGGGCGCGGGCGGCCCGCGCGCCGATCCGACGGCGCGCGCCAGGGGCGGCGGCATTGGGTCACGCGGCACGGCGTCCCCGCCGCGCCCCGCGTCAGGGCCGCACGAGCGCGTGCGGGAACAATGGCAGCAGCAATTGCGCCAGCACGCCGGCCAGCACCGGCAGCGCGCCGGAGGCCAGCAGCCGGATCAGGATGAAGCGCGGGCCCAGCACCGGCCATTCCCAGGCGATCACGCGATGGAAGCCGAGGATGGCCCAGCCGGTGATCAGCGCCACCATCTGCGGCCCGCCGGCGCCGGCCTTGATGAAGGTCAGCACCAGCGGGAACGACACGAAGGGCCCGCCCGGGATGAAGCCGCCGGCGAGGGCGGCGATGACGATGCCCGTCAGGCCGCTCTCCGGCCCCAGCCAGCCGGCGGCGAGGTCGGGCGGAACCAGCTCCGCCAGGAAGGCCGCCATGGGCAGCGCGGCACAGAGCAGCGGCAGCACGCGCAGGATGGTGTCGCCGGTTTCCCGCAGCGCCCGCTGCGCGGTGGGCAGGCCGCGCCGCAGCGCCAGGCCGAAGGCGCCCAGCGCCAGCACCCAGAGGACCGCCTGGCCGATCGTCATGCGCGCGGGCCGGCCTGCTGGCCCGGCGGCACCCAGGCCAGCGGGATGCGCCGCGCCAGCGCGCCGGCGATGACCGACAGCGGCAGGCCGCAGAGGAAGCGCAGCAGGGCGAAATCGGCGCCCAGCAGCGGCACTTCCCACACCAGCACGCGCTGGAAGCCGTTCAGCGCCCAGGCGACGATGAAGGCGATCAGCGCGCCGCGATCGGCCCCGGCCTGGGCCAGCACCAGCACCAGAGGGAAGGCGGCCATCGGCCCGCCCGGCATCGCCATGCCGCAGAGCGTCGCCACCAGCAGGCCGCGCGTGCCGCTCTCCGCGCCCATCCAGCGCGCCAGCGCCCCGGGCGGGACCAGCTGCTTCAGGCTGCCGGCCAGCAGCAGCCCGGCCAGCAGCGCCGGCAGCACGGTGAGGAAGACCGACCAGGCGGTGCCGAGGGCGCGGGCGAAGGCGGCCGGCCCGTGCCGCGTCCAGACCAGCGCGCCGGCGACGGCGCCGATCGACAGGATGATGACCAGGCTGGAATGACGGCGGAGGAAGGCGGGCATCGCCCGCAGCCTGCGCGCGGCGGCGCCCCGCGTCCATCCGGCGGGCGCGACGGGCGGCGCAGGGCTCGCCCCGCGCCGCCGCCGGCGGATG
>NZ_SMOA01000130.1 GCF_004353985.1 Paracraurococcus ruber | reverse complement strand
GGCGCCCTCGCCGCCTTCGCCGGCGGCCGGGCTGCGGCGCGTGCCGGTGGCGCGGCGGCGCTTCGGCGCCGGCTCGGCCTCGGGCTGCTCCTCGGCGCGCGGCTGCTCCTCGGTCTCGTCCGGCATCGCTGTCTCCTCCCGGTCCTGCTGCGTGTCGCTGTCCTGCATCGGGTCATGTCCCCAGTTCATGAGCGAGTGGCGCCATCGGCTGTGCTCGATGTCGCCGTCGGGTCGCTGCGCCAGGTGGCGGCGGATGTAGCCGACCACCTTGTGCAGGAAGGCCGTATCCGCCTCCTCCGCCGGCGCGTGCTCAAGGATGTCCAGGATCCGCCGCCCAGCCTGGTGGCCGACCGATTCCTGCTCGCCCTCATGCTGCCAGCCGACCTCCCGGCTCGCCTCGGTCTCCAGCCAGCGGCGCATCGCCGCGGCGTCCATGTTCACCAGCGCGCGGAATTCCTGCGCCGCGCCGTCTTCCGAGTCCGCCATGCCGTGGTCCTTGTGCCGTGGCGCCGCTGCCCGCACCGCTCTCGCCATCCGCGCCGCGCGCAGTGCTGCGGAGCTTGGGTTCGGGGCGGCGCGCGGCATCGGCCATGCGGTGTCCCGTGAGCGTCGGTTGCGGCTGGCAACGTCACGCCACGGCAAGCGTTCCCGCGCGCCGCCACCGCAAGGGCGGATCGTGGCGGGGTGCGACGGCGATGCCGCGAGTCGCGCGAGTCGCGTGCCGGCCGGCGACGCGGTGGCGATGCGCGTCGGCCAGGCCGCGCCGCGCCGCGCCGGTCAGGCGGCGGACAGCAGCAGCCTTGCCTCCAGCGCCGCGCCGGGCGGCAGCAGGGTCAGCGGGCCATGCACCGCGAATTCCGGCCGGTTCGGCGCATCCGGCACATGGCTCACCGGCTCGACGCAGAGGATGCCGCTGCCCGGCGGCGCGAAGACCTGCAGGTTGCCCGCCCAGGCGCCGCTGGCCTGCAGGCGCAGCGCCATGTCGGGGCGCCGGATCTCCGCCACGCCGTCCCAGCCGGCGAAATGCGTGTCCAGCCCCTCATAGGCCGCGTCGTCGCCGTCCACGCCGGTGCTGGGCTGCGCCGCGATCGGCAGGCAGCGCGCATCGCGGGCGAACAGCGTCGTCGCCGCGAAGCGGAGCCGCGTGCCGGCGGGCCGCAGGAAGAAGGGGTGCCAGCCGCAGCCGAAGGGAAAGGGCAGGTCGCCGGCATTCGCCAGCGCCAGCGCGATGGCGGCGCCATCCTCGGCGAGCGTCACCTCCAGCCGCGCATCCCAGGCCCAGGGCAGGCCGGCGGCGGCGCCGCGCTGGCGCAGCACCGCGCGCGCCGGCCCCTGCTCCTCCACCGCCCAGGGCCGGTCGCGCAGCAGGCCATGGATGGCCGTGCCGTCCACCGGCCGGTTGACCGGCAGGTGGTAGAGCATGCCGCCGACCGGCAGGCGGCCATCGTCCAGCCGGTTGGTCCAGGGCGCCATCAGGAAGGCGCCGGCGAAGCTGCCATTGGGGTCGGCGCCGAGCGGCAGAGGCAGGATCACCTCCCGCCCCTGCCAGGCCAACCGCGCCATGGCGGCGCCATGCTCCGGCAGCAGCGCCGCCTCCCAGCCGCCGCCGGCCAGGGCCACGCCGCCCGGCGGCGTCTCCGGCCCGGCCATCAGTCGAGGTCGAAGGCGTCGCGCGCCGAGGGCTTGCCGCGCGTGTAGTCGATGGCGGTGTAGCTGCCGCCCTGGTAGCGCTCGATCACCGGATTGCCGGAGGTGATCTGGCCGACCCTGGCGCGATACGCCTCCGCGCTGTCCTGCGGCTGCCAGCCGATGCGGTCGCGGTGGTCCCTGCCCCAGAAGCTGGCCGGGTTGTCGGAGCAGGCCCAGATCACGCAATGGCCGCTGCGCGGCGCGGTGACGGCGCATTCGGTCAGCCGCACCAGGTCGGCGAAGGACAGCCAGGTGGAGAGCATGCGGGCCTCGGTCGGCTCCGGGAAGCAGGAGCCGATGCGGAAATTCACGTTCTCCACCCCGTGCTTGTCCCAGTAGAGCCGGCCCATCAGCTCGCCATAGGCCTTGGACAGGCCGTAGTAGCCGTCCGGCCGGAAGGCGCAGTCCACGTCGATCTTCGCCTCGTTGCCCTGCGGTCTTTCATGAAAGCCGATGGAGTGGTTGGAGCTGGCGAAGATCACCCGCGCCTTCTCGCGCCGCGCCGCTTCGTACACATGGTACAGGCCCTGGACGTTGGGGCCGAGCACGGTGCCGAAGGGCTGCTCCACGCTGATCCCGCCGAAATGCAGGATGGCGCCGCAGCCTTCCGCCAGGCGCAGCAGGCCGACGCCATCGGCCAGGTCCATCCGGGTGAAGGCGGCGCGCGGCGGCAGCGGGTCCGGGAAGGGCGCGATGTCGGTCAGCCGCAGCGTCCAGCCGAGCCCCGCCAATTCCCGCGCCAGCATGCGGCCGAGATTGCCGGCGGCGCCGGTGAGCAGGACGGGCTTGGTCGGGGCTTCGGCCATGGAATGCTCTCCGCGAAAAGGCCGCGGAGAGTGCCCGAGGGGCGGCGGGCCGTGAAGGGCGCGGCGGCGCCGGCAGCATGGCCGGCCCCGGTCGAGCGACCAAAAACATCCCAGAAGCCGGTCCAGGCGAAATTTTTGTTGCTTCGGAGTGATCTTTCGACAATGTGTCGCCGGCCGCAACGACGACGGCTGGGAGGCTTTCGACCTTGGACCGCAGACTTTTCCTCGGCGCCGCCGGCGGTGCCGCCGCGCTGGCCGCGCCGGCCATCGCCCAGACCAACCCCGAAATCCGCTGGCGCATGCCGAGCAGCTTCCCGCGCACCCTGGACGTGCTGTACGGCAGCTGCGAGCGGCTGGGCCGCCGCGTCGCCGAACTGACCGACGGCAAGTTCCGCATCACCCCCTTCCCGGCGGGCGAGATCGTGCCGGCCCTGCAGGTGCTGGATTCGGTGCAGCAGGGCTCGGTCGAGTGCGGCCACACCCCGGCGCTGTTCTATTTCGGCAAGGAGCCGGCGCTGGCCTTCTTCACCTGCGTCCCCTTCGGCATGAACCGCCGGCAGATGGCCGCCTGGATGCGCTACGGCGACGGCATGAAGCTGGCCGACGAGCTGTTCGCCGGCTTCAATTGCATCTTCATGAATTTCGGCGACACCGGCACCCAGATGGGCGGCTGGTTCCGCAATGAGATCCGCGGGATGCAGGATGTCCGCGGCCTGAAATTCCGCATCGCCGGCCTGGGCGGCCTGGTGTTCGAGCGGCTGGGCGCGGTGCCGACGCAGATCGCGCCGGGCGACATCTACCCGTCGCTGGAGCGGGGCGTGATCGACGCCGCCGAGTTCATCGGTCCCTATGACGACGAGAAGCTGGGGCTAAACCGCATCGCCCGCTTCTACAACTCCCCCGGCTTCTGGGAGCCCTGCTCGATGGGCGGCTTCGTCGCCAACCGCACGGCCTGGAACGCCCTGCCGGCGCATTACCGCACGGCGGTCGAGGTGGCGCTGGGCGAGATCGATACCGACCAGAATGCCCGCTACGACGCGCTGAACCCGCCGGCGCTACGCCGGCTGATCGCCGGTGGCGCACAGCTCCGCAGCTGGCCGCGCGAGGTGATGCAGACCGCCTGGCGGGAGGCGCATGGCCTGTACGAGGACCTGTCCGGCCGCAGCCCCGCCTTCAGGAAGGTCTGGGACAACTACCGGACCTTCCGCAACGAGCAGTACCAGTGGTTCCGCGTGGTGGACAACGCCTTCGACAACTTCGCCTTCGCCGAGGCGGCGCGGAGCTGAGCGACGGCCGGGGCCGGCGCCATGCCGGCCCGGCATGAACCGGGTGGCGGGACGGCATTGGCCGCGCCCCGCCGCCCGCCCGCACCTGCCGCGCCACATGGTGCGGGGGATGCGATGCGGCGGAGCCTGGCCTGCCTGATCCTGCTGCTGGCGGCGCCACCGGCGCTGGCCGGCCCGGCCGAGGAGGCGCGGCGGCTCTATGCCGCCTTCGTCGCAGCGCAGAACGCGCATGATCTTGGCGCGGTCCGGGCGCTGCTCGCGGCCGACCGCTTCCTCTGGGTCAGCAACGGCCTGTCCGTCTGGGGACGCGACCCGGCGATCGCCCGCATGATGTCGTACCACGCCGCCGAGACCTGGCGGATCGACCCGGTGGAGGCGCGCGCCGTCGCGGTCGAGGCATCGCCCGGCGCGGCCTACCTGCATGTCCCGCTGCTGCTGCGCGTCGGCCCGCGCGCCGCGCCGGCACGCTATCGCATCCTGGTCAGCGCGCTCTGCGCCGAGACGCCGGAGGGCTGGCGCATCGCCGCGCTGTTCACCACCGATGCGAACCCAGAGGGCTGGCCCGGCGACCCCGTGGAGTAGGACGCGTCTGCAAAGGGCTGCTGCGCGTCTCGGCGGGTCTTTTCCGGCCCGTCGGCGTCAGCGTCCTGGCCAGTCGGAAACTTCCCTCGCCGATCCTTCGCTGGGCCCTTTGCAGACGCTCCCTGGCCGGCTTGGCGCACAGCGGGGGCGGGCCTAGCCTGACGCGGTGCCCGACACCCCTGCCCCGCCCGTCTTCACCCCGCGCGAGGTGCGGCTCATCGTCCTCGGCCTGACGCTGGCGCTGTTCCTCTCCAGCCTCGACCAGACCATCGTCGCCACCGCGCTGTCGGCCATCGCCTCCGACCTCGGCGGGTGGGAGCTGATGCCCTGGGTGGTCAGCAGCTACCTCATCGCCTCCACCGTCACCACGCCGATCTATGGCCGGCTGTCCGACCTGTATGGGCGGCGGCCGGTGCTGCTGGCGTCCATCACGCTCTTCGCGCTGGGGGCGCTGCTCTCGGCGCTGGCCTGGTCCATGCCGATGCTGATCGCCATGCGGGTGGTGCAGGGCCTGGGCGGCGGCGGCCTGCGCGCCATCTCCCTGGCGGTGGTGGGCGACATCCTGCCGCCGCGGGAACGGGGGAAGGTGCAGGGCTATCTCTCCGCCACCTTCGCCACGGCCAATATCAGCGGGCCGGTGCTGGGCGGGCTGTTCGTGGAATACCTGTCCTGGCCCTGGATCTTCTGGATCAACCTGCCGCTGGGCGCCGCCGCCTTCGCCGCCACCTATTTCCAGCTGCGGCGGCTGCCGCGGCCGGGCCGACGGCCGAGGATCGACTGGCTGGGCGCGCTGCTGATCGTGCTGTCCTGCACGCCGGTGCTGGTGGGCATCACCCTGGTGCAGCGCGCCGGCCACTGGACCGCGCCGGAAGCCTGGGGCTGCTTCCTCCTCGGCGCCGTCTTCCTGGTGGCGCTGGTCGCGCAGGAGAGGAGCGTGCCGCAGCCCATGCTGCCGCTGCACCTGTTCCGCAACGGCGTGTTCCGCACCGCCATCATCGTCACCGGCCTGGCGTCGATGGTGATGATGGCGCTGACCGTGCTGGTGCCGCTGCACTACCAGATGGTGGGCGGGCTGTCGGCCAAGGAGGCCGGCCTGCGGATGATCGCCATGACGCTCGGCAGCGTCAGCGGCAGCTTCCTGGCCGGGCAGGCGGTGACGGCGACGGGGCGCTACCGCTTCCTGCCCATCCTCGGCAGCTCGACCGCGCTGGCGATGTGCCTGGTCGTCGCCTGGCTCGGGCTCGGCCATTCGCTGTGGCTGGACACGCTGGTGACGCTTGCCTTGGGCTTGGGCTTCGGCTGCCAGTTCTCCCCCATCACCGTCGTGGTGCAGAACGCCGTGGACCCGCGGGACGGTGGCGTCGCCGTGTCCTGCATGATGTTCTTCCGGCTGATGGGCGGGGCCTTCGGCGTCGCGCTGCTCTCGGCGCTGCTGCTGGGGCGGCTGCCGGACCATGGCGCGACGGCGGCGCCGGCGCAGGCGGCCGAGGCCTTCTCCCTGGTGTTCCTGGCGGCGGCCGGGCTGGCGGCGCTGTGCCTGGCGGCGGCGCTGGCGCTGAAGGAACAGCCCCTGCGCGGCCGCGACTGACGGCGCGGCGCGAGGCGCGGGCGCCGACCGACGGCCGGCGCATCCTGGCCGCGGCGCGTCGGCATGGTTGCATGCCCGGTCCCACGGATTACAGTCGCGTCATAACGACCGGACCGACAGGGAGCCACCGTCCGCATGAACCGTCGCAACATCCTGGGCGCGGCCGCCGCCGCCGCGCCCGCGGCGCTGGCCGCGCCCGCCCTGGCGCAGACGCAGAACCCCGAGATCCGCTGGCGCCTGCAGTCGAGCTTCCCGCGCAACCTCGACATCCTGTTCTTCGGCGCCGAGCAGATCAGCAAGCGCGTCGCGGAGCTGACCGACAACCGCTTCCGCATCACTGCCTTCCCGGCGGGCGAGATCGCGCCGGCGCTGCAGGTGCTGGATGCGGTGTCCGGCGGCACCATCGAATGCGGCCAGACCCCGCTGTACTGGTACATCGGTAAGGACCCGTCGCTGACCTTCTTCACCTCCATCCCCTTCGGCGGCAACTACCGCCAGCAGGGCGCCTGGATGAAGCGCGGCGGCGGCAACGAGCTCTGCGCCGAGGTGCTGAAGGAATACAACCTGGTCGGCTTCCCCTTCGGCGATACCGGCGTGCAGATGGGCGGCTGGTTCCGCAACGAGATCCGCAGCCTGCAGGACGTCAACGGGCTGAAATTCCGCATCGCCGGCATGGGCGGCCGGGTGTTCCAGCGGATGGGCGCGGTGCCGCAGCTGATCGCCGGGAGCGACATCTACCCGTCGCTGGAGCGCGGGGTGATCGACGCCGCCGAATGGGTCGGGCCCTATGACGACGAGAAGCTGGGATTCCACCGCGTCGCCCGCTTCTACTACGCCCCCGGCTTCTGGGAGCCCTGCGCGCGCGGCCATTTCCTGGTGAACCAGCGCGCCTGGGACCCGCTGCCGGATGCCTACAAGGCGGCGATCCAGGTCGCCTGCGCCGAGGTCGAGCTGGAGATGATGGCGCGCTACGACCAGGCGAATCCGCTGGCGCTGCGCCGGCTGGTGGCGCAGGGCGCGCAGCTGCGCGCCTGGCCGCGGGAGGTGATGCAGGCCGCCTGGCGCGAGACCAACGGGCTGTTCGAGGAGACGGCGGCGCAGAATGCCCGCTTCAAGCGGATCTGGGAGGCCTACCGGCCCTTCCGCGACGACCAGTTCCAGTGGTTCCGCATTGCCGAGAACGCCTACGACAATTTCGCCTTCACCGCGGCGGCGCGGTGAGACGACGGCGCCGCGGCCATGCCGCCGCGGCGCCCGCCCTCAGGCCCCGCGCACCGGCGCCGCCAGCCGGAGCGAGTCGAGCTGCCGTAGCTCATCGTCGCGCTGGCTTTCGAGCAGCTTGATGCTGTCGGCGCAGACCGCCGGCGCACCCGGCGTGCAGTTGCGTCGGACCGTGTCGATCCGATCGCCAAAACTCCGGCGGATGTCGTCGGCGCGGTTTGCGTAGAACCGGTCGCGCTCGGTGAGACCGTCGAACTGGGCAGGGGCGAGAACGACCGTGACATTCGCCGGATAGGCGCCGAGTGCGCCAGAGGCCGCATCCACGGCCAGCCCGATCACGCCGCCGAGCAGGATGTTGCCGAGAGTCATCGCCTGGAACTCGGCCGGCACCACCGAGGCACCCGGCTGGTTGCCCTGGCGGCTGCAGTCGATGGCAAGGTCGCGGCTGCTCTTGCTGATGGAGATGGTGCCCGGGGTCGGATTCACCACGCCGATGACCTGCCAATCGCGCTTCACCTGGCAAACGGCGCCGGGCGGTTCAGTCAACACCGCCATCGAATGGGTGGTTCCGGATGTGACGGTGGCGCAGCCCTGCACCAGCATTCCAAACGCAAGCAGCCCAATTCCCCGCAACATGACGGCCCCCTTCTTCCCAAGCGGCCATCATATCAAAAACATATCGATTTGATCAAGATATTGATCTGATAAAGTTATGTTCTGGTATTGAACAATATCAGCTGCGGCCTCGGCGGCGTGGAACCGCCGCCCTACGGAACCGTCCGGGCAGCGGCAGCCGCGCGCCGGCGCTGCCCGGATGACGGCGCTCGGCCCCCCTTCCCCGCGTCAGGGTTCACGCCGCCTGCTTCAGCTCCACCGCTGCCGGGTCGCGCCGCAGCGCGTCCCGGTAGCGGTCGCGGCGCCAGCACAGCAGGCGCCAGGCGCCGCGCGCCGCCAGGTCGGACATCCGCCCGCGCGGCTCCAGCCCCACCGCCTTGAACACCATGCCCATCCCGCGCTCGATATGCCGGTAGCGGTAGAAGCCCATCGCCCGGCCCATATAGCCGGCGATGCAGCGGTCATGGCTGTAGGGCAGGCCGGGGTCCTCGTTGGCGCAGTGGAAGGCGAAGGCCAGCTCGTCATCCTCCGACTCGCCGATCCGTCCCGCCGCCACCCGCAGCCGCTGCAGGAAGGACAGGTCCTCCCGCGCCAGGTAGCGCTTCATGTGGTCGTAGAAGAGCTTGAAGTGGCGGTACTCGTCCGCCGCGATCAGGCGGCAGATCTCCTTCAGCACCGGCTCCTGCGTCGCCTCCCCCAGCGCGGTGTAGTAGCTGCTGGTCCCGGTCTCCACCATGCAGCGGGCGATCAGCTCCCCGGTGCGGGACCCGCGGATGGAGGCATCGGCGTTCACGTCGATCTTGTAGCCGGCGCGGTAGCGCTCGAAGGCCTCGGCATAGCGCCAGCCGGGATCGGCCAGCTCGCCCCACTTGCCCAGCGCATCGCCATGTTGGACCTCCTCCACCGCCCAATTTTCGGCAGCCTGCTGGAAGTCGGGGTCGTCGCGGAAGACGCCCTTGAGGTAGAGCGCGTAGTCGTCGCCGTTGCGCTCCACCATCGCCGCCGCCTTCACCAGCGGCACGATCTCCGGGTCCAGCTTCGACGGATCGAAGCGGTCCCACCCCACCTGCTCGACGCGCCAGTGCTTCATCCTGTCCCCATGGCCCGGGCTGGGCCGAGTCTCCCCCGTCGGCGCCTGGCCCCTGGCCCATGCGCCGACACGACAACGCCACCGTCCCCCGCATGTTCGGCAGGCCCAGGGCCAGTTCAAGTCGTGTGGCGGCCGGGGCACAGCGTTGCGCGCGAAAAAGCATCATTGTGGCGCGCGCGCACGGAAAAGGCCGGGGGCGTCGCCACCCCCGGCCCTGGTCTTGGCCGTCCCCGCCCGCCTATGACGCGGCTCAGGCGGCCTGGGCGAGGTCCAGCATGGTGCGGGCCGAGAGCACGCGGTCGAGCGCCAGTTCGCGCTTCTCCGCCGGGTCATCATTGCCGATGCCGGCCAGCGCCGCCTCGGCCTCCGCCACCCGCCGCTCGGCCTCGGCGCGGGACAGGCTGGCGAGCGGCGTCGCCTCGTCGGCCAGCACGGTGACGCGCTCCGGCGAGATCTCGGCGAAGCCGCCGCCGACGAAGAGCGATTCGGTCTCGGCGCCGTTCTCCCGCACGCGGATGACGCCGCCGCGGAGCGTGACGATCATCGGCGCGTGGCCGGGCAGCACGCCCATCTCGCCCTCGGCGGCGGGAATGGTCGCCATCTCGACCTGGCGGGAGAGCAGCAGCTTCTCCGGCGAGACGAGTTCGAGCAGGAAGGTAGCCATCATGTGCTCCAAACCTTGCCGGGCGGCGCCGCAGTCCGCGGCGCGAACGGGATGCTCGCGCCGAGGCCGCCTGCGCGGCCCGCCGCCGGTGCGGCGGAAGCCAGGCGCGCGGCCGCGCGCCCGGCGTCTGAGGGCCTAGATCAGGCCGCGGCCTTCAGGCTCTCGCCCTTCTTCACCGCTTCCTCGATGGTGCCGACCATGTAGAAGGCGGCCTCCGGCAGGTGGTCGTATTCGCCCGAGCAGATGGCGGCGAAGGACCGCACCGTGTCCTCGAGCTTGACGAAGACGCCCGGCGTGCCGGTGAAGACCTCGGCGACATGGAAGGGCTGGGAGAGGAAGCGCTGGATCTTGCGCGCGCGCGCCACGATCAGCTTGTCCTCCTCCGACAGCTCGTCCATGCCGAGGATGGCGATGATGTCCTGCAGCGACTTGTAGGTCTGCAGGATGCGCTGCACCTCGCGCGCCACGCGGTAGTGCTCGTCGCCGACGATCCGCGGGTCCATCGCCCGGCTGGTCGAGTCGAGCGGGTCCACCGCCGGGAAGATGCCGAGCTCGGCGATCGAGCGGTTGAGCACCGTCGTCGCGTCGAGGTGGGCGAAGGAGGTGGCGGGCGCCGGGTCGGTCAGGTCGTCGGCCGGCACGTAGATCGCCTGGACCGAGGTGATGGAGCCCTTCTTCGTCGAGGTGATCCGCTCCTGCAGGGCGCCCATGTCGGTGGCCAGCGTCGGCTGGTAGCCCACCGCGGAGGGGATACGGCCCAGCAGCGCCGACACCTCGGCGCCCGCCTGGGTGAAGCGGAAGATGTTGTCGATGAAGAACAGCACGTCCTGGCCCTGCTCGTCGCGGAAATACTCCGCCATCGAGAGGCCGGAGAGGGCGACGCGGGCGCGGGCGCCCGGCGGCTCGTTCATCTGGCCATAGACCAGCGCCACCTTCGAGCCGGTGGTGGAGCCGTCGTCGTTCAGCTTGATGACGCCGGCATCGACCATCTCGTGGTAGAGGTCGTTGCCCTCGCGCGTCCGCTCGCCCACGCCGGCGAAGACCGACACGCCGCCATGGCCCTTGGCGACGTTGTTGATCAGCTCCTGGATGGTGACGGTCTTGCCGACGCCGGCGCCGCCGAACAGGCCGATCTTGCCGCCCTTCAGGTAGGGCGCCAGCAGGTCGATGACCTTGATGCCGGTGACCAGGATCTCGGCCGCGGTCGCCTGCTCGTCGAAGGCCGGCGCCTCGCGGTGGATGGTGTAGGTCTTCTCGCCGGCCACCGGGCCGCGCTCGTCGATCGGCTCGCCGATCACGTTCAGGATGCGGCCGAGCGTCGCGGGGCCGACCGGCACGGAGATGCCGGCGCCGGTGTCCACCACTTCCTGGCCGCGGATCAGGCCATCGGTCGTGTCCATGGCGATGCAGCGCACGGTGCGCTCGCCCAGGTGCTGCGCCACTTCCAGGACCAGCGTGTTGTCGCCGTTCTTGGTGGTCAGCGCGTTGAGCATCTTCGGCAGTTCGCCGGGGAACTGCACGTCCACCACGGCGCCGAGGATCTGGGCGATCTGCCCGACATTGTTCTTCATGGCGTGGGTCTCCAAGAACGGGCCGGCCGATTCACGTTCCGCGGCTGCGCCGCTCCACGATCGGACGGCATCAGACAGCCTCGGCCCCGGAGATGATCTCGATCAGCTCCTTGGTGATGTTGGCCTGGCGCGTGCGGTTGTAGTTGAGGGTCAGCCGGTTGATCATGTCGCCCGCATTGCGCGTGGCGCTGTCCATGGCGGACATCTGGCTGCCGTAGAAGCCGGCCGTGCTTTCCAGCACCGCGCGGTAGATCTGGATGGCCAGGTTGCGCGGCAGCAGGGTGGCGAGGATCTGCTCCTCGCCCGGCTCGTACTCGTACAGCGCGACCGGGCCCGTGCCGGCGGGCGCCTCGCCTTCCGGCAGCGGGGCCGGGATCAGCCGCTGCTCCGTCGGCACCTGGGTGATTACGCTGCGGAAGCGGTTGTAGATGAGCGAGCAGACATCGAACTCGCCGGCCTCCAGCATCTCGGTCACGCGGACCGCGATGGCCTCGGCATCGGCGAACTCGACGCGCTTCTTCCCCATGAAGGTGATCTCGCCGACGATGCGGCTGGCGAGCTCGCGCTTCAGGAAGGCCGCGCCCTTGCGGCCCACCGTCAGCACCTTCACCACCTTGCCCTCCGCTTCCAGCGCGCGGATGCGGTTGCGCGCCAGGCGGCCGACATTGGTGTTGAACGGCCCGGCCAGGCCGCGGTCGGCGGTGACCACGACCAGCAGGTGCACCCGGTCGGCGCCGGTGCCGACCAGCAGCGGCGGCGCGCCGGGCTGGGTGGCGACGGCGGCGCCGAGCGAGGCGAGGATGGCCTCCATCCGCTCGGCATAGGGGCGCGCGGCTTCCGCCTGCGCCTGGGCACGGCGCAGCTTCGCCGCCGCGACCATCTTCATCGCCTGGGTGATCTTCCGCGTGGACTTCACGCTGTTGATCCGCCCGCGCAGGTCCTTCAGGCTCGGCATCGGCCTTCTTCCCTATGCGGCCGTCAGGCCGCGAAGGACTTGGCGAAGCCGTCGAGGAAGGCCACCAGCTTCTCCTCGGTCGGCTTCTTGATCTCGCGGTCGGTGCGGATCGCCTCGACGATCGCCGGCTGCGACGCCTTCAGCTCGGACAGCATCTGCCGCTCGAACTCGCCGACCTTGTTCACCGGGATGCGGTCCAGGTAGCCGCGGGTGCCGGCGAAGATGGCCAGCACCTGCTCCTCGACCGGCACCGGCTTGAACTGCGGCTGCTTCAGCAGCTCGGTCAGCCGGGCGCCGCGCGCCAGCAGCGCCTGGGTGGAGGCGTCGAGGTCGGAGGCGAACTGCGCGAAGGCCGCCATCTCGCGGTACTGCGCCAGCTCGAGCTTGATGCGGCCGGCGACCTGCTTCATCGCCTTGATCTGCGCCGCCGAGCCGACGCGCGAGACCGAAATGCCGACATTCACCGCCGGGCGGATGCCCTTGAAGAACAGCTCCGTCTCGAGGAAGATCTGGCCGTCGGTGATGGAGATGACGTTGGTCGGGATGTAGGCCGAGACGTCGCCCGCCTGCGTCTCGATCACCGGCAGGGCGGTGAGCGAGCCCGCGCCGAAGTCGTCGTTCATCTTCGCCGCACGTTCGAGCAGGCGGGAATGCAGGTAGAAGACGTCGCCCGGATAGGCCTCGCGGCCCGGCGGGCGGCGCAGCAGCAGCGACATCTGGCGGTAGGCGACGGCCTGCTTCGACAGGTCGTCGTAGAAGATGACCGCGTGCATGCCGTTGTCGCGGAAGAACTCGCCCATGGTGCAGCCCGTGTAGGGCGCCAGGAACTGCATAGGCGCCGGGTCGGACGCGGTGGCGGCGACGACGATGGAGTATTCCATCGCGCCGTTCTCCTCCAGCGTGCGGACCAGCTGGGCTACGGTGGAGCGCTTCTGGCCGATCGCGACGTAGATGCAGTAGAGCTTCTTCGCCTCGTCGCCCTGGGCGTTGATCGGCTTCTGGTTGATGATCGTGTCGACGATCACAGCCGTCTTGCCGGTCTGCCGGTCGCCGATGATCAGCTCCCGCTGGCCGCGGCCGATCGGGATGAGGGCGTCGATCGCCTTGATGCCGGTCTGCATCGGCTCATGCACCGACTTGCGCGGGATGATGCCGGGCGCCTTCACCTCGACGCGCATGCGCGTCACGTCGGTCAGCGGGCCCTTGCCGTCGATCGGGTTGCCGAGGCCGTCCACGACGCGGCCCAGCAGCCCCTTGCCGACCGGCGCGTCCACGATGGTGCCGGTGCGCTGCACCGTGTCGCCCTCGCGGATCTGGTCGTCGGCGCCGAAGATGACGATGCCGACATTGTCGTGCTCGAGGTTGAGGGCCATGCCCTTCAGCCCGGCGCCCGGGAACTCCACCAGCTCGCCGGCCATGACGTTCTGCAGGCCGTAGACGCGGGCGATGCCGTCGCCCACGGTCAGCACGGTGCCGACCTCGGCCACGTTCGCCTCGGTGTCGAAGCCGGCGATCTGCTGCTTCAGGATCTCCGAGATCTCGGCGGGACGGATGTCCATCAGGCGGCCCCCTTCATGGCGTACTGCAGGCGCTGCAGCTTGGATTTGATGCTGTTGTCATAGAGCCGGGAGCCGATCCGCAGGATCAGCCCGCCGAGGATCGAGGGATCCACCTGCTCCGAAAGCTTCACGCCGGAAAAGCCGGCTTCGGTCAGCCGCGCGCTGAGCTGCGCCCGCTGCGTGTCGGAAAGCGGATGCGCGCTGGTCACATGCGCGGTCTGCTGGCCGCGCCGGGCGGCCAGCAGCGCGCCGAAGGCCTGCGCCACCTGCGGCAGCGCCGCCAGCCGGCGGTTGGCCACCAGCACGCCGATCAGGTTGCGCACCTCCGTCCCGACGCCGGCGCGGTCGAGCACGGCGAAGACGCCCTTGCGCTGCGACGGCGCGTCCAGCCGCGGGTCGGCGACGAAGGCGCGGAAGGTCTCGTCGTCGCGCCACAGCGCGAACAGCGTGTCGAGATCGGCGGCGATGCGGTCGAGCGTACCCGGATCCGCCTGGCGGCGGTCGTCGGCGAGGCCGAGCAGGGCCTGCGCATAGCGCTCGGCCAGGCCCGACATACGCGGGGCAGAGGAGATCGTCTCGGCGGAGGCCACGGGCAGTCCCGGTCCTGTTGCTGGTGGCGCGCATGCGCGGGGGCGCCAGCAGCGGTCCGCCGGCGTGATGCGGGCGGGGCTTTACCATGGGCTTCACGCCCCCGCAATCTGGCCCACCCCGTCCCTTCGGACCCGCGCGAAGCCTTGCAAGCCCCGGTCGCGACAGGCTTTCCGGGGCAACGAGGGCCGGAGCGCATGCGGACAGGGACGCCGTTCTTCGGCTGGCAGGTGGTGGGCGCCGCCTTCACCGTCGCGGTGTTCAGCTGGGGAATCAATTTCTACGGCCCCTCGGTGATCCTGCATGCGCTGCAGGCACGCGAGGGCTGGCCGCCGTCGCTCATCGCGGCCGCCATTACCCTGCACTTCCTGGCGAGCGGCCTGATCGTCACCCGCCTGCCGGCGCTGCACCGCCGCTTCGGCCTGGTGGCGGTGACCCGCGCTGGGCTGCTGGCCTGCGCCCTCGGCGCCCTGCTCTGGGGCCAGGCGGCGCAGCCCTGGCAGATGCTGCCGGCGGCGCTGGCCACGGCGCTCGGCTGGGCACTGACCAGCGGCGTGGCGATCAATGCCATGGTCGCCCCCTGGTTCGACCGGCGGCGCGGCGCCGCGCTGTCCATGGCCTTCAACGGCGCCAGCGCCGGCGGGCTGCTGGTGGCCCCGCTCTGGGCCGGGCTGACTGCGACGCTCGGCTTCGCCCAGGCCTCGGCCTGGGTGGCGCTGCTGGTCGCGCTGGCCGGCTGGCCGCTGGCCGGGCGCTGGCTGCGGCCGACGCCCGCCGGCATGGGCCTCTTTCCGGACGGCGCCGCCGGCCCGCCGCCGCCGCGGCCGCTGGCGGC
>NZ_SMOA01000012.1 GCF_004353985.1 Paracraurococcus ruber | reverse complement strand
CCGCCCCGAACCGGCCGCGCCCCGCGCCAGGGCCGACCGTCGCGGGATCGGCCGGCACGGCCGCCCGGGGGCGGGCGCCGCCGCCGGCGGCGCCTATCCCGCGCTGCTCACCTGAATTGCAGTTGCGACGCACTCGCAATTAGCCTTCACTGCCACCGGTCATGTCCCGGAACACCACCATGGGCCGCATCCTGGCCTTCGCGCCGCGCCTCCTGCACGGCTATCCCAGCACGGCCGCGGCGCTGGAGCCGGCGGAAACCCTGCTGCTGCTCGCCACGCGCGGCTGGGTGGAGGATGCCCGGCGCGCGGCGGATCCGTGGCCGCGCCTCGGCGCCATGGCCGCCGCCGCCGGCCTGCCCCCGGCCGCGGCGTCGCTGGACATGCTGCTGCGCGTCATCGCCCGGACCGCCCGGCGGCCCTTGGCGATCGGCTGTCCCGGTTGCCCGGGGCTGGGCCCGGACGAGCAGCGCCTGCTGCATGCCGCACGGCTCGCCCAGGGCCGGGAGACCGGTCTGGCGCGGCAGGTCCTACGGGAGGGCTGGCTGTCCGACCAGGGTGCCCGCTTCGCCATCGGCCCGCTGCAGGGGCTGGGCGACCTGTTCCTGGCCGCCGGCTTCGTCTTGCGGCCCCGCCTGCTGCCCGACCGCATGGCGCCGGAGGACGGGGCCGCCGCGCCCTGGCCGGCCGCCCACCCGCCCCGCCACTGATCCGGGAGGCTTCCTTGCTCCGACACCATTCCATCGGCCCCGCGACCCTGGCCGCGCTCATGGCGGCGGATCGCCCGGCGCCGCGCGCCGCACCGCCGCGGCGCGGCGCGATCCCGCATCCCCCGGCCGCCCCGCCCCCGGGCGATGCCCGGGTGGCGGCCAACCGGCCGGCCGCCTCGACCCCAGGCGCGCGGCGCAGCGACGCCAGCGGAGAGCCGGCATGACCGCCTGCCTGCACCGCGAGGACGCGTCGGGGGGCTGCCCGGTCCGCGACCTGGAACCGGAGGCGCTGTTCTGCGTCGCGGTCCTGCGCCGCTGGGTCGCCGCCCGCCGGCCCGGCGCCGCCGATGCCCCCGATTGGCGCGAGGTCTGCCGCCAGGGCGAATTGCCGGATGCGGCGGTGCAGGCCTTCGACACCTTCCTGGATGCCATGCATCGCGGCATGCGGCGCCCGCTCGACATCCGCTGCTGCGCCTGCCCGGTGCTTGGCCGCGACGAGGCGCTGCTGCTGGCCATGCTGGAGGCGCTGCAGCGCCACGATGCCCTCGGCGCGCTGGACGTCCTGGCGGATTGGCTGGCGCCGCCCTGCGTCATGCCGGCCCTGCCGCTGGCCGAGAGGCTGGCCGCCGCCGCCGGCGACTGCGACATCCGCATCGCCGCGCCGGCCCCGGTCGGCCCGGACCCGGACCCGGACCACCGATCCGCCGGCCGGCCCACGCTGCATTGACGGCGCGCCCGACCCGGGCGGGGACGACGCCCGGCCGCGCCACGGGACTGCGGCAAGGGTCAGCGTCAAACCTGGGATTGGGCGGATTGATGCCGTTTTGACGCCGGCACGTGAAACCGGATGAGATACGCTAACCGCCAGGGAAGGATCGGTCGGGCGGGAGCCTGAGCGCCCTGCCGCGATGGCCGGGTGCCAGGTGCGGCACCGCCGCAGCGCGAGGATGGTTGGCGTGGACGATGGACGGGATGCCGGGCCGGCGCGGACCCGGCCGGAACTCTCCATCCGCCTGTTCGGCGCCTTCGAGGCGCGACAGGCCGACGGCGCCCCGGTCGCCGGCCTCGGCCGGCGGTCGGTGGCCCTGCTGGCCTGCCTGGCCGCGCCGCAGGCCCCGTGGTCGCGCGATGACCTCGCTGCCCTGCTCTGGCCGGGCCGCAGCCTGCGGCAGCGGCGCGGCAGCCTGCGGCAGGAATTGCTGCGGCTGCGCCGCGCCCTGGGCTGGCCGGCGCCGGCCGCCGCGGCGAGCGCGGAGTTTCCCTTCGGCCTGCCGATCGATGCCGGCATCGACGTGGTCGCCTTCCGGCAGACCCTGGCCGATCCCGGCCGCGGCACGGCCGCGGTGGCGCTGTACCGCGGCGACCTGCTGCAGGATGTCCGCTGCGAACCGGACGACCCCTTCGGCGACTGGCTGATGCGCGAGCGCGCGGCCCTGCGGCAGGCGGCGCTCGACCTCATGCTCGGCCTGCTGCGGGCCGGCGACGGCTCCGCCGCCCTGGCGCGGCGGGTGCTGGCGCTCGATCCGGCCAGCGAGGAGGTGCACCGCATCCTGATGCGGCACCATGCCGAGCGCGGCGACCTGCCGCGGGTGCTGGAACAGTACCGCGACTGCGCGGAGGCGCTGCGGTCCCGGCACGGCACGGATCCCATGCCGGAGACGCGGGCGCTGCTGGATGCGGCCACGGTGGCGCTGGGGGCGCGCCCGCCGCTGCCAGCCGCCGCGCCGGCCGGCGGCGTGACGCTGGACTGGATCCGCCGCGCCCCCGACCTGGCGCCGCTGCCGCAGGCGCCGGGCGCCATGGCGCTGCCGCCGGTGGCGGACCGGCCTTCCATCGCGGTGCTGCCCTTCGCCGACCTGTCGCACGACCCGCTGGCGCGCGACGTGCTGGCGGAAGGGCTGACGGAGGAGATCACCAACGCCCTGGCCCGGCTGCCCGGCTTCTTCGTGGTCGCCCGGCAATCGGCCATGGCCTATCGCGGCCTGCCGGTGGATGCGCGGCGGATCGCCGCCGAACTCGGCGTGCGCTACCTGGTGGAGGGCAGCGTCGAGCAGGATGGCCGGCGCATGCAGGCGAACCTGCGGCTGATCGAGGGCCGCACGGGCCAGCATCTGTGGGCCGAGACCGGCGGCGGGCCGATGGACGACCTGATGGCGGTGCGCGACCGGGTGGTCCACCGCCTCGCCAGCCGGCTGCAGCCCCGCCTGCTGCAGGAGGAGATCGCCCGCGCGGTCCGCCAGCCGCCGCGCGACCTGGATGCCTGGACCTGGCTGCAGCGCGCCAATGCCGTGCTGCTGCGCGGCCGCCATGCGGAGGCGCTGGACCGCGTGATGGAACCGCTTTCCCGCGCGCTGGAGCGCGACCCGCACTACGCCATGGCGCTGGCGCTGCTCTCCGCCGTGCATGCGTGGCGCGCGGTGTCGCAGAGCGTGCCGGACCCGCCGGCGGAGAAGCGCCTGGCGCGGGCGCGGGCGGAGGAGGCGCTGGCGCTGGACCCCGAGAACCCCTTCGTCCTGGTGCATTGCGCCGAATCCGCCATCTACTGCGCCGCCGACATCGACGCGGCGCTGCGCCTGCTGGAACTGGCGGTGGCGCGCGACCCGAACGACGCCAACGGGCGGGCGATGCTGGCGCATGTGCGCCGTTCTGCCGGGGAGGATCCGCGCGGCAGCCTGGACCTGCTGGACGAGGCGGTGCGGCTGAGCCCGCGCGACCCGCGCGCCTTCCTGTGGCACCACTACGCCAATTGGTGCCATTTCCGGCTGGGCGACCTGCCGGCGATGGAGGGCGCCTGCCGCCGCTCGATCGGCCTGTATGGCCGCTACCCGCTGAGCTGGATCGCGCTGACCAGCGCGCTGGGGCTGCAGGGCCGCGAGTCCGAGGCCCGCGCCGCCGCCACGGTGCTGCGGCAGATGCGCCCCAGCTTCAGCCCGGACGGCTTCTACGAGACCGCGCGCCACTTCTACGGCCGGCGCTTCCCCGGCCAGGTGGAGACCGAATACCAGGCGCTGCGCGGCGCCCTGCTGCGGGCCTTCGATGCCTGAGCCGCCCCCGGAGAGGAGACCCATGCCATGGTAAGGCTGATCGACGGCACCCCCGGGCCCGATACGCTGGTCGGCGATTCGGACATCCTCGACGAAATCCGCGGCGGCGGCGGCGATGACCGGCTCATCAGCCCCGGCCCCAGCACCGGCGCCGTCGACGTGCTGTTCGGCGAGGAGGGCAACGACACCATCCTGGCCTCCGGTTTCTCCGTCACCGCCGCTGGCGGCCCCGGGGACGACAGCATCTCCGCGGCCACCACCAGCCTGAACACGATCATCGGCGGCGACGGGAACGACACCCTGCTCGGCGGGACGGGCCCGGACTACCTGGCCGGCGACGAGGACGAGCTGTTCGCGAGCACCGGGCCGGCGACCGGCAACGACGTGCTGGTCAGCGGCGCCGATGGCGATGTCCTGTTCGGTGGTCCCGGCGATGATCTGATCGAGCCCGGCGCGCCGGGCGCCACCGTGGCGGACATCGTCGCCGGCGGCCCCGGCATCGATACGCTGGTCCTGCCCGGCCGTCCGGACCAGTACGACATCTTCTTCGACTCCGCTCTGCGGGTCTACCGGGCCATCGGGGTCGTGGGCGCAGTGGCGCTCACGGATACCGAGTTCAGCGATATTGAGCAGGTCGCCTTCGGGATCGGCGCCGTGGCGCTGAAGGCGGGCGACGTGCCGCTGGCCTTGGCCACGCTCGACAAGCTGCTGCCGGTCGGCGGCAACCGGCCGACCATCGCGCTGAGCGACACGGTCGAGGCCGCCGCCGGCACGACCGTCATCCCCATCAGCGTCGCCGACCTGCTGGCCAACGACTTCGATGCCGAGGGCGACGCCCTCGTCCTCGGCAGCTTCGACACCGGGTCGGCGCCGGCGACCTACCAGGTGCTGCCGGATGCGGCGGGCATCGCCGCCGCGGGCTACGACCCCGCCCGCTATGCCGGTGGGCTGATCCTGGTGACGCTGGCCACGCCCTTCACCCCGACGCTGACCTTCCGCTACACGCCCTTCGACCCGGTGCATGGCCTGGAGGGCAGCACCGGCATCGTCACGGTGGTGGCCGCGCCGCAGACCGGCGCCGCCGACGACCTGCTGCGCGGCACCATCGGCGGCGGCGAGATCATCCCCCTTTCGGTCCTGCTGGCCAATGACGCGCCGGACCTGACCGTCACCGGCCTGGTCGGCGGTTTCCAGATCGCACCGGGCGTGACCCAGGTGAACCGCTCCAACGGGTCCTTCATCCTCGACCTGCCGGCGCAGGTGGTCCGCTTCACCCATGCCAATAGCGGGCCCGACCTGATCAGCTTCCAGTACCAGGCGGCGGATGCACTCGGCGGGCTGTCTACCGCCACGGTCCAGATCCGCGTCGACAACCGGGCACCGGAGGTCTTCGACAGGGTCATCACCGTGCAGCCGGGCGTGACGACGACGGTGCTGCTGGACGACTTGGTCCGCGGCGGCGGCAACACCGACCCGGACGGCGACCCGCTGATCCTGGCCGGCTACCAGCTGCTGGCGCCCGGCAACCTGGGCAGCATCGCCTATTTCGCCGACCGCATCGAGTTCACGCCGGCGGCGGGCTATGCTGGCGGCTACGCCTTCGACTACTTCATCCAAGACGCGCCGGACCTGCTGGGCGCGCAGCGGGACACGCCGCGGGTCGGCGCGCTGCTGTCCTTCGCCGTGGCGGGCAGCCCGCCGGTCGCCGGCGACGACCAGCTGACCCTGCTGCATGACCGGCTGCTGGTGATCCCGGTGGCCGACCTGCTGGTCAATGACAGCGACCCGGATGGCGGGACGCTGTCGATCACCGGGCTGTTCACCGGCACCCTGGCGGGCACGGCGGTGCTGCTCGGCAACAGCATCTTCTTCACCCCCGCCGCCGGCTTCGTCGGCACCGACAGCTTCGCCTACGAGGTCACCGACGGCACGAGGACGGCGGTGGGGACGGTGCGCATCGCCATCACCAACACCGCGCCGGTCGCGCTGGACGACGCCTTCGTGACGCGGCCCGGCCTCGGCCGCATCCTGTCGCTGGCCGACCTGACGGGCAATGACATCGACGGCGATGGCGACGCGCTGACCATCACCGCCCTCTCCACGCCGGTGAACGGTTCGGTGCTGCTCAACGGCGACAGCGTCGTCTATGCGCCGGCGCCCGGGTTCATCGGCCGCGACAGCTTCACCTACACCATCAGCGACGGCATCGCGTCCAGCACGGCGACCGTCGTCTTCGACATGGTGAATTCCCCACCGGTGGCGGGCATCGACGGGCCGGTCGACGTCCGGCCGCGGGTGCCGCTCAGCGTCGACGTCGCCGGCCTGCTCCTCAATGACAGCGACCCCGACGGCGACGCGCTGCGCATCTCCGGCGTCGTCTTCGCGCAGCAAGGCCAGGTCACCTTCGACGGCGTCCAGTTCGTCTATCGGGCGCCGGCGGACTACGCGGGGCCGGACAGCTTCGGCTACTTCCTCACCGACGGCTACGTGGATGTCGTGGGGACGTTCCTGGTCAACGTGGTCAATTCCGCCCCGGTCGCCGGCACGGACGGACCCTTCGACATCCGGCCCGGCGTACCCCTGAACATCGATCCCAGCGCCCTGCTGGCCAATGACAGCGACGCGGACAACGATTTCCTCACCATCATCGGCGGCCTCGGCGCCCGGAATGGCGCCGTCATCTTCCGGCCCGACAACCTCGTCTACCGGTCCTCGCCGGGCTATGCCGGGCCGGACAGCTTCGGCTACCTGCTGACCGACGGCTTCGTCACGGTGCAGGGCGCCGTCGAGGTCAACGTCGTCAACGCCACCCCGGTCGCCGGCACGGACGGGCCCTTCGACATCCGGCCCGGCGTGCCCCTGAACATCGATCCCAGCGCCCTGCTGGCCAATGACAGCGACGCGGACGGGGATTTCCTGGAGATCATCGGCGGCCTCGGCGCCCTGAACGGCGATGTCACCTTCCGGCCCGACAACCTGGTCTACAAGTCCCGGCCCGGCTATGTCGGGCCGGACAGCTTCGGCTATTTCCTCACCGACGGCTATGTCACGGTGCAGGGCGCCATCGAGGTCAACGTCGTCAATGCCGCCCCGGTCGCCGGCACCGACGGTCCCTTCGATGTCCGCCCTGGCGTGCTCCGGCCCGGCGTGCCACTGAACATCGACACAAGCATCCTGCTGGCCAATGACAGCGACGCCGATGGCGACAGCCTGAGCGTGATCGCCGGCCTCGCCGCCCAGCACGGCAGCGTCACCTTCAACGGCCAGAACCTCGTCTACCAGTCCAACCCCGGCTATGTCGGGCCCGACAGCTTCGGCTACCTGGTCACCGACGGCTTCGAGACGGTGCAGGGCTCGATCCTCGTCAACGTGGTCAACAATCCACCGGTCGCCGTGACGGACGGGCCGTACCAGATCAGGCCAGGCGTGCGGCTCAGCATCGACCAGAGCCTCCTGCTGCAGAACGACGGCGACGCCGACGGCGATGGCTTCGAAGTCGTCGGCACGCTCAGGGCGGAGAACGGCACGATCTCCTACGACGGCCGCGTCTTCACCTATACGTCGAACCCGGGCTTTGTGGGGCGCGACAGCTTCGGCTACCGGATCAGCGATGGCTTCGTCATCTCGGATGGGACGGTGCTGGTCGATGTGGTCAACCGCGCGCCGGTCGCCGGCACCGACGGGCCCTTCGACATCCGCCCCGGCGTGCCGCTCAGCATCGACACCGGCGTCCTGCTGGCGAATGACAGCGACGCCGATCGCGATCCGCTGCGCATCTTCGGCGTGGTCTTCGCCGAGAACGGAACCGTCGACTTCGACGGCACGGAATTCGTCTACCGTTCCAAGCCCGGCTATTCCGGGCCGGACAGCTTCGGCTACCTGGTGACCGACGGCACCGTCGAGGTCGAGGGGCGGGTGCTGCTCAACGTGGTCAACAGCGCGCCGGTCGCCGGCACCGACGGGCCCTTCGCGGCGCTTCCCGACCAGCCCCTGGGCATCGATGTCGCCACGCTGCTGGCAAATGACAGCGATGCCGAAGGCGACGCCATCTCCGTGGTCGCGGCGGTCGGCGCCCGCAACGGCGCCGTGACCTTCGCCGGAAGCCAGCTCATCTACCAGCCACGGCCAGGCTATGCCGGGCCGGACAGCTTCGGCTATCGCCTCACCGATGGCTACGTGACCGTGGAAGGCACGATCCTGGTCAAGGTGGGCAATGCCCTGCCGGTTGCCGCCGCGGACGGGCCCTTCCAGGCCCGCTCCGGTCAGCCGCTCCGGCTCGAGGCCGGCCAGTTGCTGGCGAACGACAGCGACGCGGATGGCGACGCGCTGCGCATCGCCGACATCACCCCGCCGGGCGGCGGCACCGTCTCGATGCAGCCGGATGGCAGCCTGCTCTACCGCGCCGCTGCCGGCTTCACCGGGGCCGACAGCTTCACCTACCGCGTCACCGACGGCACGGCCGTGAGCGGCTTCGCCACCGTCGCGATCCTGGTCGAGGCGGCGAATGCCCCGCCCGTGCCGGTGGCGGATGCGTTCACGGCGCAGCCCGGCCGGGCGCTGGTCATCCCGGTGCTGACCGGCCTGCTGGGCAACGACAGCGATCCGGACGGCGATGCGCTGTCGGTGACCGCGGTGGGCAACGCGGTCGGGGGCACGGTCGCCCTCACCGGCGGGAATGCCGTGTTCACGCCGGCGCGCGGCTTCGTCGGCACCGGCGGCTTCAGCTACACCGTCGCCGATGGCGCGGGCGGCGTGGCCACCGGCATCGCGCAGGTGGCGGTGCTGCAATCGGCCCCGGCGGGCGGCGGCGGCACCGTGTTCACCGGCCCCGGCGACGACCGGGTCGATCTCGGCTTCCTGACGGAGCGGGTGCAGGCCAATGGCGGCACCGGCGACGACTCCATCATCGCGGGCAGCGGCGACGATGTGCTGGCGGGCGGCCCGGGCGATGACGCGCTGGATGGCGGCGGCGGCGGCGATCTGCTGAATGGCGGCACGGGCAGCGATACGATGCGCGGCGGCCCGGGCGACGATTCCTATGTCGTGGACGATCCCGGCGACCAGGTCGTCGAGCAGCCCGGCGAAGGCATCGACCAGGTCAGCACCCGCATCGACTGGGCCCTGGCGCCGGAGGTCGAGACGCTGATCCTGCTGGGAACCGAGGGGCTGCGCGGCCAGGGCAATGCGCTCGACAACCGGCTTCGCGGCAATGCCGGCGACAATCTTCTGGAAGGCCTGGCCGGCAACGACGCTCTCACAGGCGGTGCCGGCCTGGACACGCTGGCGGGCGGCGCCGGCCGCGATACCCTGACCGGCGGCGCGGACCGCGACCTGTTCCGCTTCGACGCGCCGTCCGACGGCCCGGACCGCATCTCGGACTTCACCCCGGGCCAGGACCAGATCGGCCTGTCGGCCGCCGGCTTCGGCCTGGGGCCGGGTGGGCTGTTGCTCGGCCAGGGGCAGGCGGCGGGCAGCGACCCGCAGCTTGTCTATCAGAGGACCAGCGGCACGCTGCTCTGGGACCAGGATGGCCAGGGGCCCGAGGCAGGGGTCGTGCTGGCCGTCCTCGCCGGCCGGCCGGCGCTCACGCTGGCCGACCTGGTCCTTCTCTAGAACGGATCGCGGCAGGGCCTGCGCGGACGCGGGACGCCGGCAGCGGCGCCGGACCCGGATCCTCCCAGGGGCTGGCGCCGAGCGAGGCGGGCGGGACGCCAGGCTGGGCGGCGGCGCCGATGGTTCCGGTGCCGGCCAGGGGGCGGTAGCCTCGCCCGGCGGGGCGGCAAGGCCCCGCGGGGAGGAACCACGCATGCAACGTCGTGCCATCCTGCCGGCGCTCGCCGGCCTGTCGCTGCCAGTCCGTGCGGGCCGGGCCCAGGGTTTGGGGCAGCCATCCTGGGCGCCGGACCGGCCCATCCGCCTGCTGGTTGGCTTCGCCGCCGGCGGCAGCACCGACACCGCCGCACGCATCCTGGCGCAGGCGATCTCGCCCGGGCTGGGGCAGACCGTGCTGGTGGAGAACCGCACCGGCGCCGGCGGCAACATCGCCTCCGAAGCGGTGGCCCGCAGCGCGCCGGATGGCTACACGCTGGTGATGGCCTCGATGGGCACGCATGCGGTGAACCAGGCGCTGTACAGGTCGCTGCCCTTCCACGTGGCCCGCGACTTCGCGCCGATCTCGCTGATGGTCTATTCCACCACCGTGGTGGTGGTGCATCCCTCGCCGCCGGTGCAGTCCATGGCGGAGCTGATCGCGCTGTCCAGGGCGCGGCCCGGCGGGCTGAATTGCGGCACGGGCGGCTCCGGCTCTTCGCAGCATTTCGCCGCCGCGCAGTTCGAGGAAGCGGCCAAGGTCAAGTTCTCCCTCGTGCACTACCGCGGCGGCGCGCCGGCCAATGCCGACCTGATCGCCGGCCGGGTCGATGTGGTGTTCTCCCCGATCATCGAGGCGATCCAGCAGATCCGCGCCGGGCAGCTGCGGGCCATCGGCGTGACCAGCCCGGATCGGTCGGCGCTGATGCCCGAGGTGCCGAGCATCGCCGAGACCCTGCCGGGCTTCACCTTCCGCAGCTGGCTTGGCGTGCTGGCGCCGGCGGGGACGCCGCCGCCGGTGATCGCCCGGCTGTCGGCCGAGATCCAGGCGGCGATGCGGGTGCCGGCCATGCGGGACCGCGTCGCCGGCCTGGGCTACGAGGCGGTGGGCAGCACGGCCGAGGAATTCGCCGCCTTCCAGGCGCAGGAAATCACCCGCACCGCGACGCTGGTCCGGATCTCCGGCGCAACGGTGGATTGAGCGCGGCGCGCCCCCGGGCGGCCTGCGTCCCGGTTCGCCCGGCGGCCCCCGGGATCGCGGCCGCGCGCCGGCACGGGGCACGGCAGGGCACCGGGCGGCCCGGCCGGACGACGCCGCCGAATGCCTCCGACGCCGCAGGGCCGGTGTCGCAGCCCGGCCTGGGCCAGGGCCGCGGGCAGCCGTGGCCCCTACAGCGCTGGGTGCCGGCGGTGCCAGTCCGTCGCCTGCTGGTAGGCATGGCCAGCCCGTGTCAGCAGATCCTCCTCGAAGTGGCGGGACACGAACTGGAAGGCGATCGGCGTACCACGCTCGGTGAAGCCGCAGGGCAGGGTGATGGTCGGGCTGCCGGTCATGTCGAAGGGGCAGGTGAAGCGCAGCAGCCGGGCGATCAGCGCAGGATCCTGACCCAGCGTCGCCATTCCGGCGACCGTGGGGGATGCGAAGCCCTGCGCAGGCACCACCAGCAGGTCGATGCCTTCGAACAGGGCCCGCACGCGGCCGGCGAAGTCGTGCCGCCGCAGCACGATCTTCTGGTAGTCGAGGCCGGAGACGCCGCGGCCCTGCTCGATCAGCGCCGACAGGGCCGGGCCGTATTCAGCCTTGCGGGCGGGATAGGTGGCCTCGTGCGCCACCGCGGTCTCGACGGCGCAGAGCGGGAACCAGTCCTCGATCACCTGGTCCACCGCGGGGAACCGCACCTCGCGGATCTCGCCGCCGAGCGCCGCGACGACGCGCAGCGCCTCCTCCGTCGCCCGCAGCATCTCCGCATCGGCGCCGGCATTGAAGTCCGCCGCCACGCCGATGCGCAGGCCCCGCAGCCCGCGGCCCAGCCCGGCCAGGTAGTTGGGCATCGGCTCCAGGCTCGCGGTCGGGTCTTTCGGGTCGGCGCCGGCGATGGCGCCGAGGATCGCGCCGCAATCGGCCGCGCTGCGCGCCATCGGCCCGACATGGTCCAGCGTCGCCGCCAGTTCGAACACGCCGTACCGGCTCACCCGGCCCCATGTGGGCTTGAGGCCGGTGACGCCGTTCGCCGCACTGGGGAACCGGATGGAGCCGCCGGTGTCGGAGCCGAGCGAGCCGTAGCAGAGCCCCGCCGCGGTGGCGACGCCGGAGCCGGAGGAGGAGGCGCCGGACCAGGTCGCCGCATCCCAGGGATTCACCGGTGCCGGCACGTCCGGATGGTGGTCGGCATAGGCGCCTTCGGTGAGCTGCAGCTTGCCGAGGATGACCGCGCCGGCGGCGGCCAGCCGCCGCACCACCGTCGCATCCTCCTCCGGCCGGAAATTCCGGTGGATGGGCATGCCGGCCGCCGTCGGCGCATCCCGCGTCCAGCAGAGATCCTTGACCGCGATCGGCACGCCATGCAGCGGGCCGCGGATATCGCCGCGGCCGATCGCCGCCTCCGCCGCGCGCGCCTGGGCCATTGCCTGGTCGGCCATGACATGGGCGTAGCTCCGCAGCCGCCCGTCCAGCGCGGCGATGCGGCCGAGCTGCGCGGTGGTTGCCTCGACCGGCGAGATCTCCCGCGCGCGGATCCGGCGCCCGATCTCCGTCAGCTCGAGGAAGTGCCAGTCCGTTCCGCTGGACGTCATCGCCCGTCTCCCTTCCGGTGATCGGCATCCGGTCGGCATCCTGCCGCCGGCGATCGGCGCATCGGCCGCGGCATTCTGCGCATGCCGGCATCGCGCGGCGCAAGGCACCGCACGGGCGTGGCAGCGGCCCCGGCATTGACAAGCCCCGGAACGCCGCCCTGGAATGCGGCGGCAAGGGGGATCGCGGCATGGACGACACCGCCGCCGTGCAGATCGGCAGCAACTCCCTGGCGGCCTCCGCGGGGCTCTATCAGCGGGCCCGCCGGATCATGCCGGGCGGCGCCACGCGGGTCACCATCTGGTGGCCACCGCACCCACCCTATGCCGTCTCCGGCCAGGGCTGCCGCGTGACCGATGCCGATGGCCGCGTCTTCCTCGACTTCTCCAACAATTTCTTCTCGCTGATCCATGGCCATGCGCATCCGGCGATCGTCGCCGCCGTGCAGGCGCAGGCGGCGCGCGGCATGGCCTTCGGCCTGCCGACGCAACTCGACGTGGAATTGGCCGAGGCGATCTGCGGCCGCGGCGTCCCCGGCCTCTCGCAGATCCGCTTCTGCAACAGCGGGTCGGAAGCGGTGATGTTCGCCATCAAGGCCGCCCGCGCCGCCACCGGCCGGCCGAAGATCGCCAAGATGGAAGGCGGCTACCACGGCGCCTATGACCATGTGGAGGTGAGCTACGACAGCGGCCCGGCGAACTGGGGCGCGCCGGACGCGCCGGCCCGCAACGCCTACACCAAGGGCACGCCGCCCGGCGTGCTGGCCGACACAGTGGTGCTTCCCTTCAACGACCTGCCGGCGAGCCTGGCGCTGATCGAGGCCCATGCGCGCGACCTGGCCGCCGTGGTGCTGGACCCCATCCCCTCCCGCGTCGGCATGGTGCCGGGCACGCCGGACTACCTGCAGGGGCTGCAGGCGGCCTGCCGGCGCCACGGCATCCTGCTCATCCTCGACGAGATCATCTGCTTCCGCCTGCACCCGCAGGGGGCGCAGACGCTGTTCGGCCTGCAGCCGGACTTCACCACGCTGGGCAAGATCATCGGCGGCGGCCAGCCGGTGGGCGCGGTGGCCGGCACGAGGGATGCGATGGCGGTGTTCGATGCCAGCATGGGCCGCCCGGTGGTGCCGCATGGCGGCACCTTCTCGGCCAATCCCATCACCATGGCGGCCGGCATCGCCTCGCTGCGGCTGCTTGATGCCGCGGCGCACCGGCACCTGGATGTGCTTGGCGAGGCGGTGCGGGACCGCATGCGGGCCGCCATCGCCGCCGCCGGTGTGCCGGGGCAGGTCACCGGCATGGGGTCGCTGTTCCGCCTGCACCTGCACGACCGGCCGATCCGCACCTACCGCGACGCCTATCCGACGCAGGCCGAGAGCGCCCGGCAATCCGCGCTGTTCGGCTTCCTGCTGGCGCATGGCATCCTGACCACGCCCAACAT
This sequence comes from Paracraurococcus ruber, assembly GCF_004353985.1. Classification (GTDB taxonomy): domain Bacteria; phylum Pseudomonadota; class Alphaproteobacteria; order Acetobacterales; family Acetobacteraceae; genus Paracraurococcus; species Paracraurococcus ruber. The sequence continues at coordinate 44,303 of NZ_SMOA01000012.1, read as the reverse complement.
CTCCGGCGCCCTGTCCACCCCGATGACGGCGGCGGAGGTGGAGGAATTCGGCGCGGCGCTGGACGCCGGGCTGCGGGCCATCGCCTAGGTGTCGTCCATCCGGCTGGACGGCGTGGCACGCCGCTATGGCGCGGTGGCGGCGCTGGAGGATGTCTCGCTCGAGGTCGCGCAGGGCGAGTTCGTGACGATCCTCGGCCCCAGCGGGTCGGGCAAGACTACCATGCTGACGGTGGTGGCCGGGCTGAACCGGCCGACCGCCGGGCGCATCCTGATCGGCGGCCGCGACGTCACCGACCTGCCGGCGGCGCAGCGCAACATCGGCCTGGTGTTCCAGAGCTATGCGCTGTTCCCGCACATGACGGTCGCCGACAACATCGCCTTCCCGCTCTCGGTCCGCGGCGTCGCAGCCGGGGAGGCGCGGCGGCGCGTGGCGGAGGCGCTGGCGCGGGTGCGGCTGGAGGGGTTCGAGCGGCGCAAGCCCTCGCAGCTTTCGGGCGGCCAGCAGCAGCGCGTCGCGCTGGCCCGCGCCATCGTCTTCAGCCCGGACATCCTGCTGCTGGACGAACCCCTGGGCGCGCTGGACCGCAAGCTGCGTGAGGAGGTGCAGATCGAACTGCGCCGGCTGCAGCGCGACCTCGGCATCACCACCGTGCTGGTGACGCATGACCAGGAGGAGGCGCTGTCGCTCTCCGACCGGATCGTGGTGCTGAGCGAGGGGCGGGTGCAGCAGATCGCCGCGCCGCAGGAGGCCTATCGCCGGCCGCGCAACCGCTTCGTGGCGGATTTCCTCGGCACCGCCAACCTGTTCGAGGGCCGGGTGGCCGAGGACGCCGGCGCGCTGCTGCTGGCGGACGGCACGCGGCTGCGCTGCGACACCACGGGGCAGTCGCCCGGCCGCCCGGTGACGGCACTGATCCGCCCCGAATGCCTGCGCCTGGCGCCGCCCGGCCCGGACGGGCTGGCGGCGCGCGTCGCGGAGGTGATCTATCTGGGCCAGTCCGTCCGCTATCACCTGGACAGCGCGGCCGGGCCGCTGGTGGCTGCGGCGGTGGACCGGCGCGGCGGCTTCGCCGCGGGCGATGCGGTGGCGCTGGACTGGGATGCCGCCGATGCCTGGATGATTCCCGGCTGATGCCGGGGCGCGTTGCGCCAACGCCGCTTCCGTGCCGGAATGCGGCGCGATCCTCCCCAGGGCCAGGAGACCAGGCGATGACCACCAGGCGGACCATCCTCCAGGGCGCGGCGCTGGTCGCGGCGCCCGGCCTGCTGCGCGCCCAGGGCGCGGCGCGCGAGATCCGCATGGTGGAGGCCGGCGGCCTGTCCGGCGATTCGATCGAGGTCGGCTATGTCCGCCCCTTCACCGCGCGCACCGGCATCCGCGTGGTGCGGGAGAATCCGAACCAGCTTGGGAAGCTGCGCGCCATGGTGGAATCGCGCAGCGTCACCGCCGTGCTGTTCGAACTCGGCAGCCTGTCCACCGCCATCGCCCAGGCGGCCGGCATGATCGAGCCGCTGGACTGGGCCGCGATCGCCCCCGACCCGATGTTCGACGAGGCGCGGCTGCCGCATGCCTTCGGCTACCAGTACTACTCCACGCTCATGGCCTGGCGCGCCGATGCGAAGCCGCTGCGGTCCTGGGCGGATTTCTGGAACGCCCGCGAATTCCCCGGCAAGCGCACCCTGCCGGACAATTTCACCCTGGCGCTGCCCATGGCCCTGCTGGCCGATGGCGTGGCGCCGGACAAGCTGTATCCGCTGGACCTCAACCGCGCCTTCCGCAGCCTGGAACGCATCAAGGGCAGCGTCGCCGTCTGGTGGGCGGCCGGCGCGCAGCCGCCGCAGCTGCTGAAGGACAATGAGGTGCAGTACGCGGCCTCCTACTCGGGGCGCGTGGCCGGGCAGGCGGGGATCGGGCTGACCTATGCCCAGGGGCTGCTCGACCTGTCCTATTTCGTCGTGCCCAAGGGCGCCAGCCCCGCCGAAAAGGCGGCGGCCATGGGCCTGCTGCACGAGATGTCGGTCGCCGCCAACCAGGCCAAGGCGGCCGAGGTCATTTCCTACACCGGCGCCAGCCCGCAGCTGGATGCGCTGCTGCCGCAGGCGAAGCTGGGCGAATTCCCGACGACGCGGGAGAACAAGGCGGTGCAGGTACTGGGCAACCCCGCCTGGTGGGCGCAGAACCGCGACGCGGTGGAGCGGCGCTGGCAGGAGTTCAAGCTGGGGCTGTAGCGCATGGCCGGCCGCCGCCTGCCGGCCGAACTCGGCTATGTCCTGCCGCTGCTGGGGCTGATGCTGGCTGCCTTCGTGCTGCCCATCGGCCTCATGCTGGCACGCAGCGTGCTCAACCCGGGGCCGCCGCCGGAACCGACGCTGGAGCATTACCAGGCGCTGCTGGAGACCGCGGTCTATCTCCGCGTGCTCGGCCGCACCTTCCGCATCGCGCTGGTCACCACCGTGGCCTGCGCGCTGCTGGGCTACCCGCTGGCCTATTGGATGCGCGGACTGCCGCCGCAGCGGCAGGTGCTGGCCGTGGCGCTGGTGGTGCTGCCCTTCTGGATCAGCATCCTGGTGCGCACCTATGCCTGGATCGTGGTGCTGGGGAATGCCGGGCTGGTGAACCGGCTGCTGCTCGACCTCGGCCTCGTCGCCGCGCCGGTCGCCTTCCTGTACAACGAGACGGGGGTGATCATCGGCACCACCAATGTCCTGCTGCCCTTCCTGGTGCTGCCATTGTTCGCCGCCATGCTGCGGATCGACCCGCGGCTGCTGCAGGCGGCGGAATCGCTCGGCGCCTCGCGGTTCACGGTGTTCCGCCGGGTCTTCTTCCCGCTCAGCCTGCCGGCGCTGGCGGCCGGCGCCATCCTGGTCTTCATCCTGACCTTCGGCTTCTACATCACCCCAGCCATCCTGGGCGGCGGGCGGGTGCCGATGGTGGCCAATGCGCTGGACCTGCTGATCAACCAGTTCGCGCGGTGGGAGGCGGCGGCGGCGCTGTCCACCATCCTGCTGGTCGTCACGCTGGTCTGCTTCGCGCTGTCCCGCTGGGTCGGCGCGCGCGGGGCGACGTCGTGACCCGGCGGCTGCTGGCGCTGCATGGCGTGCTGGTGCTGGCCTTCCTGTGCCTGCCGATCGCGGTCGTCATCCCGATGTCCTTCTCCAGCGCCAGCTCGCTGGAATTCCCGCCGCCCGGGTTGTCGCTGCGGTGGTACGACAGCTTCTTCGGCGATGCCCGCTGGGTGGCGGCGCTGGTGAACTCCGCCCTGGTCGCCCTGGCCTCCTCCACCGCCGCGCTGCTGCTCGGCGGCATCGCCGCTTATGGCCTGGTACGGGGGACCTTCCGCGGCCGGCCGCTGATCGAAGGCATCTTCATCGCGCCGCTGGTCGTGCCCAGCGTCATCGTCGCGGTTGCGCTCTACATCGCCTTCGCCCAGGCCGGGCTGCTGGGCACGATGCCCGGCCTGGTCGTCGCCCATACCGTCCTCGGCGTGCCCTATGTGGTGCTGGTGATGTCGGTGGCGATCCGGTCCTTCGACCCGCGGATCGAGCAGGTGGCGCTCAGCCTCGGCGCCTCCACCGCCACCATGGTGCGGCGGGTGCTGCTGCCCAACCTGCTGCCCAGCGTCTTCGCCGCCTGGATCTTCGCCTTCATCACCAGCTTCGACGAGGTGATCGTCACGCATTTCATCGCCGGCCGCTTCGACACGGTGCCGAAGCGCATGTTCAACGAGCTGGTGCTGCAGGTGAACCCGACCATCACGGCCATCGCCACCCTGCTGATCGCGGTCAGCTTCGTGGCGATCGCGCTGATCCTGTGGCTGCTGCGGCGCGGCGGCGTGCGGCTTGCCGCGCTGACCTGACGGGCGCCGGGCCCGGCCAGGCCCGCCGCAGCTGCCCGCGCGCCCGATCACCTTCCGGCCAGCCCAGGCTGCCGCAGGTTGACATGGCCGGCACGCCGCTAGCCTTCTCCGGGACCGCATCGGCATGAGGTCGGCCTTGCTGTCCGGCGGACGCAGAACGTCCCGCCCCCCGCGCACCATCGAACCGGCATCGCCGGGTGCGTCGCACGCGGCCGCCGCGGCAGCGCGCCCGGCCTCCCGCAGGCCCGCCTTCCCCGGGACCGGGAACGGTTGCCGGCGGGCCGCGCTGGTCCGGGCGGAGCGGGCGGGCACCGCAGCCGCAGGGTTCGCCCAGCCGGACGCGCCGGGCCTGGGCGCCTGCGGTCGGGTGGGACCCGGTCGGGCCGGGGGCGGCCGCCCCCTCCTCCGCCCCGATGCGCCACGCAGCTGAGGACCCCCATGCCGGAGCCGATTGCCACCCCTGCCGCCAAGGCCAGCACCGGCGTCGCCGGCCTCGACGACGTGCTTGCGGGCGGGCTCGCGCGCGGCCGCGTCTATTTGCTGGAAGGTACGCCGGGCACCGGCAAGACCACGCTCGCGCTGCAATTCCTGCTCAACGGGGCGGCGCAGGACGAACGCGGGCTGTATGTCACGCTGTCCGAATCCGATGCCGAGCTGCGGGACGGCGCCGCATCGCATGGCTGGACCCTGGGCCCGGCGATCGAGGTGTTCGAGCTGGTGCCGCCCGAAAGCCTGCTCGACGCCGACCAGCAGCAGAGCCTGCTCTATTCCTCCGACCTCGAGCTGGGCGAGACCACGCGGCAGATCTTCGACGCCGTCGAACGCACCCGCCCCGAACGGATCGTGCTCGACAGCCTGTCGGAGATCCGGCTGCTGGCCCAGTCCTCGCTTCGCTACCGGCGGCAGATCCTCGCGCTCAAGCACTATTTCGCGCGGCATGGCGCGACCGTCCTGATGCTCGACGACCAGACGACCGAGGCCGAGGACAAGACGGTCCACAGCGTCGCGCATGGCGTGATCCGGCTGGAGGAGCTGGCGCCGTCCTACGGGGCGGAGCGGCGGCGCCTGCGGGTGGTGAAGTATCGGGGGCAGCGGTTCCGCGGCGGCTTCCACGACTTCGCCATCGAGACCGGCGGCGTGCGCGTCTTCCCCCGCCTCGTCGCCGCCGAGTACCGGCGCGATTTCGCGCGGACGCGCCAGGGCAGCGGGGTGGCGGAGCTCGACCTGATCCTCGGCGGCGGGGTCGAACGCGGGTCGAGCACCCTGCTCATCGGTCCCGCCGGGTCGGGCAAGTCGCTGCTGGCCCTGCAATTCGTCGCCGCCACGGCGGCGCGGGGGGAGCGGGCCGCGCTCTATGTCTTCGACGAGGAGCTGGGGCTGCTGTTCAACCGCGCCCGCGATCTCGGCTTCGACCTGGCGGCGTTGCAGGGCTCCGGCGCGCTGCTGGTGGAGCAGGTGGATGCCGCCGAGCTCTCGCCGGGCGAGTTCGCCCACCGGGTGCGGGAAGGCGTCGCGGCGCGCGGCATCAGCACGGTCGTGATCGACAGCCTGAACGGCTACCAGGCCGCGATGCCGGAGGAGCGCGACCTGGTGCTGCATGTGCACGAGCTGCTGCAGTACCTGAACCGGCAGGGCACCACCACCTTCCTGCCGGTGGTGCAGCACGGGCTGGTGGGGGACATGCGGTCCCCCGTGGATGTCACCTACCTCGCCGACACGGTCGTGATGCTGCGCTTCTTCGAAGCGGCGGGCCGGGTACGCCGGGCGATCTCGGTCATCAAGAAGCGCGCCGGGCCGCATGAGGACACGATCCGGGAGTTCCGCATCGGCGCGAGCGGCATCACCATCGGCGCGCCGCTCGCGGCCTTCCAGGGCGTGCTGCGCGGCGTGCCCACCTACATCGGGGAAGGCGGCCCCCTGCTGCCGGATCCGGCGTCGTGACCGGCGGCGGCGCCCTGTCGGAACGCGCGCTGGTGCTGGCCCCGCGCGGCCGCGACGCCAAGCTCGCCGTCGCCCTGCTGCGGGAAGCCGGGCTGGCGGCCGAGGCGGTCGGCGGCATCGGCGCGCTGGTCGCCGGGCTCGACCGCGGCGCCGGCCTTGCCGTGGTGGCGGAGGAGGCATTCCGCGATGCCGACCTGGCGCCGCTCGCGGCCTGGCTCGCCGCGCAGCCGCCCTGGTCCGACCTGCCCTTCCTGCTGCTCACCGGCCGCGGCAGCGGGCCCGAGCGCAATCCCGCGGCCGCCCGGCTGTGGGAGGTGCTGGGAAACGCCTCCTTCCTCGAACGGCCTTTCCACCCGACCACCCTGGTCAGCGTCGCCCGCGCGGCGCTGCGCGGGCGTCGCCGCCAGTACGAGGCGCGCGCCCGGCTGGAGGAGGTCCGCCACGCCGAGGACGCGCTGCGCCGCGCCAACGAAAGGCTGGAGGAGCGGGTGGCCGAGCGGACGCAGGCGCTGGTCGAGGCGAATGCGCGGCTCACCGAGCAGATGGCCGAGCGCGGCCGGGTCGAGGAGCAGCTCCGGCAGTCGCAGAAGGTCGAGGCGATCGGCCAGCTGACCGGCGGCGTGGCGCACGACTTCAACAACCTGCTGATGGCCGTGCTCGGCAACCTCGCCCTGCTGCGCAAGCGGCTGCCGCCGGAGGATGCGCGGGCGCTGCGGCTGGTCGAGGGCGCGATGATGGGCGCGCAGCGCGGTGCGGCGCTGACGCAGCGCCTGCTCGCCTTCGCCCGGCGGCAGGAATTGCGGCCGGAGCCGGTCGATCTGCGCCTCCTCGTCGACAGCATGGGGCAGCTGCTGCGCCGCTCGCTCGGCCCGCGCGTGTCGATCGCGGTGGAGGCGGCGGCGGACCTGCCGGCCGCACTGGCGGATGCGAACCAGCTGGAGCTCGCCCTGCTCAACCTGGCGGTCAATGCGCGCGACGCGATGCCGGAAGGCGGGCGGCTGACGATCTCCATCGCCCGCCTGCCGCCGGGGGACGGGCCGGCCCGGCTCCGCCCGGGCGACTACCTGTCGCTGGCGGTGCGGGACGAGGGCGAGGGCATGCCCGCCGAGGTGGTGGCGCGCGCGGTCGAGCCCTTCTTCTCGACCAAGCCGCTCGGCCAGGGGACCGGCCTCGGCCTGTCCATGGTGCATGGCGTGGCGCGGCAGCTCGGCGGCGACCTGCGGCTGTCGAGCATGGTCGGGCGCGGCACCACCGCGGAGATCATCCTCCCCGTCGCCGCCGCCGCGGCGGTGCCGGGCGCCGGGCCGCCGGCCGCCGCCGCCGGGCAGGAGAGGGCGCGCCCCGCCCGCATCCTGCTGGTGGACGACGACCCCCTGGTGCTGAGCGGCACCGCCGACATGCTGCTCGACCTCGGCCACACGGTGGTCGAGGCCGAGAGCGGCGAGCGGGCGCTGGCGGCGCTGCGCGGCGGCGTCGAGGTGGACCTGCTGGCGACCGACTACGCCATGCCCGGGATGACCGGGCTGGAGCTGGCGCGGGCCGCGCGCGGCCTGCGCCCCGACCTGCCCGTGGTGCTGGCGACCGGCTTCGCCGAACTGGCCGAGGGCGCGGTCCCGGCCGGCGTGCCGCGCCTCGCCAAGCCCTACCGGCAGGACCAGCTGGAGGCGGCGATCGCCCGGGCGCTGCCGCGCGCGGCCGAGTGACGCCGGGCGCGGCCCTGTCCATCGGCCCCAACGCCGCCGTTGACACGGGCCACGGTCCCCCAGCACAAGGCCGGGACCGATGCTCGCCATCCTCCGCCGCCTCCGCCTGGCCCGCCTGCTCGCCGTCCTGGCCATCCTGGTGATGGCGGGGCTGGGCCAGCATCTGCATGCCGCCGAGGCGCCGGGCGATGCAGGCGCCCTGCCGGCCACCACGCTCGCCGCGCCGGTGGCCGGCGGCGGGGAGGACGGCGGCCAGGCCGTTGTGGCCGACACCCACTGCGCCGCCTGCCATCTGGTCCGGGCCACGCCCGCGGCCGCCGGGTCGATCCGGCAGCCGGCCTTCCGGTCGCTCGGCATCCTGCGTCCGGCCGATAGCCTGCAGCCCGATCTCGCCAGGCCCGAAGGGCCGACGCGGCCCCCCAGGCGCGCAGCCGCCGTCTAGGACCGCCGGGGGCGTTCCCCGGGGCGGATCGCGGCGGGCCGGCACCGGCCCAATGCGCCGGCCTCCCTCGCCAAGGGCGCAGGGGGCCGGCCTGCGCGCGCCATGCCGCGCGCAGACCGCCCCTCCGCGCGTCAGCCGGTCCAGGCCCTCGTCCGCAGAGCGGGTCCGCGTCGCCGCGCCACCATGCCGGCCCGTGACCTGCTCGGGCCGCGACCGTCCTGACGGGCGGGCGCGGCGTCCCCGCCATGCCCCGAGCCCATCGGACACCACCCCATGCCCATCCTCCGCGCCCTGCGCGCCGCGCTTGCCGCCGGCTGCCTGCTGGCCCCGGCCGCGCCTGCCCTTGCCCATGCGGGCCATGACAACGCCCCGGCGGCTGCCGCGCCGGCCCGCCCCCGCCTCGCCCTCCATACCGACCTGTACGAGGTCGTCGCGGTGCGGGAGGCGGCGGACCGCCTGCGGATCTGGGTCGACCTGTTCGACGGCAACGCGCCCGTGGCCGATGCCCGGCTCGAGGTCACGATCGCCGATGGCCCCGCCGTCGCGGCGGAGCCCGAGGCGGACGGCACCTACCGGCTGACCAGCCCGCTGCTCGCCCGCGCCGGGCAGCCGCTCGACCTCGTCGTCTCGGTCACCGCCGGCCCGGCCGGCGACGACCTGCTGACCGGCACGCTGCCAGCGCTGCCGCTGCCGGACCCGCATGCCGGCCCCTTCGCGGATCCCTGGCATGCCGCGCTCGAATGGATGGCGCACCAGCCCTGGCTGGTGGCCGGCGGCGGCGCCCTGCTCGGGCTGCTCGCCGGCACGATGCTGGCCCGCCCCCGACGCCGCCGCGCGCCAGGCCGGCGCCGGGCCGTCGCCGCTGTCCTCGCGCTGGTCCTGCTGCCGCTGCCCGGCCGGGCGGGGCCCGGGCACGACCATGGCGAGGCCGACGCCCCGGCCGCGTCCACGGCGGTGGACGCGCCGTCCCGCCTGCCGGACGGCGGCGTCTTCCTGCCCAAGGTCAGCCAGCGCCTGCTGGAGGTGCGGACGAGCATCCTGCGGGAGGCGGAGGCGTCGCGCACCGTCACGCTGGTCGGGCGCATCGTCGCCGACCCCAACCGCGGCGGCCTGGCGCAGAGCCTGGCCGGCGGCCGCATCCTGCCGCCGGAGGGCGGGCTGCCGCGGCTGGGCCAGGCGGTGCGGCGCGGCCAGGTGCTGGCGATCGTCGAGCCGCCGATCCCGGTCGCCGACCAGACCACCATCGCCGAGCGATCCGGCGACCTGGAGCAGCAGATCGCCGCCGCCGAGGCCCGGCTTGCCCGCGCCCGCAACCTCGCCGCCTCCGGCGCCGGCACGCGCGTGCAGGTGGCGGATACGGAAATCGAGCTGGACGGGCTGCGCCGCCGGCGCGTCCTGCTCTCGCAGAGCCGCGTCGCGCCGGAGGTGATCCGTGCGCCGGCGGACGGCATCGTCGCCACCGCGCGCGCCGCCGCCGGCCAGGTGGTCGCCGCGCAGGACGTGCTGTTCCAGGTCGTGGATCCCGCCGGCCTCTGGGTCGAGGCGCTGGTCTTCGGCGCCGATGCGGCGCGCGAATTCCGCGGCGCCACCGCCGCGGTGCGCGGCGGGGCGCCGATGCGGCTGGCGCTGCAGGGCTTCGGCCGGGCGGTGCAGCAGGGCGCCACCCTGGTGCAGTTCCGGGTGGAGGACCCGCCGCCCGGCCTCGCGCTCGGCCAGCCGGTGACCGTGGTGGCCGAGCTGGCCGAGCCGGTGAACGGCCTGATCCTGCCGCGCGCGGCGGTGGTGCGGGCCGGCAATGGGGAGCAGGTGGTCTGGCGGCATGTCGGGCCCGAGAGCTTCGCCGCCGCGCCGGTGCGGGTGGAGCCGCTGGATGCCGCGCGGGTGCTGGTGGTGGCCGGGCTGCGCGCCGGGGAGCGCGTGGTGGTCCAGGGCGCCGGCCTCGTGAACCAGGTGCGGTGAGGCGGCGCCGATGTTCCAGTTCCTCGTCTCCGCCAGCCTGCGCAACCGCCTGCTGGTCCTCATCGCCTCCTGCGTCCTCGTCGGCTACGGCGCGCTGGTGCTGCCGCGCGTGCCGGTGGACGTCTTCCCCGACCTCAACCGCCCGACCGTGACCCTGCTGACGGAAGCGGAAGGCCTGGCGCCGGAGGAGGTCGAGCGGCTCGTCACCTTCCCGATCGAGACGGCGATGAACGGCATGCCGGGCGTGGCGCGCGTGCGCTCCGCCTCGGCCGTCTCGCTTTCCGTCGTCACGGTGGAGTTCGGCTGGGATGCCGAGCCGTACCGCGCGCGGCAGCTGGTCACGGAACGGCTGGGCGTGCTGCGCGCCGCGCTGCCGGCGAATGTCGTGCCGGTGATGGGCCCGGTCTCCTCCATCATGGGGGAGATCATGCTGGTCGCGGTGCGCGCCGAGGGCCTGTCCCCGATGGCGGTGCGGGAGACGGTGGACTTCACCATCCGCCCGCGGCTGCTGGCGATCCCCGGCGTCGCGCAGGTGATCCCGATCGGCGGCGAGGTGCGGCAGTACCGGGTCACGCCCGACCCGGCGGCCATGCTCGCCCTCGGCGTCACCGCCGCGCAGGTGGAGGCCGCGGTCGCCCGCTTCGGCACCAACACGGGCGGCGGCTTCGTCGACCAGCGCGGGCGGGAATACCTGATCCGCAACCTCGGCCTGACCCGGCGGCTGGAGGACCTGGCCGAAACCCCCGTCGCGCAGCGCCCGGGCTATCCCACGCCGGTGCTGCTGCGCCAGGTGGCGACGGTGGAATTCGCCGCCCGCCCGCGGCGCGGCGATGCCGGCTACCGCGGCGAACCGGCGGTGATCTTCTCCGTCCAGAAGCAGCCCGGCGCCGACACCATCGGCGTGACCCGGGCGGTGGAGGAGGCGCTGGCCGGGATGCAGCCGGCGCTGCCGCGCGGCCTCGACGCCAAGCAGGTACAGTTCCGCCAGGCCGACTTCATCGCCACCGCCATCCGCAACGTGGAGACGGTGCTGCTGGAAGCCGCCGCGGTGGTCGCGGTGGTGCTGATCCTGTTCCTGCTGAATGTCCGGGCGACCGCGATCTCGCTGGTCGCCATCCCGGTTTCCGTGCTGGCGACGGTGGTGGTCTTCCACGCCTTCGGCCTGACCATCAACACCATGACGCTCGGCGGCCTGGCGATCGCGATCGGCGAGCTGGTGGACGACGCGGTGGTGGATGTCGAGAACATCCTGCGCCGGCTGCGGGAGAATGCGGCGCTGGCCGAGCCGCGCCCGCGGCTGGCGGTGGTGGCGGCCGCCAGCCAGGAAGTGCGGTCGGGCATCGTCTACGCCACCGCCATCGTCGTCCTGGTCTTCCTGCCGCTGTTCGCCCTGCCGGGCATCGAGGGGCGGCTCTTCGCCCCGCTCGGCATCGCCTACATCGTGGCGATCCTGGCGAGCCTCGGCGTCTCGGTCACGCTCACGCCGGTGCTGGCCTACTGGCTGCTCGGCAACCGGCCGATGCGCGCGCATCGCCACGGTCCCGCCGCGGGGCGGCATGACGGCCCCGCCGCGGAGCGGCATGACGGCCCCGCCGCGGAGCGGCATGACGGCCCCGCCGCGGAGCGGCATGACGGCCCCGCCGCGGGGCGGCATGACGGTCCCGTCCTGCGCGCCGCCAAGCGGCTGAACCGCTGGGCGCTGCTGCACGCGCTGAACCGCCCGCGCCGGGTCTATCTCGGCATCGGCCTGGCCTTCGCCACGGCGGCCTGGGGGGCGACGCAGCTGCCGCGCGCCTTCCTGCCAGGGTTCAACGAGGGCACGGTGCTGGTCGGCATTGCCTTCCGGCCCGGCATCTCGCTGGCCGAAAGCGCGCGCCTCGGCGCGGTCGCCGAACGGCTGCTGCTCGACGTGCCGGAAGTCGCCTCGGTCGGCCGCCGCACCGGCCGCGCCGAGCTCGACGAGCATGCCGAGGGCGTGCATGTGAACGAGATCGACGTCGCGCTGCGCCGGTCGGATCGCAGCCGCGCCGAGATCCTCGGCGACATCCGCGCCCGCCTCGCCCCGCTGCCGGCGAACCTCAATATCGGCCAGCCGATCCAGCACCGGCTCGACTTCCTCCTCTCGGGTGTCCGCGGTGAGGTGGCGGTGAAGATCTTCGGCCCCGACCTCGACACGCTCGGCCACCTGGCGGAGGCGCTGCGGGCGCGGATGGCCGGCATCCCGGGCGTCGTGGACCTGCAGGTGGAACGGCAGGTGCGCATCCCCCAGCTTCGGGTCGTGCCGGACTATGCCGAGGCGGCGCTGTACGGGCTGAGCCCGGCGGCGCTGACCGCGGCGCTGGAAGGGCTGTCGAACGGCCGCGTCGTCAGCCAGATCCTGGACGGGGTGCGGCGCTTCGACGTGGTGGTGCGCCTGTCCGACCAGGACCGCACGACGGAGGGGCTGGGCGCCCTGCTGGTCGCCACGCCGCAGGGCCATGTGCCGCTGCGGCTGGTCGCCACCATCGAGGAGGTGGACGGTCCCAACCAGGTGCTGCGGGAAGGCGGGCAGCGGCGCATCACCGTCTCCGGCAATGGCGACGGGCAGCGCGACATGGCGGCCATCGCCGGCGATCTCCGCCGCGTCATCGCCGGGATGCCGCTGCCGACCGGCTATGCCGCCGTGCTGGAGGGGAATTTCCGCGCGCAGGAGGAAGCGGCGCGGACCATCGGCCTGCTCTCGCTGGTGTCGCTGGCGCTGGTCTTCGTGGTGCTGCGGCAGCGCTACCGCTCGACAGCCCTCGCGCTGGTGGTGATGGGCAACATCCCGCTGGCGCTGATCGGCAGCGTCGCGGCGCTGTGGATCGCCGGGCTGCCGCTCTCGGTCGCCTCCATGGTGGGCTTCATCACCCTGGCCGGCATCGCCGCCCGCAACGGCATCCTGAAGGTCAGCCACACCCTCAACCTGGCCCTGCACGAGGGCGAGCGCTGGGGCCGGCCGCTGATCCTGCGCGGCAGCGAGGAGCGGGTGGCGCCGGTGCTGATGACCGCGCTTTCGGCCGGGCTGGCGCTGATCCCGCTGCTTTCGGGCGCCGGGGAGCCGGGGCGGGAGATCCTGCACCCCGTGGCCGTGACGATCTTCGGCGGGCTGGTCAGCGCCACGCTGCTCGACGCCGTGCTGACCCCGCTGCTGTTCCGCCGCTTCGGGCGGCCGGCGCTGGAACGGCTGCTGGACGCGCGGCGCGAGATGCCGGCCGGCCGCGCCGCCGAGACCTTCTGAACCGCACCGAGACAGGAGAATGCCATGACCCCGACCCGACGCGGCCTCGCCGCGATCCTGCTGGCGACCTCGGCCGGCCCTGCCCTGGCGCAGGGCACGCCCGCCCGCCGCGGCCCGAATGGCGGCCTGGTGGCCATCGCCGACGGCCACCCGATCGAGCTTCTGCTGGCGGGCACCACGCTGACGCTGTTCCTCAGTGGCGAGGATGGCCGCCCCTCGCCCAGCGCGCGGGCCTCCGGCCGCGCCACGGTGCAGGCGGGCGGGCAGACCGCCAGCGTGACGCTGACGCCCGCCGAGCCGAACCGGCTGGTGGGCACCCTGGCCGCGCCGCTCGCCGCCGGGGCGCGGGTGGTCTTCAACGGCACCCTCGGCGATGGCCACCGGGTGACCGCGCGCTACGTCCTGGAGTAGGGCGGATCGCGGATCGGCCTGCGTGCCGCCTGCCATGGGCGGCGCGGACCGCGCGCGGCGACGGCCGCCTGGTGATGGCGGCATCAAGCCCCGACCGGGGATCGATGCGGCGGCAGTCTTGAGCGGTTTCCGTTCGCCATGGCTCACGGCAACCGGCTCAGTTATTTGAATCTACGAGCATCCTCACCCGATCAGGTGAGTCCACCTGATCGGGGTCTGCTCGCGTGATGGCCGTTGATCGTGACCGATCGGCGGCGCCTCGATCGCCGGGCGGGTTGCGCCGCAAGGCTCGGCAGTGCGGCCTAAGCCGCGCCGCCCGTCCGGGCGCTCGGCGTGAATGGACCGCTCAGGCTGCTGGTGCCAGCGGAGGCTTTGGGCCTGCCGCGCCGCAAGCGTAGGGCCGGCCCTCGATGCCGGCGCATCCGCCCGGCGCCGTCATCCCGGGCCTGGCCCGCACCGCGGCGGACAGACGGCGGCCCAGCCGGCATGGCGCCGGCGGCGCGCAGCCCCGGCAGCATCCCGCGGCGCGGCATCGGGTCCTCCCCCGGGCCTGCCTCAGCCACCGGCCGCGTCGATGATGGCCGCGGCGAAGGCGCGCGGCGCTTCCTGCGGCAGGTTGTGGCCGATCCCGCCGGTGAGGGTGCGGTGCGCGTAGCGCCCGGTGAAGCGGCCGGCATAGGCGGCGGGCTCCGCATGCGGCGCGCCATTCGCATCGCCCTCCAGCGTGATGGTCGGCACGCCGATCGCCGGGAAGCGCGCCAGCCTTGCCTCCAGCGGGTCGAGCTCCCGCTCGCCCTCGGCGAGGCCGATCCGCCAGCGGTAGTTGTGGATCACGATGGCGACATGGTCGGGATTGTCGAAGGCCGCCGCGCTGCGCTCGAAGGTCGCGTCGTCGAATTGCCAGCGCGGCGATGCGGTCTGCCAGATCAGCCGGGCGAAGTCGCGGCGGTTGGCCTCATAGCCGGCACGGCCGCGTTCGGTGGCGAAGTAGAACTGGTACCACCAGGCCAGCTCGGCCCGGGGCGGTAGCGGCGCCCTGTTGGCCTCCGGGCTGCCGATCAGGTAGCCGCTGACCGAGACGAGCGCGCGGCACCGCTCCGGCCAGAGCGCAGCCAGGATGCAGGCGGTCCGCGCGCCCCAGTCGCAGCCACCGATCACCGCCTGCCGGATGCCGAGCGCATCCAGCAGCGCGATCATGTCACGCGCCAGCGCCGATTGCTGGCCGTTCCGCGGCGCCGCATCCGACAGGAAGCGCGTCGTGCCATAGCCGCGCAGATAGGGCACGATCACCCGGAAGCCGGCGGCGGCCAACAGCGGCGCGACCTCGACATAGGTGTGGATGTCATAGGGCCAGCCATGCAGCAGGAGCACGGCCGGGCCATCCGCCGGACCCGCCTCGGCATAGCCGATGCGCAACATCCCGGCCTCCACCTGCCGGAGGGTGACGAAGGCGGTCACCGCCCCCTGGGCGCGCGCACCGCCGGCGGCGCCGAACCGGCCGGCGATGCAAGCGGCGCCGAGCGTGGTCAGGACCCGGCGCCGGGCCGGGTCGATGGGGCTGTCCTGCATCCGGGCGGTCCTGGGTTGCCGTGCGGCAACCCTGCCCGGTTGGCCGGCGGCGCGCTTGAAGGCTGCGCGCATGGCGGCGCCGGATGTGCTGCCATCCGCCGGCCGCAGCGCATCCTCGGCGGGTCGCAGCCGAAGCCCGGCACCCCGGCGCTTCGGGCACGAAGCGGAGCCCTGCCGCGGGCGGCGTCAGGCCTTCGGCTTGGCCGAGTAGGACCCGCCGGCCGCCCGCACCTCGGCCGCCGTCTTCGCGGCGCGCAGCCGCGCCAGGTGCTCGGCCTCGCCGGCCAGCATCTTGTCGGCGTTCTCCAGCACCTGCGCCGCCCGGTCGGCGGGGAATTTCACCGCGCCGTTCTCATCCATGTGGATCAGCTCGCCCGGCGCCACGTCCATGCCGCCGACCGACACCGGGACGTTCACCGCCTGCACCGCCATCTCGCCATGCCCGGCGGTGACGCCGCCCAGCAGCAGCTGGAAGCCGAGCTTGCGGATCTCATCCACGTCGCGCGACGGCCCGTTCGACAGCAGGCCGATGCAGCCGACCGACATCATGGAGGTGACCATGATCTCGCCGGCCAGCCCGGCCTTGGACATCAGCTCCGGCGGCCATTTCTGCTGGATGACCAGGATGGTCGGCTTCGGCATGGCATCGAGCGCGTCGATCACATCCATGAAGCTGAGCCGGCCGCTGTAGTTCGGGTCCGGCAGGCCGTAGACGCAGGTCACGGCATGGCCGATGACCGGCCCCATCTCCGGGTAGAGGCAGCGGATCGAGGTATCGGTGTACCAGTTCTCGGTCCAGGGATTGTAGAGCCCGAGGCAGAGCGGGTTCTTCGGATAGGTGGCCACCACGTTGGTGATGGTCGGCGTGTCGATCTTGCGCAGTCCGGCGAAGATCTCGTCCCTGCTGGCCGCCATGCCGGCGTCCCTCCCCTGGTTGGCGGCCGCATGGTTGCGGGCCAGGGCCCGCCCGTCCAGGCCCCCCGGCGCGCCGTGCAGCGATGCGCCGCGTCAGCGTCCCGCGCGCCGCCTAGCCGTCGCCGCCGCGTCCAGCTCCCCCGTCGCGGCCAGCACCACGCCGTACGCTTCCGCAGCCTGTTCGGGCGCGATCAGCCCGTGGCGGACATCCCGCGCCACCAGCGCCGGGTCGCGGGAGAAGGGGTCGCCATGGCCGCCGCCGCCGGGCATCTCCACGATCAGCCGGTCGCCGGGCGGCACCACCTGCAGCCCCTTCACCTTAAGCCCGGCGCCGGAGCCGAGCGAGAGCCGCCCGGTCGCGCCCGGCCCGCCGCCATGCCTCCCGCGCGCCGGGTACTCCCCGCGTTCGAACCGCGCCTGCAGGCCGAAGGCGGCGCCGTCGCGGTTGGCGATCTCCATCCGCTGGCCGAGGCCGCCGCGTTGCCGCCCGGCGCCGCCGGAACCCTGGCGCAATTCCTTCCGCCAGATGACCAGCGGCGTGATCGCCTCGGTGATCTCCACCGGCACGTTGCGCACGCCGGAGGGGAAGGGCGTGGCCGACAGCCCGTCCTGCCGCGGCCGAGCGCCGGCGCCGCCGGAATGGAAGGTGGTGACGTTGAAGCTGCGCACCGCCGAGCCCTCGGCCGCGGTCAGCCCATGGCCGGCCAGCAGGCTGAGGTTCCAGAGGCTCGACGTGCCCTCGGCCGGCACGGTCTCCGGCAGCGCCTGGTCCAGGCAGCCATAGACGACATCCGGCAGCATGTGGCCGATGACGGACCGGGCGTAGACCGCCGCCGGATGCGGCGCGTTGACGATGCTGTTCTCCGGCGCCGTCACCACGAAGGCATCCAGCGTGCCGGTATTGTTGGGGATCCAGGGCGCCAGCGCCGCCTTCAGGCCGAAGGCGGTATAGGCCTCGGTGTAGCAGAGCGGGCAGTTGATGGCGTAGCGCGACAGGCCGGAGGTGCCGGCGTAGTTCACCAGCACGCGGTCGCCCGCGATGGTCAGCGTGGCGGCCAGCGTCACCGGCGCCTCGAACCCGTCGATCGTCATGCTGGCGGTCCAGGTGCCCTGCGGCAGCCTGCCGATCACCTCCGCCATGCCGCGGCGGCTGCGCTGGACGATGGCCTCGCCCAGCGCGTCCAGGTCGCGCAGGCCGAATTCGCGCAGCATCTCCAGCAGGCGCTGCCCGCCCTTCTCGTTGCAGGCGACCAGCGCATAGATGTCGCCCACCACCTGCACCGGCTCCCGCACATTGGCGCGGACGATGCCTAGCAGGTCCTCGTTCATGCGTCCCTCGCGCGCGAGGTGCATGAGCGGGATGTAGAGCCCTTCGTGATGGACCTGCCGCCCTTCCGCGCTGGCGCCGAGGCCGCCGATATCCACGACATGGGTGGTGGAGGCGAAGAGCGCGACCGCCACGCCGTCCAGGAAGATGGGCGTCACCACCGTCAGGTCGAAGAGATGGCCGGTGCCCTTCCAGGGATCGTTGGTGATCAGCACGTCGCCGTCCCGCAGCGTGTCGGGCGGGAAGGCATCGAGGAAATGCACCACCGACCGAGCCATGGAATTCACATGGCCGGGCGTGCCGGTGACCGCCTGGGCCAGCATGCGCCCGCGCATGTCGAAGACGCCGGCGGAGATGTCGCCGGCTTCCCGCGCCGCGGTGCTGAAGGCGGTGCGCACCAGGGTCTGCGCCTGCTCCTCCACCACCGAGAGAAGGCGGTTCCACAGGATCTGCACCCCGATCTCGTCAAGGGTCGCGGGGGTGGGGCCGGTCATGGCGCGATCCTCTCGATCAGCAGGTGGCCGGCGGCGTTCGGCCCGGCCCGGAAGCCGGCCGGCACCAGCGTCGCCGTCTCATCCTCGACGATCACGGCCGGCCCCTGGATGCGCGCGCCTCGCGGCAGGGCGGCGCGCGGATGGATCGCGGCCTCCACCGCCTCGCCGCTGCCTGGGTCCACCAGCCGCCGCGTGCCGGCCGGCGCCGGCGCGGGTTGCGGCGGCGGGTCGGGGATGCGCGCCGGCAGGTCCTTCGCCTCGGCCAGCGAGAGCGTCCAGGTCAGCACCTCGACCTCCAGCTTCGGGATCACGCGGCCATAGAGCGCGCGATAGGCCTCCTCGAAGGCGGCCAGCAGCCGCGCGGCGCCATCCGCGCCATAGGGGCCATCGGGCAGCGCCACCGCCACCTCATGCCCCTGGCCGCGGTAGCGCATGTAGCCCGTGCGCTCCGCCCGCAGCGCCGCACCGGGCGCGCCCAGCCGCACCACCGCCTCGGCCTCCGCCCGCATCGCGTCGTACAATCCGTTCACCAACGCGGCATCGAACTCCGCCAGGTGCAGCAGGCGGGTGCGCACGACCTCATAGCCGATCGGCGCGTCGAGGAAGCCATGCGCCGAACCGACGCCGGCGCCGACCGGCACCAGCACCCGGTCCATGCCCAGCTTCTGCGCCAGCCGCGCGGCATGCAGCGGTGCGGCGCCGCCGAAGGCGATCAGCGTGCGGCCGGCGGTGTCCTTGCCGTTCTCCACCGCATGGACGCGCGCCGCGCTCGCCATGGTCTCCGTCACGATCTCCGTGATGCCGCGCGCCGCCGCCCCCGGCTCCAGGCCGAGCGGCGCGGCGATCGTCTCCGCCACCGCCCGCTGCGCCGCCGGGAGGTCGAGGCCGATCTGCCCGCCGGCGAAGCGCGCCGGGTCGATCCAGCCCAGCACCAGGTCGGCATCCGTCACCGTCGGCAGCGTGCCGCCGCGGCCATAGCAGGCCGGGCCGGGCACGGAGCCGGCGCTGTCCGGCCCGACCGTGATGCGGCCGAGGCCATCGACCCGCGCGATGGACCCGCCGCCGGCGCCGATCTCCACCATGTCGATCACCGGGATGCGCACCGGAATGCCGCTGCCCTTCACGAAGCGGGCAGCGCGGGCGATCTCGAAATGCCGCGCCTGCTGCGGCCGGAAGTCGTCGATCAGCGTGATCTTGGCGGTGGTGCCCCCCATGTCGAAGGCCAGCGCGCGGTCGATGCCGTTCTCCGCCGCCAGGCGCTGCGCCAGGATGGCACCGCCGGCCGGGCCGCTTTCCACCAGTCGGATCGGGAAGCGCCGCGCCGTCTCCACCGTCGTGACGCCGCCGGAGGACATCATCAGCAGCAGCGGCGCCGTGCAGCCCAGCGCCCGCAGCCCATCCTCCAGCCGGCCAAGGTAGCGCTCCATCAGCGGCAGCACATAGGCATTGGCGACGGTGGTGGAGGTGCGCTCGTACTCCCGGATCTCCGGGCAGACCTCGGCGGACAATGCGATCACCTCGGCCGGCAGGTAGTCCCGCAGGATCTCCCGCGCCCGCAGCTCATGTGCCGGGTTCTGGTAGCTGTGCAGGAAGGAGACGGCGAGGGCCTCGATCCCCTCGCCGCGCAGCGCATCGCCGATGCGGTGCAGCACGGCTTCGTCCAGCGGCAGCAGCACGCTGCCATCGGCCGCCATGCGCTCCGGCACCTCGAACCGCCAGGGCCGCGCGACCAGCGGCTCCGGCCGTTCCATGTAGAGGTCGTACTGCTCGAAGCGGTGCTCATAGGCGATCTCGAGCGAATCGCGGAAGCCGTCGGTGGTCACCAACGCCGTGCGGGCGCCCTTGCGCTCGATCAGCGCATTGGTCGCCAGCGTGGTGCCGTGGATGACGAGGCCGAGGTCGCCGGCCGCGATCCCGGCCCGCGCCAGGATGCCGGCGGCGCCTTCCAGCACCGCGCGCTCCGGCGCCTGCGGCGTGGTCAGCAGCTTGGCCGAGAGCGTGCCGCCGGGCAGCGCCAACACGAGGTCGGTGAAGGTGCCGCCGATATCGACGGCGAGGCGGGCCTGCTGGGTCATGGCGTTCCCACCTTCAATCGGCGCGGATATTGGCGGCCTGCACCACCTGCCGCCAGGTGGCGAGCTCGGCGGCGACATGCGCGGCGAAGGGCTCGGGCGGCATCGGTGCCGGCGCGAAGCCGAGGCGGCGGAAGGCCTCCGCCACCTCGGGCCGGGCGAGGATGCGGGCCAGCTCCGCCGCCAGCCTTGCGCGGACCGGCATCGGCGTGCCGGGCGGCGCCGTCATCCCGTACCAGTTCAGCACGTCCACGCCCGGGACCTGGGTGGCCAGGGGCGGCGTCGCCGGCGAGACCTCCCAGGCCGCGGCGGAGCTGACCGCCAGCAGCCGGAGCTGGCCCTGCTGCACCATCGGCCAGGCCGAGGTGTCGCTGAAGAAGACGTCCGCATTGCCGGCGATGAGGTCGGTCAGCGCCGGCGCGGTGCCGCGATAGGGGACATGCACCATGCGCGCGCCGGTCCGCAGGTTGAGCAATTCCGCCACCAGCTGCGTCGCGGTGCCGACGCCGCCCGAGGCGTAGCGCACCGCATCCGGCCGGCTGCGCAGCAACGCGATGAACTCCGGCAGGTCCCGCGCCGCCAGGGTCGGGCGCGCCACCAGCAACAGCGGGCTCTGCGAGACCATGCCGACCACGCCCATGGCCAGCGGGTCATAGGGCGTCGGCCGCACGACCGGACCGGCGGTCATGTTGCCGGCGCTGATCATCGCCAGGGTATGGCCGTCCGGCGTGGCCTTCGCCACGGCCTCGACGCCGATGGCGCCGCCGGCGCCGGCGCGGTTCTCCACGATGACGGGCTGGCCGAGCGCGGCGCCCAGCGGCTCCGCCAGGATGCGCCCCACCGCATCCACGCCGCCGCCGGGCGGGAAGGGCACGACCAGGCGCAGCGGCCGGTCCGGAAAGCCCTGCGCCGCCGCGGCGAGCGGCCACAGGCCAAGCCCGGCGGCCAGCAGCAGGCGGCGGCGCCGATCCAGGCCCGGCCTCATGCGCCGGCCCGCGCCGGAAGGCCCATCGCGTCGCTCATTCCCGTCCCCCCGCCGCCGCGCGCAGCGCCGCGGTCGCCGCCGCATCGACGCGGCCATCGGCCGCCAGGGCGACGCCGTAGCGGGCCCGCGCCGCCGCGGCCGAGACCTTGCCGTTCCAGACATCCCGCGCCACCGCCGCCGGATCGCGGGCAAGCGGGCCGCCATGGCCGCCGCCGCCCGCCTGGTGGTGCCGGAGCACCTGGCCACGCCGCATGGTCATCGTCACCTTGCCCGGGAGCGCCTGCCCGTCCAGCCAATTGCCGCTGGCGCCGCCCGGCAGGCCGCCATCGAGGCCATAGGGCGGGAAGCGCAGCCGGTCGGCCCGCAATTGCAGGACCGCTTCCTCCGCCAGCAGGCGGTAGCTGCGGGCAAGGCCGAGGCCGCCGCGGAAGCGGCCCGGGCCGCCGCTGTCCGGCACCAGCGCATACTCCTCGATGCGCACGGGGTGCTGGCGCTCCAGCACCTCCACAGGGGTGTTCGACAGGTTCTGCGACGGGTTGGTGATGGCCTCGATCCCGTCCTGGTCGGGCCTGCCGCCCCAGCAGCCGCTGATCATGTCGACGATGATGAAGGGCGTGTTGTCCGAATGCCGGCCGCCGAGGCAGACCACGGTGTTCCCGCCCTCCCCCGCCGCCGGCACGATCTGCGGCACGATCTGCGCCAGCGCCCCGAACATCGTGTCCATGACGCGGTAGCCGGTCAGCGCCCGCGCCGCGACGGAGGCGGGCGAACGCGGGTTGAGCACGCTGCCCTCCGGCGCCACCACCTCGACGCAGCGGAAGACGCCGGCATTGTTCGGGATGTCGCCGCGCAACGCGCAGCGGACGGACAGGAAGGTGTTGGACTTGGTGAAGGACAGGGTGGAATTGATCGCCGCCCGCACCTGCGGCGAGGAACCGGCCCAGTCCACCAGCAGCGTCCCGTCGCCCCGCACCATCACCGCGACGGACAGCGGCACCGGGTCGTCGGACAGGCCGTCGCTGTCGATATGGTCGGTGAAATGCCAGGTGCCCTGCGGCCAGGTGGCGATCTCGGCGCGGGTCATGCGCTCGGCATAGTCGAGCAGTGCGGCGAAATGGCCGCGCAGCCCCGCCGCGCCGTAGCGCGCCGCCAGCCGGCCGATCTCCCACGCCCCCACCTGGCAGGCGGCGTATTGCGCCCGCAGGTCGCCCAGCACGCGGTCGGGCACCCGGACATTCAGGCCGATCAGCGCCTCCAGCGCCTCATCCATGCGGCCGGCCTGGAACAGCCGCAGGGGCGGGATGCGCAGGCCTTCCTGGTAGATCTCCGTGCTGTCGGCGGCGTTCGAGCCGGGCACGCGGCCGCCGACATCGGTGTGGTGGCAGATGACCACCACCCAGGCCAGCACCGCATCGCCGTCGAAGACCGGCAGGATCATGAAGATGTCCGGCAGGTGCATGCCGCCCGAATAGGGGTCGTTCATGATCACCGCGTCGCCCGGGGCCAGCCGCCCGGCCCAGCGCGCCTGCACCGCGGCCATCGCCTCCGGGATGGCGCCCAGGTGCTGCGCGATGGTCTTGGCCTGCGCCACCATCTCGCCTTTCGCGTCGCAGATGGCGGCCGAGTAGTCCATCACGTCCTTGACGATCTCGGACCGCGCGGTGCGAAGGACGGTATAGGCGACCTCGTCCACGATCGCGTCCATCGCATTCTTGACGACGGCGAAGGTGATCGGGTCCTGCGGGGGCATCGGCGCCTCAGGCATCGGCAGGCTCCATCCTGATGGCGACGCAGCCCGCGGCGGCGGCCTGCGCCGTGCAGCCGGGCGGGACGACGATGGTGGTGTCGTAGCTTTCCAGGATGGCCGGCCCGACGACCGGCCCAGACGCGAGCGCGGCGCGCGGCAGCAGCCGCGTCGGCACCGGCGGCGCGCCGCGGGCGAAGCTCACCAGCCGCTCGCCCGCCGCGCCGGCCAGGGCGCGCGGGTCCAGCGCAAGCGCGGCGAAATCGATCCGGCTGGCGGCCATGCCCATGGCGGAGAGCCGCAGATTGACGAGCTCGACCGCCTCGCCCGCCGCGACATAGCCGAAGGTGGCGCCATAGGTCGCCTCATAGGCCCGGCGCAGCGCCTCGGCGCCGAACGCGCCATCCGGCAGTGGGATCGTGAGCTGCGAGGACTGGCCGAGATAGCGAAGGTCGGCGGCGAAGCGCAGCACCGTGGCGGCCGCGTCATAGCCCTCGACCGCCAGCGCCGCCCGGCCCTGGCCGGCCAGCCGGTCCGTCGCGGCGCCCACCAGGCCGGGCGAGACGGCGGCGAGCGGCAGCAGCAGCGGCTGGACGAATTCATGCACCGCCTCGGCCGCCAGCATCCCGGCCGCGGAGAAGACGCCGGAGACCGGGCTGACCAGCACGCGACGGATGCCCAGCAGGCGGGCGACATCCACCGCATGCAGCGGGCCGCCGCCGCCGAAGGCCATGAGCGCCATGTCGCGCGGGTCCTTGCCGCGTTCCACCGTCACCGCGCGGATCGCCCGCGCCATGGCGATGTTGGCGACCTGGCGGATGCCATGTGCCGCCTCCTCCACCCCCAGGCCGAGCGGCCGCGCCACATGCTCCGCGACCGCGCGGCGAGACAGCTCGGGGTCCACCGGCAGGGACCCGCCGGCGAGCGCGCCCGGGTTGAGGTAGCCGAGCACCATATTGGCATCGGTGACGGTCGGCCGGGCATTGCCGCGGCCGTAGCAGGCCGGGCCGGGATCACCGCCCGCGCTCTCCGGCCCCACCAGCAGCAGGCCGCCGGCATCGATGCGGGCGAGCGAGCCGCCGCCCGAGCCGACCTCGGCGATGTCGATCGCCGGCACCTTCAGCATGGTGCCGGCGCCCTTGATGAAGCGGGACGGGGTGCTGATGCCGTCGCGGAACTCGTATTCGGTGACGATGGCGGGCTGGCCGCCTTCGATGATCGCCGCCTTGGCGGTGGTGCCGCCCATGTCGAAGACGATGAGGTCCGGCGCGCCGAGCGGCGGCCCCAGCCTCGCCGCGCCGGCGACGCCGCCCGCGGGGCCGGAGCCCACGGCGAAGACCGGCCGGTCGCGCGCCGCGTCCAGGCCGATCATCCCGCCATTCGACGCCATCACCTGCACCGGCGCCACGACGCCGATCATCCGCAGCCGGTCCTGCAGGCGGGACAGGTAGCCGCGCATCGCCGGCAGGATATAGGCATTCACCACCGCGGTGCTGGTGCGCTCGTATTCCTTGATCTCGGGCAGCACCTCGCAGGAGGCGGTGACCAGCAGCGCGGGCGCCGCCGCCCGCAGCAGCGCCGCCGCGCGTTGCTCATGCGCCGGGTTGGCATAGCTGTTGAGGAAGCAGATCGCGACCGCCTCCACCCGCTCCGCCAGGAAGCGCGTCGCGGCGGCGCGCACCGCGTCCTCCTCCAGCGGGACGACGACCTCGCCATCGGCGGCGATGCGTTCCGCCACCTCCAGCCGCCAGCGGCGGGGCACCAGCGGCTCGGGCTTTCGCCAGGCGAGATCGAACATGCCGGGCGTGCGGATGCGGCCGATCTCCAGCACGTCGCGGAAGCCCCGCGTCGTCAGCAGCCCGGTGCGCGCCCCCGCCTTCTGCAGGATGGTGTTGGACGCGACGGTGGTGCCGTGCACCACCTCGGCCACCGCGCCGGGATCGAGCGCCGCGGCGGCGAGCACGGCCTGGATGCCGGCGACCACGCCCTCGCCCGGATCGGCGGGCGTCGTCGTGGTCTTGTTCACATGGATGCGCCCATCCGGCAGGGCGAGGACGACATCCGTGAAGGTGCCGCCGACATCCACCCCGACCCGCACCAGGCCCATGCCCATGTCCGCGCTGCCCCGTCCCGCCCATCGGCCGGCCTGGGGCAGCCTCGCCGCCCGGCGGCGGCCCGTCAACGACCGCCACGGCGGGCGGCGTGCTAGGGTGCCCGGGCCGGGGTGCCGGCGCCGGTCGGGCGAAACCACAGGCCGCGGCGCCCTGGCGGGACCGCTCTCGATGGAAGGCCATGCGGCGCCGAACGCCCTCTCCCGCCCCGGATGACCCCGCCGCCGGCGCCATCCCCCGGCTGCCCTTCCTCGCGCCCGAGGCACGGCGCCGCGGCGGCGGCCTGGTGGTCGGCGCCGCGATCGGCATCGGGATGACGGCGCAGGCGGCGGAGCGCGGCGGGGCGGACTTCCTGCTGGCGCTGAATGCCGGCCGGCTGCGGGTGATGGGCGCGGCCTCGGTCGTCGCCATGCTGCCGCTTTGCGCCGCGAATGCCTTCACCGACGATTTCGCGCGGCGGGAGATCCTGGGCCGCGTCGGCATCCCCGTGCTGTTCGGCGCCTGCGCGCAGGACCCGCGGTTGAACATGGCGCGCGACCTGCCGGCGCTGCGCGCGGCGGGCTATGCCGGGATCGCCAATTTCCCGACCGTCATCCATTACGACGGCCGCTTCCGCCAGGCGCTGGAGGAAGCCGGGCTGGGCTTCGCGCGGGAAGTGGCGCTGCTCCGGGCCGCCCGCCGCGCCGGCCTCGCCACCCTCGGCTACGGCAAGACGCGGGCGGAGGCGGAGGCGCTGGTCGAGGCCGGCGTCGACATGCTGTGCCTGAATTTCGGCTGGAATGCCGGCGGCAGCCGCGGCGCCCAGGCCAGCCTGCGGCTGGAGGAGGCGGCCGACCGCGCCCGGCGCATCTTCCAGCAGGTGCGGGCCGCGGCGCCCGGCCTGCTCTGCCTGGTGGAAGGCGGGCCCATCGTCAGCCCGGACCAGCTGCACCGGGTGCGGGCGGAGAGCCGGGCGGATGGCTATCTCGGCGGCTCGACGCTCGACCGGCTGCCGCTCGAGCTGTCGGTCGCGCAATCCACCTCCGCCTTCAAGACCGTCGCGCTGCTGGCCGATGCGGCGGAGGCCGAGGCGCGCGGCGCCGCCCGCCGGGCGCGGCTGGCCGGCCTGGTCTTCCAGTCCGAGGCGATGGCCGACATCGCTGACCGCATCGCCCGCCTGGCCGCCACCGACCTGCCGCTGCTGCTGACCGGGGAGCCGGGCGCCGGCAAGACTGCGGCGGCGCGGGCCCTGCACGCCGCCAGCGGCCGGCGCGGCCTGACCCTGGTGGATGCCGCGCTCGGCACCGGCGACGCCGCCGCGACGCTGTTCGGCCAAGGCGGCGCCCGCGCCGGCGCGCTGGCCGAGCCGGGCACCACCGTGCTGCTGGAGAACCTGGAGGCGCTGCCGCTGCCCGCGCAGCTCGACCTGGCCGGATGGCTGGAAGCCGGCGCGATGGGCCGCGGCCGGCAGGCGCCGCCGCCCCGCGCGCGGCTGATCGCCACCTCCGCCCGGGATCTGGCGGGGCTGATGGCCGCGGGGCGGTTCCGCGAGGATCTGTGGGCGCTGCTCTTCGCCGGCCGCATCCCGGTGCCGCCGCTGCGGGAACGGCCGGAGGATTGTGTGGCCCTGGCCCGGCATGTGCTGCGGCGGCTGCCGGGCACGCCGGACCTGGCACCGGATGCGCTCCGCGCGCTGGTGGTGCATCCCTGGCCGGGCAATGTGCGGGAATTGCGCAGCGTGCTGGAACGCGCCGCCACCGCCTGCCGCGCCGGCCGGATCGAGGCGGCCGACCTCGCCCCGCTGCTCGCGCCAAGCGTCGCGGCCCCGGCGGAGGCGGGCCGGGACGAACGCGCCTGGATCCAGGACGCGCTGCGCCGCCACCGCTTCCGCCGCGGCGAGACCGCAGCCTTCCTCGGGATCTCGCGCAAGACGCTGTACAACCGGATGCGCCGGCTGGGGCTGCTGGCCTGACCCCGCGGAGCGGATAACGCGCCGCGGGGGGGTCACCCGAGGCTGACGCAGCCCGCCACCGCGGCCGCCGCCGCATCCAGCTCCGCGCCATAGCCGGCCGGCCGGTGCAGCCGCAGCACGGCGCCTTCCGCCGCCAGGGCCTGCGCGGCCGCCAGCATCGCCGCGCCGGCCGCCGCGCGCTGCCGCCAATCCGCCACCGCCGGGCCGGGATGCAGGACCAGGGACCGGATTCCCGCCGCCAGCATCCTCTGCCCGGCTTCGGCCGAGGCGGCATAGCCCAGCGGCTCGATCCCGCCGGCGGCGAGGTCGGCCAGCATCCGCAACTCGGCCTCCAGGCCGATGCCGGCGCTGTGCAGCCCGCGCGCCAGCTCCCCGCCGTCATGCACCTGTACCGTCGGCCAGTTCGCCACGCGGCGGATGCCGGCCTGGCGCAGCCGCGGCAGCAGGTCGGCGACCCGCAGGAAGGGATCCGCCGCGAACAGCGTGGCGCCGGCGGGCGGCGCCTGCCAGGGCCGCCGCGGCAGGGCCGCCAGCAGGGCCGCGTTCAGGTCCACCACCGGCAGAGCCGCCAGCAACTCCGCCCGGGCCGGCGGCAGGCCGCCCAGGCCGGGACAGAACAGCGTGGCGGCAGCGCCGCCCGGCAGCAGGCCGGCGCGGATGACCAGGTCGGGCAGATGGGCAGCCATTACCCAAGATTACCCCGAACATCGTTCGGATCGGCTGGATTCGGCATCCGAGCGGCCCATTTCGGTGAAGAATGGTTAATGCAACGACCGGCCACCCCCTCCGGGGCAAAGGCCGGGAAGGGGGGGTCGTGACAGGCAGCCTTGCGCTGACGGTCGTGCTGAACGGGCTGACGCTCGCGGCGCTCTACTTCCTCGTCGCCTGCGGCTTCTCGCTCATCTTCGGGCTGATGCGCACGGTGAACATGGCGCATGGCTCGCTCTACCTGATCGGCGCCTATGTCGGCTATGCGGTGTTCGAGCCGCTCTACGACCAGGATGTCTGGTGGGCCTGGTATGCCGGCATCGCCGCCGGCGTGGCCGCCGCCGCGGTCTTCGGCGTGGCGATGCAGGCGGTGCTGCTCGGCTGGATGCAGGGGCAGGAACTGCGCCAGGCCCTGGTGACCATCGGCATCTCCATCATCGTCGCCGACCAGCTGCTGGCGGTGTTCGGCGGCACATCGCGCCAGTTCTTCGCGCCGGATGCGATCTTCGGCAGCACGGAATTGCCGATCGCCGGCCGCTACCCGACCTTCCGGCTGTTCCAGATCGGCGTTGCCGTCATGGTGGGCCTCGCGCTCTGGCTGCTCCTGGCGCGCACCCGGCTGGGGCTGATGATCCGCGCCGGCGTGGATGACCGCGCGATGCTCACCGCACTCGGCGTCAATGTGCCGCTGGTGTCGCTGGCGGTCTTCGCGCTCGGCGCCGGCCTCGCCGGGCTCGGCGGCGTCATCGGCGCCACCGCCCAGCCGGTAGCGCAAGGCGTCGATGCGCGCTTCCTGCTGACCTCCCTGGTCGTCGTCATCGTCGGCGGCATGGGCAGCATCCCCGGCACCGCCATCGGCGCCATCCTGGTCGGCGTGGCGGAGCAGGTGGGGCAGGCCCTGTTCCCGACCTATTCCGTCATCCTGACCTTCGCCATCATGGCCGCCGTGCTGGCGCTGCGGCCGCAAGGCATCCTGGGGCGGCCGGCATGACGCCCGGCACCGCCCGCTGGGCGCTTCCCGCCTCGCTCGCGCTTTTGGCCGTGCTGGCGCTGCTGCCGCTGGCGATCCCGGCCTTCTGGACCGCGAACATCCTGGGCCGCGCCATCGTCTACGGCATCGTGGCGATGTCGCTGACCTTCCTGGCGACCTATGGCGGCTTCGTCAGCCTGGCGCAGATGATGATCGCCGGGACGGCGGGCTATGCCGTGGCGATCCTGGTGCCGGGGGCGGTGCCCTCCATCCTCGGCGGCGTGCCCTATGCGCTGGCGATCCCGACCGGCCTGCTGGCCGCCACCGCCATGGGGCTGCTGGTCGGCCTGATCTCCGTCCGCACCCAGGGCATCTACCTGCTGATGATCACGCTGTCGCTCGGCGTCGGCGTCCACCTCTTCGTCCAGGCCAACATCGCCTGGTTCAACGGTTATGAGGGGATCCGCAACGTGGTCGGGCCCGAGATCCTGGGCCTGCCCTTCCGCGACACCTTCGTCTTCTACTACACGGCGCTGGCGACCGCGGCGCTGCTCTATGCGCTGGTGCTCTACCTGGTCCGCACGCCCTTCGGCCTGGCGCTGCAGGCGCTGCGCGACAATCCGCGCCGGGTGAGCGCGTTGGGCTACGACGCGCCGCTGCACCGCATCGCCGCCTTCGGCGTCGCCGGCTTCATCGCCGGTGCCGGCGGCATCCTGGTCACCTTCTACAATATCGGCATCTCCCCCGGCACCATCGGGCTCGGCGCCACGGTGAACATCCTGGTCATGAGCGTGATCGGCGGCCTTGGGCACCCGGTCGGCGCCTTCATCGGCGCGGTGATCTTCACGCTGTTCGATACCTTCGCGGCCGATCTCTACGACCGCGACCGCTTCAACACCCTGGTCGGCGTGGTCTTCCTGGCGATCGTGCTCGCCTCCCCGGACGGGGTGCTGGGCATGGCGCGACGCCTGCGCGACGCGCTGGCGCCGCGGCCGCAGGGCCGCGCGGACGGCATCGCGACTTCGCGGGCGGCCAGCGCCGGGCCGCCCGCATCCGGCAACGGCGCCTGAACGACAAGGGAGGCAAGATCATGGAGCCACGCATCGACCGCCGTCGCCTGCTGCTGGGGGCCGGCGCCGCCGCCGCAGCGACCGCCACCGGCCTGGCGGCGCCCGCCATCGCCCAGAACGCGCCGATCCGCATCGGCTGGCTGGCGACGCTGGAAGGCCCCTTCGCCACCGGCGGGCAGGACGGCTTCCGCTGCATGCAGATGCTGCTGGAACAGCACAACAACCAGGCCGGCGGCCGGCGGATCGAGGTGGTGCGCGAAAGCAGCAACGCCCAGGCCGACGTCGCGCTGGCCCGGGCGCGCAAGCTGATCGAGCAGGACAATGTCGACTTCATCCTCGGCCCGCTGTCGGGCGCCGAGGGCATCGCGCTGCGCGACTATTCCCGCACGCTGACTGGCAAGACGATCATCAACGGGTCCTCCGGCGCGTCGGACACCACGCTGCGCAACCCGTCGCCCAACTTCTTCCGCTTCAACACGGACGGCGTGCAGTGGATGGCGGGCCTCGGCAACTATGTCCGCCGGACGCTCAACGTGCAGGAAGTGGCGATCGTCGCCGGCGACTACGCGTTCCCCTATGCGCAGGTCTTCGGTTTCTCGATGGAGTTCTGCCGCGCTGGCGGCCGCGCCACCTATCTGTGGTCGCCGCTCGGCACCACCGACTATTCCTCCATCATCGCCCGCATCCCGCGGACTGCCGGCGCGCTGGTGGTGATCCATGGCGGCACCGACGGGCTGGCCTTCATGACGCAATATGCCCAGGCCGGCGGCAGCCTGCCGCTGATCGGCGGGTCGATCATGGCGGACCAGTCCATGCTCTCGGCCCGCGGCCCGCATCGGCGGCTGATGCTGGGCATGGTCAGCGGCGGCCCTATCGCCGACGTGCATGACGACCCCACCTGGAACGAGTTCGTCGAGCGCTACCGCCGCCGCTGGTCGAACGAGGGCGGCTTCCGCAGCCCGTCCATCCACGGCTTCAACTTCTACACCGCGCAGCAGGCGGCGCTGCTGGCGCTGGAACAGGTCCGCGGCGACCTCTCGGGCAACCAGCAGGCCTTCCAGCAGGCGCTGGTGCGGCTGGAATTCAAGAACGCCATGGGCGCGCAGGTGAAGCTGGACCACAACCGCCAGGCCATCAGCGACATCTTCCTGAACCGGATCGAGGAGCGCGGCGGCCAGGCGGCGACGGTGACCTTCGGCCGCACCAATGCGGTGAACCAGACGCTGGGCGTGCCGGAAGCACAGTTCCTGCAGCTTGGCGCGCCCAGCCGCGACAATACCGGCTGCGTCGCCTGATGCGGCCCGGGGGGGAGGAGACGCCGGCCCTGCTGCTGCAGGGCGTCGGCCGCCGCTTCGGCGCGCTGGCCGCGGTCAGCGACGTGTCGCTGGCCGTGGCGCGCGGGGAGCGGCGGGCGGTGCTGGGTCCGAACGGCGCGGGCAAGACCACGCTGTTCAACCTCATCTGCGGCGACTTCCCCCCGACCGCCGGGCGCGTGCTGCTGTTCGGCGAGGACATCACCGCGCTGCGCCCGCACCACCGGGCGCGGCGCGGCGTCGGCCGGACCTACCAGACCTCCCTGCTGTTCAACGGGCTGAGCGTGCGGGACAACCTTCTGGTCGCGCTGCGCGGCGCGCGGCCCGGCCGCTTTTCCTGGCGCCTGCCCCCCACCGCCGACCGTGCCGCGGCGCAGCTTCTGGCGGAACGGGTGCGGATCGCCGCGCTGCTGGATACGCCGGTGGCGGCGCTGTCGCATGGCCAGCGCCGCCAGCTCGAGGTCGGGATGGCGCTGGCCTGCGAGCCGCGGCTGCTGATGCTGGACGAGCCGGCGGCCGGCCTGTCCCCGGTGGAGCGGCCGGAACTGGTCGCGCTGCTGCGCAGCCTGCCGCGCGACCTGACGCTGATCGTCATCGAGCACGACATGGACATCGCCCTGCCCATCGCCGACCTGGTGACGGTGATGAAGGACGGGCAGGTGGTGGTGGAAGGCCCGCCCGACCGGATCGAGAGCGACCCGATGGTGCAGGCGATCTACCTGGGCCACGGGAGGTCCCACTGATGCTGGAGATCACCGGGCTCGACGTGCATTACGGCCAGGCGCATGTGCTGCAAGGCGTCAGCCTGTCGCTGGGTGCGGAGCCGGTCGCCGTCATCGGCCGCAACGGCATGGGCAAGACCACGCTCTGCCAGGCGGTGATGGGCATGCTGCCGGCCAGCGGCGGCAGCGTCCGCCTGGGCGGGGAGGAGATGCTGGGCCGGCCGGCCAATCGCGTGGCGCGCGCCGGCATCGCGCTGGTGCCGCAGGGAAGGCGCGTTTTCCCCTCGCTGACGGTGGACGAACACCTTCGCCTGGTCTCGCGCGGCCGCGGCGCGCGCTGGACCATCGAGCGGGTCTACGAGACCTTCCCCCGCCTGGCGGAACGTCGCCGCAATGGCGGCACGCAGCTTTCGGGCGGGGAGCAGCAGATGCTGGCGATCGGCCGCGCCCTGCTGACCAACCCGCGCCTGGTCATCATGGACGAGCCGAGCGAGGGCCTCGCCCCAGTCATCGTGGACCACCTGGTGGAGGTGCTGCGCGCCCTGCCGGGCGAGGGGATCGGGCTGCTGCTGGTGGAGCAGAACCTAGGCGTCGCCACCGATGTCTGCGGGACCGTCGCGGTCATGGTGAATGGCCGCATCGCCGCCACCATGCCGTCCCGCGCCCTGCTGGCGGATGAGGCGGCGCAGCGCCGCTTCCTGGGCGTGAGCACGGGCGCGCAGCATTGAGGGAGGGGATCATGGGAACCGTCTACGTCATCGGCACCTGCGACACCAAGGAAGCCGAGCTGGCCTATGCCGCGGGGCTGATCCGCGCCGCCGGCGTGC
Source organism: Paracraurococcus ruber (assembly GCF_004353985.1). GTDB lineage: Bacteria > Pseudomonadota > Alphaproteobacteria > Acetobacterales > Acetobacteraceae > Paracraurococcus > Paracraurococcus ruber. Next base: position 11,953 of record NZ_SMOA01000012.1, on the reverse strand, counting down.
CGGCGTTGCTGGTGGATGTCGGCACGCGCGCCGCCGGCCGGGCGCCGGATGTGACGGCGGCCGAGGTGGCGGCCCACCATCCACGCGGGCCCGATGCCGTGCTGGGCCAGGGGGATCGCGGCGCGGCGGTAGCGGCGATGGCCGAGGCGCTGGCCGCCTTCCTGGCGACGCGGCGCGACATCGGCGCGGTGCTCGGCCTCGGCGGGTCGGGCAACACCGCACTGGTCACCCAGGCGATGCGCAGCCTGCCGATCGGCGTGCCGAAGCTGATGGTCTCCACCGTGGCGTCCGGCAACACCGCGCCCTATGTCGGGCCGACCGACATCGGCATGATGTATTCGGTGACGGATGTCGCCGGCATCAACGGCATCTCCCGCCGCGTGCTGGGCAATGCCGCGCATGCCGCGGCCGGCATGGCGCGCTGGGCGGTTCCGACGGGCAGTGGCGACCGGCCGGCCATCGGCATGACCATGTTCGGCGTCACCACCGCCTGCGTCACCATGGCGCGGGAGGCGCTGGAGGCGGAGAACGAGGTGCTGGTCTTCCACGCCACCGGCACAGGCGGGCAGAGCCTGGAGAAGCTGGCCGATAGCGGCCTGCTGCGCGGCATCATCGACGTGACGACGACCGAGGTGCCGGACTTCCTGATGGGCGGCGTCTTCCCCTGCACCGAGGACCGTTTCGGCGCCATCGCCCGCACCCGCCTGCCCTATGTCGGCAGCGTCGGCGCCTGCGACATGGTGAATTTCGGCGCGAAGGAAACGGTGCCGGCGAAGTATGCCGGCCGCAAGCTGTATGTGCACAACCCGCAGGTGACGCTGATGCGCACCACGCCGGCCGAGAACAAGGCGATCGGCGAATGGATCGCCACGCGGCTGAACCGCTGCGAGGGGAAGGTCCGGTTCCTGCTGCCGCTCGGCGGCGTCTCCGCGATCGACGTGCCCGGCGCGCCCTTCCACGACCCGGAGGCCGATGCGGCGCTGTTCGAGGCGATCCGCGCGACCCTGGTGCGCACGCCGGACCGCCAGCTGATCGAGCTGCCGCATGCCGTGAACGATCCCGCCTTCGCCGCGGCGCTGGTCGAGCAGTACCGCGCCATCACCGCCTGAAAGGCCTGCCATGCCCCGCTTCGCCCGCCAGGACATCCTGGCCCGCTTCCGCGACATGATCGACCGCCGCCAGCCCATCATCGGCGGCGGCGCCGGCACCGGGCTTTCCGCCAAATGCGAGGAGGCCGGCGGCATCGACCTGATCGTCATCTACAATTCCGGCCGCTACCGCATGGCCGGACGCGGCTCGCTCGCCGGCCTGCTGGCCTATGGCAATGCGAACGAGATCGTGAAGGAGATGGCGCGGGAAGTGCTGCCGGTGGTGAAGCGCACGCCGGTGCTGGCCGGCGTAAACGGCACCGATCCCTTCATGATCCCGGACCTGCTGCTGGACGAGTTGAAGGCGCTCGGCTTCTCCGGCATCCAGAATTTCCCGACCGTCGGGCTGATCGACGGCGTCTTCCGCGCCAATCTCGAGGAGACGGGGATGGGCTACGGGCTGGAAGTGGACCTGGTCCGCGCCGCCCGCGCCAAGGACATGCTGACCACGCCCTATGTCTTCAGCGCGGCGGAGGCGGTGGCAATGACCGAGGCAGGGGCCGACGTCATCGTCTGCCATATGGGCCTGACCACCGGCGGCGCCATCGGCGCCGAGACCGCCCGCACCCTGCCGGACTGCGTGCGCGACATGGATGCCTGGGCGGAGGCGGCGCTGCGCGTGCGGCGCGACGTCATCGTGCTGTGCCATGGCGGCCCGATCGCGATGCCGGAGGATGCGGCCTATGTCCTCCAGCATGCCAGGCTCTGCCACGGCTTCTACGGCGCCTCGTCCATGGAGCGGTTGCCGACCGAGATCGCGCTGACGGAGCAGACGCGCCGCTTCAAGGCGCTGGCCTTCTGAGGGGAGAGAGAACGATGAGCCAGCACAAGGCCTATTACAGCACCGTCCTGGACGCACCGGCCGGCCTGGTCTGGGCGCTGATCCGCGACTTCAATGCGCTGCCCGCCTGGCATCCCGCCATCCGCGACAGCCTGATCGAGGAAGGCCGCGCGCCGGACAGCGTCGGCTGTGTCCGCAGCTTCCACCTGCAGGACGGCGCGCATATCCGCGAGAAGCTGCTCGCGCTGGACGAGCAGGCGATGAGCGTCACCTACGACTTCCAGACCAGCCCGATCCCGGCGCGCAACTACCTGGCGACGCTGCGGCTGACGCCCGTGACGAAGGGCCACCGGACCTTCGCCGAATGGTGGGCGACCTATGACTGCGACCCGGGGCAGGAGGCGGAGCTGACGCCGCTGTTCCGCGACGGCGTCTTCAAGGCCGGCTTCGACGCGCTGGCGACGCGGCTGGCAGGCCCGGTGATGGCGGCCCCGCGGGAGCTGTGGCCGGAAGGCCCGCCGGCCAAGGTCTTCTGCTCGGACGTCATCGCCGCGCCGCCGGCCGCGGTCTGGGCGGTGATGCGGGACTTCGCCGGCATGGGCGGCTGGCACCCGGACATCACGCGCATGCATATGCTGGATGGCCGACGCAGCGACGAGGTGGGGGCGACCCGCGACTTCTATGTCGGCGATGGGCGGCTGCACGAGCAGCTCACGCAGCTCTGCGACCGGACGATGAGCTTCCGCTACCGGATCACGATGTCGCCCATGCCCTGGACCCGCTATTCGGCCGGGCCGACGCTCCATCCCATTGTCGACGGTAACCGCACCTTCGCGGTCTGGACCGCCGACTGGCATGCGGCACCGCATGACGATGCGGCGCTGATGCCCCTGGTCCACAACGATGTGTTCCAGAAGGCCTTCGATACGCTGAACGCGCGTTTCGCGCGGTAGGGCGCCATCCTCGCCGGCCGGGCCCAGGCGGGCAGGTGACGATGCCCGGCCATGGGTGGCCGGGCGTGCCGCCCGACCGAAGTCCGCATGCCCCGGGGGGCGCCCCCCAGGGCACTGACACCTATTCCGCCGCCAGCGGCAGCTTCTCGCGCCGGATCTCGCGGCGCGGATCCTTCCACAGCCGGCCATCGGTCATGACCATGGCCAGGTTGTCCGGATGCTGCAGCAGGGTCACGTCCTGCGTCGGGTCGCCGCGCACCAGCAGCAGGTCAGCCAGGTAGCCTTCCTTCACCAGCCCCAGCTCGTGCTTCATCCCCATCAGGTCGGCACCGACCGTGGTGGCGCATTGCAGCGCCTCGATCGGCGAATAGCCGAAGAAGCGGACGAAATGGTGGATGTCCCGCGCATTCTGGCCCTGCGGGGTGAAGGCGAAGCCGTAGTCGCCGCCGATCGCCACGCGGATGCCGCGCTTGCGCATCTGATGGTAGGTCTCGCAGGACACGTCGAAGGCCTTGCGAAAGCCGCGTTCCTCGATGAAGGACCGCGGCACGCCGGTCTTCTCCGTCTCATGCACGAGGTTGTAGAGGATACCGAAGGCCGGCGCGACGAAGTGCCTGTTCTTGTTGCGCTCCAGCAGGTCCAGCGCCTCCTCGTCCGACTGATCGCAGTGGTAGATGCAGTCCACCCCCGCCTCGACGCAGCGCTTCACGCTTTCGGCGCTGCGGCTGTGCGCCACCACCATCCGGCCGAATTCATGCGCGACCTCGACCGCCGTGCGGATCTCGTCGCGCATCATCGGCGTGCAGGCGGCGCGGGCGTTCGTGACGAAATCGTCGCCGGAGACGTTGATCTTCAGGTTGTCCACGCCTTCGCGCATGCACAGCCGGGCAACCTTGCGCATCTCCTCCGGCCCGTCGGCGATCAGCGCGAAGCTCTCGCGGTAGATATGCACCCGCCGCTCATCGCCCAGGCCGGCGGTGGTGGTGATCTCGGGGCTGGCGGCGCGCATGCGCGGGCCGATGAAGTCGCCGGCATTGATGGCGTTGCGGGTGACGACGCCGAGGCGAAGCTTGGCCGATGCCGCTTCGAACAGCGCGGTGAAGCCGTGGTCCAGCATCAGCCGCGTGTTCTTGATGGTGAGGATCAGGTGCTCCTCGGGCGGGATCTCGCCGAGTTGCGCCGGCTCCGACACGCCGGTGAAGGTCGGGTGGGAATGGCCTTCCACCATGCCGGGCATCAGCGTCATGCCGGCGCCGTCGATCACCTCCGGCGCCTCCAGCACGCCCAGGTCGGTCGCCACTGCCTTGATGCGGTTTCCCTCCACCAGGACATCGGCCGGATAGGGTGCGCGGCCGGTCGCGTCGAAGACCTGCGCGTTGCGGATCAGCACTCGGGTCATTCTTGCCTCCCTCGGATCATCGTCTGGCCGCGGCGGAAGACGCCATGCGTTCCGCGTCCACTCCGCTGCGCGTCCTCGTCGCCGGACCGGCATCCCGCCCCCAGGCGGTTCATGCGGTCGCGCGCGCTTGCTCTGGCCGCAAGCTTATCCTCCTCGCCGGCCAGGAATTTCAATCATGTAATGCAATGCAAATACCGAACAAGATGGCGTCGGCGAATGCCTTATGCCGGTCGGCCCAGGTGCGGGCCGGCACGATGATGCGCCCTGGCGCGCAGCCGCCACACTGGGTCCCATCACGGCTTTGCCGCGAGGGAACCCGGCAACCCTGCGCGCCATGACGGTGCGCGGGCGCCAGGCCGCCTGTGCGCCGCCATGGCTCGGCGCTGCGGGTCATGACCGAGGCTCCCGGGCATGACCCGGCCGCTCGGCCAGGTCTGGCACCCCGTACAGGACGGCATCGCCCGGCGTCCCGTCCGCGGGTAAATCGGCGCATCGCCTCGGAGCCCTGCCATGGACCTGCCCTATCGCCTTTGCGTCGGCGCCGCCCTGTTCAACCGGGAAGGCCGAGTGCTGGTCGCCCGCCGCGCCGACCTGCCGAATGCCGAAGGCGCCCCGGGCGGCTGGCAGCTGCCGCAGGGCGGCATCGACGCCGGCGAGGATCCGCGCGTCGCCATCTTCCGCGAGCTGGAGGAGGAAATCGGCACCGCCCGGGCCGAGGTCATCGCCGAGCATCCGGACTGGCTGCACTACGACCTGCCGCCGTCGCTGCTGGGCAAGGCCCTGGGCGGGAAGTACCGCGGCCAGAAGCAGCGCTGGTTCGCCCTGCGCTTCCTGGGGGAGGACGGCGATATCCGCCTCGACCTCGACCCGCACCCGGAATTCGACGCCTGGCGCTGGGCCAGGCTGGAGGAGCTGCCGAGCCTGGCCGTGGCCTTCAAGCGCGAGATCTACACGGTGCTGGCGCGCGACTTCGCGCCTTGCGCCAGGCCGGGCTGAGCCTCCCTCAGAACAGCGCGGCGAAGGGCAGCACCCGCACCGGGTCGCCCGGCGCCACCGTGACCACGTCTTCCGGCAATTCCGCGAAGGCGTCGCATTCCGTCAGCGAGGTCAGCAGCCCCGCCCCCTCGCGCTCGAACTTCTCCGCCACCGGCAGCGTCGCGCCGGGCGCTAGCCGCACCCGGACGTATTCCCGCCGCCCGGACTTCTTGCGGTAGCGGAAGCCGGATTCGGCGGGAACGCGCAGCAGCGGCTCCGGCAGGGCGCCGGCCAGGCGCAGCACCAGCGGCCGCGCCAGGTGCAGGAAGGTGACCACCGCCGCCACCGGGTTGCCCGGCAGCCCCAGCACCGGCGTGCCGCCGATGCTGGCCCCGCCGGCCCCCCGCAGGACACCCAGCGCCGCCGGCCGCCCGGGCTTCACCGCCAGCCGCCAGAAGACCAGCCGCCCGCCCGCCTCGATGGCGGCACGGACATGGTCTTCCTCCCCCGTGCTGACGCCGCCCGAGGTCAGCAGCAGGTCATGCGCCCCGGCCGCCGACGCCAGCGCCGCCGCGCAGGCCTCCGCCCGGTCGGGCAGGATGCCGAGATCCACCGGCTCCACCGGCAGCCGCGCCAGCAGGGCCAGCAGGGTGAAGCGGTTGCTGTCATAGGTCTGCGCCGCCCCCAGCGCCGCGCCGGGGGAAGCGAGCTCATCCCCGGTCGAGAAGACGCCCACCCGCACGCGCGGCCGCACCGGCAGGCTGGCGCAGCCGAGTGCGGCGGCCAGGCCGATCTCCGGCGCCCGCAAGCGGCGGCCGGCGGGCAGGGCGAGGGCGCCCCGCGCCACATCCTCCCCCGCCGGGCGAGCATTGGCGCCGGGCTTCAGGCCAGGCGGGACCAGCACGGCGCCCTCGGCCAGCGCCGCATCCTCCTGCATCAGCACCGTGTCGGCGCCGGGCGGCATGGGGGCGCCGGTGAAGATGCGGGCGGCCGTGCCGGGGGCGAGGGGCGCGGCCGGCTGGCCGGCGGCGACGCGGCCGGCCAGGACGAGTCGCGTGGGCCCCTCCCCCATCAGGTCGGCATGGCGGAAGGCATAGCCATCCACCGCGCTGTTGAAGAAGGGCGGCAGCGGCAGCGGCGCCGGCAGGTCGCGCGCCAGGACGCGCCCGAGCGCCGCGCCCAGCGCCACCATGTCCTCCCCCGCCGGCGCCGGGACCCGCGCGGCGATCAGCGCCTCCGCGGCCTCCACCGAGAGCAGCGGGCCGCCGAAGGCGAAGCAGTCGTCGGAAAGCTGGGCCATGCCGCGCTAGCCCCGCCAGGCCGCGGCATCGGCGGCGAAGCGCAGCACGAGGTCGGCCACCGCCTCCGCCTCGTCCAGCCTGGCCCATGGCAGGTCGACCTGCGGGCGGACATCGCTGGCCACGGCCATGATCTGCGGATCCTCCGGGTGCAGCCAGGGCTTGCCGTTCTCGGCGCGGTGGACCTCGATCTTCGGGTGGGTGTCGCGCTTGAAGCCTTCGATGATCACCAGGTCCACCGGCGACATCCGCCCGAGCAGGAAGCGCAGGTCCGGCTCCGGCGCCCCCCGGAGTTCCGTCATCAGCGCCCAGCGCTGGCCGGAGGCGACGAGGACCTGCTGCGCCCCGGCTTCCCGGTGCTTCCAGGAATCCTTGCCCGGCTGGTCCACGTCGAAGCGGTGATGCGCGTGCTTCAGGGTGGAGACGCCGATGCCGCGGCGCGCCAGGCAGGGGAGGAGGCGGGTGAGCAGGGTGGTCTTGCCGGCCCCGCTCCAGCCCGCGAGGCCGATGAGCTTCATGGCAGGGGATATAGGGCAGGTGGCGCCGGGGCGGCACCACCGCCGCCTCGGCAGGGCGGATCGATCCCGCCTTCGGCCTGCCCCGGGCCTTCAAGGACGCCGGTGGCCGCCCGCGCCGCCACGCCGCACCCAAGGCCCCCGGGCAGGATCAGTCGGCGCCGTAGGCGCGGGCATCCCCGGGCGGCGGGGCGCGGTGGCCCTTCGCCACGTCCTGCACCCAGAGGCCGTGATGCTCCTTCGCCCAGTTGTAGTCGACCTGGCCGGAGCCCATGGCGTCGAAGGCGCCTTCCATCCCGATGGAGCCGATATAGATATGCGCCAGCATGGCCGCGATCATCAGCACCGCAATGATACCGTGCACCATATGCGCCAGCTGCATCCCGGCGATGTCGGTGACGGCGAAGGGGAAGATCAGCACGTAGCCGGAGACGGCGACGGCGCCGCCGCCCAGCACGGTGATCCAGAACACCACCTTCTGCCCGGCATTGAACCGCGCCGCTTCCGGATGGCCGAGGCCGAGGAAGCCGCCGCCCTTTCTCAGCCAGTCGATGTCCCGCGCATTCGGGATGTTGTCCCGCACCCACAGCACCAGCATGACGACGATGCCGAGGGTGAAGGGGAAGGCGAGGTAGTTGTGGGCGTATTTGCCGGCGATGCTGATGGCGGTGAAGGTTTCCGGTCCCAACAGCGGCAGCAGCAGGTGCCGCCCGAAGGTGAGGTTGAGGCCGGTCAGCCCCAGCACGATGAAGCTCGACGCCACCATCCAGTGGTTCGCGCGCTCGAGCAGGGAGAAACGCGTGATCGTCCGGCCGGACGCGCCGCCGGCGATCCGGATGCGGCCCTTGAGGCCGAGGAAGCCGGCCAGCGCGGCGAGGATGCCGAGCACGGCGACGCCGCCCACCCAGGCCAGCGTCCGGTTGTGGAAATCCCGCCATTCCTTCCCGGCCGGCTGCACCAGGCTGGCCGATTGGCGGTCGGGGATGGAAACGCGGCCTTCGATGCGACCGCCCTGCAGCATGCGCTGCAGCTCCATCTCCTCCGCGCTGATCGCGCCGCGTACGGAGGGCGCGGGCTGCGCCAGGGCGCCGCCCGCCAGCAGCGGCAGCGCGAGCAGCGCCGCGAACAGGGCGCGCATCATGCCGTGACATCCGCCTTGTAGGCGGTGCGCCAGCCCCAGGCGCCGGAGCCGTAGCCGCGGCGCTGCACCCGTTCCTTGTAGATGCTGGCGATGATGTCGCCGTCGCCGGCGAGCAGCGCCTTGGTCGAGCACATCTCGGCGCAGAGCGGCAGCTTGCCTTCGGCGATCCGGTTGCTGCCGTACTGGATGTACTCGACGCCGGTATTGTCCTGCTGCGGGCCGCCGGCGCAGTAGGTGCACTTGTCCATCTTCCCGCGGCCGCCGAAATTGCCGACCTTCGGGTACTGCGGCGCGCCGAAGGGGCAGGCGTAGAAGCAGTAGCCGCAGCCGATGCACAGGTCCTTGTCGTGCAGCACGATGGCATCGGCCGTGGTGTAGAAGCAGCTCACCGGGCAGACCGCGGCGCAGGGCGCATCCGTGCAGTGCATGCAGGCCATGGAGATGCTGCGCTCCCCCGGCCTGCCGTCGTTCAGCGTGACGACGCGCCGGCGGTTGATGCCCCAGGGCACCTCGTGCTCGTTCTTGCAGGCGGTGACGCAGGCGTTGCACTCGATGCAGCGATCAGAATCGCAGAGAAATTTCATGCGGGGCATGATCAGGCGCTCCGGATCTGGCAGAGGGTGACCTTGGTCTCCTGCATGAAGGTCACGGGGTCATAGCCATAGGTGGTCACGGTGTTCACGCTCTCGCCCAGCACGATCGGGTCGGTGCCGGCGGGGTAGTGCCGGCGGCGATCCTCACCCTGCATCCAGCCGCCGAAATGGAAGGGCATGAAGGCGACGCCCTTCGCCACGCGCTCCGTCACCAGCGCCTTCACCCGGGTGCGGGCCTGGCTTTCCGGCCCGCTCACCCAGACCCAGCCGCCATCCCGGATGCCGCGCTCGGCCGCATCCGCCGGGTTGATCTCGACGAACATGTCCTGCTGCAGCTCGGCCAGCCACTTGTTCGACCGCGTTTCCTCCCCGCCGCCCTCGTATTCCACCAGGCGGCCGCTGGTCAGGATGATGGGGAAGTCCTTCGCCACCGTCGCGCTGCGCGCCTGCACGGACTGGCCGAGATGCGGCATGCGGAAGCCGCGGCGGTCCGGCAGGGTGGGGTACTTGGCCATCAGGTCGGGCCGGGCGGTGTAGATCGGCTCCCGATGCACCGGCACGGGGTCCGGCAGGTTCCAGGCCACCGCCCGCGCCTTGGCATTGCCGTAGGGCACGCAGCCATGCTCCATGGCGACGCGGATGATCCCGCCCGACAGGTCGGTGTGCCAGGCGGCGCGGTCGATATTGGCGCCGAAATGCCGCTCCAGGCTCGCCTTCTCCGCCGCCGTCAGGTCGTCGAACCAGCCGAGCCGCTTGAGGACGGCCACGGTGAATTCCGGGTAGCCGTCCTGGATCTCGGACCCCTTGCTGTAGCTGCCCTCGGCCAGCAGCGTCTGGCCGTTGCGCTCCACGCCGAAGCGGGCGCGGAAGGTGCCGCCGCCCTCCTTCACGTGCATGGAGGTGTCGTAGAGGATGTGCGTGCCGGGATGCTTCATCTCCGGCGTGCCCCAGCAGGGCCAGGGCAGGCCGTAATAGTCGCCTGCCACCGGCGTGCCCGGCTTGCCGCGCAGGGTCACCAGGTCGAAATGCTGCTGGTTGGCCATGTGCAGCTTCAGGCGGTCCGGCGACTGGCCGGTATAGCCGATGCTCCAGAGGCCGCGGTTCATCTCCCGCAGCACGCTCTCGGCGACGACCGTCCCGTCCTTTACCTCGATGTCGCGGAACATCCGGTCGGCGAAGCCGAGCCGACGGGCGAGGGCGTGGATGACGTCGTAGTCGTTGCGGCTCTCGAAGATCGGCTCCACCACCTTGGCGCCCCACTGGAGGGAGCGGTTGGAGGCGGTGCGCGACCCGTCCATCTCGAAGCTGGTGCAGATCGGCAGCAGATAGGTGCCGTCGCGCCGGCCGGAGATCATGGAGAAGGTGGTGGGATGCGGGTCGGCGACGACCAGCAACTCCAGCTTCTCGAGGCCCTTCACCATCTCCGGCATGCGGGTGACGGTGTTGCCGCCATGGCCGAAGACCATCATGGCCTTCAGGCTGTGCGGCTGGCCGACGAAGGCCTGGCCGTCGCTGTCCTTCTTCTCGGCCTCGCCGGGCATCAGCACCGCGTCGAACCAGCGCGTGGTGGGGATGCCGGGCATCTCCATCAGCGCCTTGGACCCGAAGCGGGACAGCAGCCACTCGTACTCCACGCCCCAGACGCGCGCCCAGTGCCGCCAGGCATTCTCGTCCAGGCCGTAGTAGCCCGAGGTCGTGGTGACATCGAGGCCCATGTCGGTCGCGCCCTGCACGTTGCAGTGGCCGCGGAAAATGTTGGCGCCGGTGCCGGCGCTGCCGACATTGCCGGTGGCCAGCAGCAGGATGGAATAGGCCCGGACATTGGCGGTGCCGACGGTCTTCTGCGTCGCGCCCATGCACCAGATCAGCGTCGCCGGCTTCTGCGTGGCGAACATCTGCGCCACGCGGCGAAGCTGCGCGCCGGGCACGCCGGTGACGCGCTCCACCTCGTCAGGCACCCACTTGGCGACTTCGGCGCGGATCTCCTCCATGCCGTGGACCCGCTGGCGGATGAATTCCCTGTCCTCCCACCCGTTCTGGAAGATGTGCCAGAGCATGCCCCAGATCAGCGGGATGTCGGTGCCCGGCCGCAGCCGCACATATTCGGTGGCGTGCGCCGCGGTGCGGGTGAAGCGCGGGTCGATGACGATCAGGTTGGCGCGCTGGATCTCCTTGCCGGACAGCACATGCTGCAGGCTGACCGGATGCGCCTCCGCCGGGTTGCCGCCCATGATGATCATGGTCTTGGCATTGCGGATGTCGTTGTAGGAATTCGTCTGGGCGCCGTAGCCCCAGGTATTGGCGACGCCCGCCACCGTCGTGGAGTGGCAGATGCGCGCCTGGTGATCGACCGTGTTGGTGCCCCAGAAGGCCGCCAGCTTGCGGTACAGGTAGGCCGCCTCGTTGGTGAATTTGGCGCTGCCCAGCCAGAAGACGCTGTCGGGGCCGGCGCGGCCGCGGATCTCGCCCAGCTTCGCCGCGATCTCGTCGAGCGCGGTGTCCCAGCCGATCCGCTGCCACTGCCCATTCACCAGCTTCATCGGGTATTTCAGCCGGCGGTCGCCATGGACCAGCTCGCGCACCGCCGCGCCCTTGGCGCAATGCGTGCCGCGGTTGATGGGCGATTCCCAGGCCGGCTCCTGCCCGACCCACACGCCCTCCTGCACCTCGGCGATCACGCTGCACCCGACCGAGCAATGGGTGCACATGTTCTTCACGCGGGTGACCGGCCTGGCATGGTCCAGCACGCCGGTGGCGGCGCCGCTGGCCCGCGCCCGGCCGGGCGCCAGCGTGCCCAGCGTCGCCAGGCCCATGCCGCCGATCCCGGCGCTGCGCAGGAAGGCGCGGCGGTCGAAGCCGCCGGCGGACAATCCATCATAGGTTGATGACAGGCGCCGCCTTGCGGCCTGCGCCTCCGCGCGCTTGATCAGCATCCCCGTGGTCCCTTTGGTCTTGGAGCGTCAGTGCTCGTAGGCGTTGGTGCGATAGAAGGACTGCACATGCTCGGTCTCGCGGTAGCGCGCGGCGACGCGCTCGGCCTCCCGCTCCTTCCGCGCATCGCGGGCCGGCACGGCATCCGCGCGCTGGGCCAGGGCGCCGCCGGCGCCGGCCGCCGCGGCCGCGGTGCCGATGCCCAGCGCCCGCAGCAGG
>NZ_SMOA01000129.1 GCF_004353985.1 Paracraurococcus ruber | reverse complement strand
CGCGCGCTGGCGGGCGCATGCGCCAGCGCCACGGCGCGCGCCAGCGCCGCGCCCGCCGCCGCCGGCAATTCCGGCGTCGGCAGCGGCGGCAGGCGGCGCAGCCAGGCCGCCGGCATCAGTTGATCTTCACCAGCGCGCCCTTCACCGTGAGGATGCCGCCGGCGCTCACCTCCCCCATCGCATCCGCCTTGAAATTCGCCATGGCGCCCTTGATGTCGAGCTGGCCGGTGGAGGACAGGCTGACCCCCGCCTTGCCGGTGCCGCTGAGCTTGGCATTGGCCGACAGCGCGATGTTGGAATTGGCGTCGAGGTCGAGGCTGGTCGCCGCCTTCAGCGCCACCGTGCCCTTGCTGCCCTCGATCGCGACGGACGCCGCCTTGATGGTGAGCTTGCCGGTCACCGTCAGCGTCATGTCGCCGCCGACCGTCAGGCTGTAGTCGCCCGAGACCTTATGGGTGAAGTCGCCGCTGTTTGTATGCGTCTCGTCACCCTTCACGGTGACGCTGCGCTTGCCCTTCGACACCGTCAGGCTCTCGTCGCCTTCCGAGACCGTGACCTTGCGGGCCTGCTTCACCGTCAGCGTGTCGTCATTGTCGATGCTGGTGGTGCGGTCATGGGTGATGGTCTCGGTGACGTCGTTCAGGACCTCGACCGTCAGGTCCTTCTGGGCGCGGAGATAGACTTCCTCGGAACCCGTCTTGTCCTCGAAGCGCAGCTCGTTGGCGGCGTCGGCCGCGCCCTTGGGGGAGCTCTTGGTGCGGATGGTGCTGCGCGTCTTGTTGGCCGGCATGGCATAGGGCAGCGTGCGTTCGGCATTGTGCACGGCGCCGATGACCAGCGGCTGGTCCGGGTCGCCGTCGAGGAAGCCGATGACGACCTCCGTCCCGACGCGCGGGGTGAAATGCGCGCCGAAGCCGGTGCCGGCCCAGCCCTGCACCACGCGCAGCCAGCAACTGGACGTGTCGTCCGCCTTGCCGACGCGGTCCCAGTGGAATTGCACCTTCACCCGGCCGTATTTGTCGGTGTGGATCTCCTCCCCCGCCGGGCCGGTGACGATGGCGGTCTGGGCGGAGGCGATGCGCGGCCGCGGCACCGCCGGCAGCGGCCGGAAGACGGTGGCGGCGGGCAGCGCCACCACCTCCGCCTCGTAGCAGTCGGGCGTCGCGTCCAAGGTCACCGACAGGACCGCCCAGGACCCGTTCAGCTCCGCCCGCGGATGGCCCGCCAGCGTGAAGCTCTGGCCGCAGGCCAGCGAGCGCAGCGAGCCGCGCAGCCGCAGCAGCTTCGCCGTCGCCTCATGCGCCGCGAGGCGGAGCTTGGCGAGCTTCTCCCCCGCCGCCGCGCTGGCGAAGCGGCCATCCCAGTCGTTCAGCAGCCGCTTGCTGCCGCTGCCGGCCGCCTTGGCGTAGAGCGCGGCGGAAGGCGTCTCGAAGCTCCAGGCATCGGTGCCGAAGGAATCCGGGCGCAGCCGCAATTCCAGCGCGCAATCGGCGGCCGCGTCATCCTCGAACCCCGCCCCGGCATCCGGGCGCCAGTGGATGGTGCTGGTCCCGGGCGTCGCGGTGTAGGCATTGGCGCTGTCCGCCAGCACCAGCGTATGCGCGCTTGTCGCATGGCTGAACCAGAAGCCGATCCCCTCATCCTCCAGCAGGCGGCGGATGAAGGCCAGGTCGCTCTCCCGCCATTGCACGCAGTAGTCCCGTGCCGTGTAGCCGGCGCTGAGGGATTTCTTCACCGCGGTCACGCCGCCGCCCGAGAGCACCTGCGTGGCGATGTCGACGGCCGAGAGCGACTGGAAGATCCGGCAATCGCCGGTGAGGTCGAGCAAGGCGAGCTTCGGTTCCAGCCGGGCGCGGAAGAAGGTGCGGCCCGGATCGGGCCAGGCGCCGCTGATGCCGAAGCCGGTCAGCACGCCATGGATGTGGCGCGTGGTCCCGTCCGCGGCCTTGATGGCGACCGACGCCTCCGTCCCGATCAGGGAGGCGCAGGAGGGCCCGGCGCCATTGGCATAGAGCTCGAGGTCGTAGGCGAAGGGCTCGCTCATCGCCTCCCGCCCGCGGATGCGGGAGAGCTGCAGGGCGCCTTCCCCCGCCGCGGTGGTGATGGAGAGGTATTGCGACCCCTGGCGCAGGTCCTGCGGCGCGCTCATGGCGCGGCCTCGAAGCGGCAGCGCACCTCGCCCGCCTGGTCGAGATCGACCGCGAGGGCGGCGAAGGCCTCGCCGCGGCCGAGCCGGAGCAGCACCGCCTCGGCCAGTTGCGGCAGCAGCAGGGTCTCCATCACCTGGTCGGCCAGGCGGGCGCCGCCGCCGGGCAGGGCCAGGCATTGCGCCAGCACGGCCTCCGCGATCGCCGGGGCGAAGGCGATGCGGGCGCGGTGCTGGGCCGCCAGCCGCGCCGCCACCTTGTCGAGCTTGAGGGCGACCACCTGCCGCACCGTGTCCGCCGCCAGCGGCAGGTAGGGCACGACAGTGCAGCGGGCCAGGAAGGCCGGCTTGAAGCGGGCCAGCAGGTCGGGGCGGATCGCTTCGGCCAGCGCCTCCGCGTCGCGTTCCCCGGCGGCGGCCAGCGCCTCGATCCGCTCGGCGCCCAGGTTGCTGGTCATGACGATGACGCTGTGGCGGAAATCCGCCTCCACGCCCTCGCTGTCCTCCAGCCGACCCTTGTCGAAGACCTGGTAGAACAGGTCGGTGACATCCGGATGCGCCTTCTCCAGCTCATCGAGCAGCACGACGGAATAGGGCTGGCGGCGCACCGCCTCGGTCAGCACGCCGCCCTGGCCATGGCCGACATAGCCGGGCGGCGCGCCCTTCAGCAGGGCGACGCTGTGCGGCTCTTGGAACTCGGACATGGCGATCGTCACCAGCCCGCGGTCCCCGCCGAACAGCAGGTCGGCCAGCGCCTGCGCCGTCTCGGTCTTGCCGACGCCGGTCGGGCCGCACAGCAGGAAAACGCCGGCCGGCTTGCCGGGGTCGGCCAGGCCGGCGCGCCAGCTGCGCAGCCGCCGGGCGATCGCGTCCAGCGCCTGGTCCTGGCCGACCACGCGGCGGGCCAGCGCCGGCGCGGCATCCAGCACCGCCGCCACCTCGTCCTGCAGCATCCGCCCGACCGGGATGCCGGTCCAGGCCGCGACGACCTCGCCCACCAGCCGCGCATCCACCTCGGCCGGGACCAGCGGCGCCGCGCCCTGCACCGCCGCCAGGTCCTGCCGCAGCGCGGCGAGGTCGAGGGCGGCGGGCGGCTCCGGCGCCGAGAGCAGCGCCTGCAGCGCCCGCACCAGGTCGCGCTCCCGCTCCCACCGCGCCGCCAGCGTCGCCTGCTCGCGCGCCAGGCCCTCCGCCTCCTCGGCCAGGGCCGCCAGGCGCGGGGCATGCGGCACGCCGGCCGCGGCTTCCCGCCGCAGCCGCGCAGCTTCCTCGGCGATCGCCGCCTGCCAGTCGGCCAGCGCCTGCAGCGCCGGCGGCCGCGCATCCCGCGCCACCGCGGCGCGGGCGCAGGCGGTGTCCAGCACCGACAGCGCCTTGTCCGGCTGCTGCCGGCCGCTGATGTAGCGGGAGCTGAGGCGGACGGCGGCCGCCACCGCCTCCTCCGTCACCCGGACGCGGTGATGCGCTTCGAGCCTGGCGGTCACGCCGCGCAGCATGCGGATCGCCACCGCCTCCGTCGGCTCCTCGACCTTCACCGGCTGGAAGCGGCGGGCCAGCGCCGGGTCCTTCTCGATGTGCCGCTTGTATTCCGCCCAGGTGGTGGCGGCGATGCAGCGCAGCTCCCCGCGCGCCAGGGCTGGCTTCAGCAGGTTGGCGGCATCGCCCTGGCCGGCCTGGCCGCCGGCGCCGATGAGCGTATGCGCCTCGTCCACGAAGAGGATGACCGGCGCGCGGGAGACGGCGGCGACCACCGATTTCAACCGCTGCTCGAATTCCCCCCGCACCCCGGCACCGGCCTGCAGCAGGCCGAGATCGAGGCTGCGGACGGCCATCCCACGCAGCGGCGCCGGCACCTCCCCGGCGGCGATGCGCTGCGCCAGCGCCTCGGCCACCGCGGTCTTGCCGACGCCCGGCTCCCCGACCAGCAGCGGGTTGTTCTGCCGCCGGCGCATCAGGATGTCGATCACCTGGGCCAGTTCCGCATCCCGCCCCAGGATCGGGTCCAGGCGGCCGGCACGGGCGAGGGCGG
Source organism: Paracraurococcus ruber (assembly GCF_004353985.1). Lineage (GTDB taxonomy): Bacteria > Pseudomonadota > Alphaproteobacteria > Acetobacterales > Acetobacteraceae > Paracraurococcus > Paracraurococcus ruber. Next base: position 10,899 of record NZ_SMOA01000129.1, on the reverse strand, counting down.
TGAGGTCGGTGGTGTACTGGTCCAGCTCGGGCCCCGGCGCCGCCGCCTCACCCGGGGCCAGCAGGCCGCGCAGCCGCGCCGCCAGCTCCTCCCGCGGGATGGTGAGCAAAGGCGGGCAGGCCTCCACCAGGGCGGAGCGGCAGGTGTCGCGCTGCAGGATGGCCAGCAGCAGCGCGCCCGGCCGCACCTGCGGCGCCTGCAGCGTGAGGGAGGCGACGACCCAGCCTTCCTCCACCGCGTCCAGCAGCACGGAATCGAGCGTCGGCGTGCGCGTCGCGCCCCGCGCCACCCCTTCCAGCGCCCGCTGCACCTGCCGCGCCAGCGCGTCCGGCGCCAGCCCGTATTCCGCCAGCACGCAGGCCCAGTCGGGATCCGGCGGGTCGAGGAATTGCAGCAGCAGGTGCTCGATCAGCACCGCGCCCTGCGTCGCGGCGGCGCAGGCATTGGCGGCGCGCTCCAGCGCCCGCTTCGCATCCGGCGCCAGCTTGCCGACGAGTTGGCGGATGTCGCGGCTCATGCCCGCGGTCCCTGGCGAGGCCCGCCGCACCGCCCATGCATGGCAAGCTCGCGCCGCGATGCCGGCGGCGTCGCCCGGCGGCGGGCAGTCTCCGCATTCCCTGCCGGCGGCGCCGGCGGCCGGTCCGGCGCGGCGGCCATGGGCTTCATGCGCCCGGCCCCCCGCCCAGCCGCACCGTGACCGGGCCGCGCGGCCGGCCGCGCAGGATGCTGGTCCAGCCGAGGCGCGCCGCGTCCCCCGGCCGGGTCGAGAGGCGGAGCGGCGGCACGGCATCCTGCCGGAGCATCAAGGCGAGCACGACATCCAGGTCCTCGGTCTTGTGGAAGCGAATGAGGGCGCGGAGGGCGGCATGCGCGGCGCCCCCCGGCAGCAGCGCCAGGTGCTGCGGCAGCGTCAGCGGCCCCAGCACGACGGCGAAGCGGCTGGCCGCATCCCAGGCCCGGCCGCCGAGCAGCGCGCCGCCGCCCAGCGCGCGGTGCCGGCCGGTGGCGCCGATGCGGGTGCGGTCGGCGGGGGCCAGCCGCAGCCAGCGCCCCTGGAAGGGCCGCACCGCGACCGGCACGCCGAATTGCCGCCGCAGCACCGCCTGCAGCGCGGCGGCGGAGCGGCTGCGGCCCAGCAGCAGCCCGGCATGCGGCAGCAGGGCGGCATCCGGTAGGTCCATGCGCCCGCGCAGCGCCGGCAGGCCGAGGCCGAGCAGGGCGAAGACGATCCGGCCCGCCGGGCCGTCCGCCGCCGCCAGCCCGGCTTGGCCCGGCCGCAGCCGCGCCTGGGCACGGACCCGGAGCGCGAAGAGCCGGTGTTCGAAGACGCCCAGGAATTCCTGCGCCGCCCGGTCGCCGCGGCGCAGGCGCTGCGCCAGTTCCTCGGTGATCCAGTCCGGCAGCGGGCCGTGATGGCCGAGCAGGCCGAAGGCGGAGGAGAGCAGCCGCGGCACCGCGTCCCAGGCCACCCGGTCGACCTCGGCCGGCGGGAAGCGGAGATGCGCCTGCGCCTGGTAGCGGAAGGCCTCGCGCGCCGGCGATGGCGCTTCCCCCATCGGCAGGCGGCCATCGCGGCGGCCGAAGCCGTCCAGCAGCGCGGCCACCTGCAGCAGGTCGCCTCCGCCGGCGGCCAGCGCTTCGCTCAGCCGAGCGGGGCGGCGCCGGTGCGCGGTGGCCATGCATGCCAGTCCCCGCCCCGCTGCTGGCTGCGGAGCGTCAGTTGGGTGAAGCCGTTGACCGAGGCGTGCAGCGCCAGGAAGCGGTCCAGCACCGCGCCCAGCAGCAGGGCGCTGCCGCCGGCGAACAGCCTTTCATCGACCGTGAGCGTGATGGCCAAGCCCTGCGCCAGCGCGCTGCGCACCCCCGTGCCGACCCGGCGGGTGACGCGGCGGCAGGTCATCTCCCGCAGGCCGAGCACCTGCTGCCGCGCCGCCGCATCGCCTTCCGCCGCGTGCAGCAGCAGGATCTCCCGCAGCGCCGCCAACGCCCCCGGCCCCTCCGCCAGGGAGAGGTGGTTGAGCGCGAACTGCGAGACCAGCCACCAGGCCGTCTCCCCGCCCTGGGGCGCCGGCCGCGGCGGGGTGGGGCGGGTGAGGCAGATGGCACGCGCGCCGCCCATCGGGTCGTCGAAGTCGAGCCGCGCGCCGGCCGGCACCTGGTCCGCCAGCAGGCGGTTGGTGCAGAGGCAATGCGCGACGAGGGTGAGCTCCGCCGGGCTGTCCGGACCGAGCCCGGGATCGCTGAGCGAGAGCCAGGCATCGCTGCCGCCCATGGCCCGCCGCGCCGCCGGGGCACGCCGCAGCAGCCAGCCGGCCGCCGGGTCCGCCCCGGCATGGCGGAGCGAGAAGAAGGGCGGGATGTCGCGCCAGGCCTCGGCCGCCGCGTCCCAGGCGCGCAGCCGGGTCACGCTGTGCACCTCCATCACCGGCTCCAGCCGCGCATCCGGCACCAGCCGGTGCTCGGCCTGGGTGTGGGAGAGGCGGAGCGGTTCCGCCACATGCTCAAACAGGTTCACCGCCGGCACGCAGCCGGGCAGCAGGCTGTCGGCGCCGAGCGCCAGCCGGCCGGGCGGCGCCGGCAGCAGGAACAGCACGTCGAGCGCCTGGCAGGGCGGCAGCGGCGGCAGCAGCAGGTCGACGAAGAGGAATTTCGCGGGGAAGGCGAAGTAGTCCCGCAGCAGCGCATGCGCCGGATGCACCGCGCAGGCGTCGGGCAGCAGCGCCTCCTCCTCGGCGAAGCCGGCGGGTCGCAGCGCCACGGCGGCGGGGCGGAGGATGGCGGCGCCACCCGCCGGCACGAAGGCGATGCGGTCGCAGCCGGCCAGCAGCACTTCCTGCAGCCGGGCCGCCGCGGCGGCGTCGCCGCCGAGGAAGAGCCGCAGCGCCTGCCCGCCCATCTCCGCCGCGGCGCCTTCCGCCAGGGTCAGCGGCAGGCGCAGCACCGCCGCCGCCGGATCGTTGTCGAGGAAGGGCCAGGCGCCGGTGTCGCGGCATTCCGGCATGCCGGCCAGGACGGGCCAGAGCCGCGCCGGGGCGCAGGTGCGGAAGCGGCAGCGCAGGTCGTCGCCGGTGCGGGCCGACAGCATGGCGCCGCGCGGCACCGCCAGCCCGCCGGGCGGCAGCGCCGGCGCGTCCAGCCGCAGGATCGCCGCCGCCGGCTGCGGCGCCGCCAGCTGCGGGTGCAGCAGGCCGAGCAGCGCGTCGGTCAGGCGGGGGAATTCGCCGTCGATCGCCCGTTGGATCCGGCCGGTGAGGAAGGCGACGCTCTCGATCAGCCGCTCGACATGCGGGTCGCTGCTGCCGTCCGGGCCCAATTCGAGCCGGCCGGCCACCTTGGGGAAGGCGGCGGCGAATTCCGCCCCCGCCTGCCGCAGGTAGTGCAGCTCCCGCTGGTAGTAGCCGAGAACCTCGTCGCGGGCGTCGCCCTGCCTCATGGCGCCGGTCTCATGCGGCGCGGCTCACGCCGCGTCCGCGAGCAGGTCCGCGGGGGCGTCGAGCGCCAGCTCGACCAGCACGGGCTCCGCCGCGTCGGCGAGGGCGAGGCGGCCGTGGATGCAAAGGCGCGCACGCCCTGCCTCGGTGGTCTCCCGCAGCTCGAGCCGCGGGTCGCGCAGCCGAGGCTCGAACCGCGCAAGCGCCTCCCGCACCGCCTCCAGCCAGGCGGCCTGCGCCCTGCCGTCGCGGCGCGGCAGGCCGGCGATGTCTGGCACGCCCCAGTCCAGCACCGTCAGCTCCGCCCCATGCCGCGCCGCGCGGCGGGCATCCAGCAGGTGGCCGAGATGCCGCGCCACGGATTGCCGCAGATCCGCTTCCGCCAGCAGCCGCGCATCGGCGCTGTCGGCGGCGCCGGGCTGCAGGTCGAAGAGCCGGTCGAACAGCGGCGGCCGGAGCCCCCGCTGCCGCGCCGGCACGTCCGGGCGACGCATCGCCGCCGCCCCGCGGTCAGGAATTCTTCTTGGCGAGCAGGTCCCAGGTCGCGGTGACGTTGCCCGCGATGGAGGACTTCTCGTCCTGGGTCTTGTAGGTGAACTTGATCTTGGTGAAGTTCAGCGTCAGGGATTCCGACATCTCCTCCCCGCCGCCGCTGCCGGCATAGCCGATATCGGCGATGATGGTGTTGCTCATCTCGACGGTGAGGAATTCCGACTTCGCCTGGCCGTCCACGTCGCCGGCCTTCAGGAAGTGCAGCTTGGTCACCGGCCAGGTATGCCCCTGGAACATCTTCGCCATCAGCTGCACGGAGGACAGGTCGACGAAGCGGGTCAGCGACACGTTGCTGATGTTGATGGTGCCGGTCGTGCGGTGCTTGTTCAGCGTGTAGTCCACCGGCTGGTTGCAGCTGAAGGAGAAGCCGTTGCACAGGATCATGTTCTTCACATAGCCTTCGACGGCCAGGTCGCCGTTGATGCCTTCGAGCTCGAGGATGATGTCGGGCATGGGAGCCTTCGCGGTGTCGAGGAGGGGAAGGGGCCGGCCGCCCGGGGGCGGCCGGCGTCAGGCGGGCGGAAGGGTCAGGCGGCCGGCGCCGGCAGCTCCGCCACCAGGCGGATGGACGCCGTCAGCTCCTCCAGCTGGAAATGCGGCCGCAGGAAGACCGTGGCGCGGTAGCTGCCCGGGCGGCCCGGCACCTCGCTGACATCGACGCGGCCCTCGCGCAGCGGCAGCCGCGCCTTGTCCTCATGCGCCGCCTCGTCCATCAGCAGGATGTATTCGGCGAGCCAGCGGTTGAGGTAGTTGGACAGCTGGCCGGCGGTGGAGAAGCTGCCGACCTTGTCCCGCACCATCACCTTCAGGTAGTGGGCGAAGCGCGACGCCGCGAGCATGTAGGTCAGCACCGCGGAAAGCCGGGCATTCGCATTCGCCTCGGCGGTGTCGTACAGCTTCGCCTTGTTGGCCGTCTGCGCGCCGAAGAAGGCGGCGTAGTCGGTGGACTTGCAGTGCACCAGCGGGATGAAGCCTAGGTCGGAGAGCTCCTTCTCCCGCCGGTCGGTGATGGCGACCTCGGTCGGGCATTTGTGCGCGACCTCGCCGTCATCGGTGCGGAAGACATGCGTCGGCAGGCCCTCGACCTTGCCGCCGCCCTCGACGCCGCGGATGGCGGCGCACCAGCCATGCTTGGCGAAGGCGGCGGTGATGCGCTCGGCCAGCGCCCAGGCGGCGTTGCCCCACAGGTACCGGCCGTGGTCGGTGCCGTCCACCTCCTCCTCGAAGCGCAGGCCGTCGACCGGCTTCGTCGCCTCCCCGTAGGGCAGGCGCATCAGGATGCGCGGCATGCACAGCCCGACATAGCGGCTGTCCTCCGCGTTGCGGAAGGACCGCCACTTGATCATCTCCGTCGTCTCGAAGATGTTCGCCAGGTCGCGCGGATCCGGCAGCTTGGTGAAGCTCTCGAGGCCGAACATCAGCGGGCTGGCGGCGGCGATGAAGGGCGCATGCGCGGCGGCGGCGACGTTGCTGATCTTCTCCAGCAGCTGCACGTCCTGCGGATGCCGGCCGAACTCGTAGTCGCCGACCAGCAGGCCGTAGGGCGTGCCGCCGAAGGTGCCGTACTCCTCCTCATAGACCTTCTTGAACAGCGCGGACTGGTCGAACTCGACCGCCTTCTCCAGGTCCTGCGCCAGCTCGGACTTCGAGACGTTGAGGACGCGCAGCTTCAGGGTCGGCCCGGTCTCGCTGCGCGACACCAAGTGGTGCAGGCCGCGCCAGCTGGCCTCCAGCGCCTGGAACTCGGCGTCGTGCATGATCTCGTTCAGCTGGGCGGAGATCAGCCGGTCGATCTCGGCGATGCGGAGCTTGATGCTCTCGACCACGTCGCCCTGGACCTTGCCGCCTTCGGCCAGCACCTGGTCGACGAATTCGGCGACCAGGTCGCGGGCATGGTCGCGCTGGGAGGGTTCGAGCGCGAGGCGCCCCTCATCCAGGATGCTGTCCAGCAGGGTGGCGGCGGGGGCGGCCGCCGTGGAGGTGTCGTTGGGCACGGTGGGTCTCCTTCGGGCGGGGGCTCAGGCGGCCGGGGCCGGGTTGTCGGCCGCGAGCAGGCCGCGCAGCTCCGCCTGCTTCTCGGTGCTGCCGATCACGTCGTTCAGCATCCGGTCCAGCTCGTCGTTGCCGTCCAGCTTCGCCAGCAGGTCGTTCAGCTTCTGCCGGGCGCCGTACAGCTTCGCCAGCGCCGGCACCTGCTTCAGCACCGCCACCGGCTCGAAGCTGTCGATCTCGGTGAAGGTCAGCGCGACGTTCAGCTTGCTGCCGTCGTCCTGCAGCATGTTCGGCACCTGGAAGGCCAGGCGCGGCGCGATGCCGGTCATCACGTCGTTGAAGTTGTCGCGGTCGATCTCGACGAATTTGCGCGCCTTCAGCTTCGGCAGCGGCGTATCGGCGCTGCGCTTGCCCGACAGGTCGGCCATGATGCCGACCAGGAAGGGCAGCTCCTTCTTCTCGATCGCGCCGCCGGTCTCGACATCGTAGGTGATCTGCACGCGCGGCGGTCGCACCCGCCCAAGCTTCTTCTGCGTGCTCTCGCTCATGCCGGAAATCTCCTTGCGCAGCCAGGTGGCGCTCCCCGGGCGACACCATCGGCGGCGCGGGTGAATCCGGCGTTAGCCGCCCCGCTCGGCGCAGAGGATGCTGGCGCGATAGGTCATCGCCGCGCGGGCATGCAGCCGCAGCGTCCAGTCCAGCTCCCGCGCCGGGGCCAGCGGCCGCAGCCCGGCCGCGTCGAGCAGCTCGGCCAGCGCCGGCGTCGGCTCGCGCTGCGCGCGGGCGCCCGGCCAGGCCTCGGCCGGGGTGGCGTTGGGCGACCAGTCGAAGGGCGTGCCGACCAGCGCCACGCCGCCGGGCCGCAGCAGCCGCGCGATCGCCGCCAGCAGCCCGCGCGGATCGGCGACGCAGTCCAGCAGGTTCAGCGCCACCACCAGCCGGGCGCAGCCGGCCGGCAGGGGCGGCGCCATGGCGTCGGCGATCCATGTCTCGGCCAGCGTGGCGGGCGGCGGCACCGCCACCTGCCGCAGCGCGAATTCGGTGCCCTGCAGCCGCAGCGGGTAGCGCGCCAGCCCCTGCTGCAGCGCCCGCTGGGCGATGCGCGCCAGGGGCGCCGAGAGGTCGAGGCCGAGGACCGGCGCGCGCGCGATGTCGGCCAGGGCATGCGTCACGCCGCCGGCGGCGCAGCCCAGTTCCAGCACCAGGCCGGGGCCGTCCGGCAGGGCGGGCAGCGCCGCCTCCAGCAGGCGGCGGGCGCTGCCGGGCGCCGGCCAGCCGGGATCGGCGGGGTCATGCGCCCCCCAATGGTCGCGCCCATAGGTCGAGGCATAGTGCCGCGCCGCGTCGAACCAGCCGCCGGGCGGCATGTGCCGGCCGATCGCATCCTCCACCGCCTCGGGCAGGTCGTCCCGCGCCAGCAGATACGCGCCGGCCTCGCCCAGGTAGCGGCCCGGATCGGCGACCAGGACGGGGACGCCGCCCACCACCGGATAGGCGGTGCCGCAGGCGGCGCAGGCCAGCACGCCATGGTCCACCCGGCCGGCGCTGCCCTGCCAGCCAGGCTCGAGCGCCAGGGGCGGTGCGGCCCCGGCACAGCGCGGGCAGCAGGGGGCGAAGGCCTCCAGCGCGGCGAGCCGCACGGCCTAGCGCCCACCGCGCCCGCAGGGGCGCCCGGGGATGACGGGGAAGGTCCGGCCGGCCATGGCGGGCGCGGTCGGCGGGCGCGAATGCGGCATGCCCTAGCCGCCGATCAGCACGGTGGGGCAGCCGGGCGGCTGGATGGTGCCGGTCGGTGCCGGCAGCGGCGCGACGCAGCTGGCATGCAGCGTCATGTCGCCCACGCGGGCGGCCGGCAGCCCGCCGATCAGCACGGTGGCGGAGCCGAGCGAGACCATCCCCGGCCCGCCCGGCACGCAGCCCGGCAGCAGGCAGGGCGCGGTCTGGCTGGTCAGCGTCGCCGCCGGCATGTTGCCGATCAGCACGGTGGGCGCGCCCTTCAGGATGGGCAGCGGCAGGCCGGGATGCGGGCAGGCGGTCGGCACCGGCGCCGCCGGATGCATCGGCGCATGGCAATGCGGCGCATCCTGCTTGACCATGTCGCCCAGCCGGGCGGCCGGCTTGCCCATGCGGCTAGTCCGCCTGCCGGGCGATGCGCAGCAGGCGGAAGGGCCCGCCTTCCTCCTGCATCAGCTCGGCCAGCAGCTCCGGCAGGGCCATGCGGCCCCAGCCGATGGCGCGGCGCAGCAGCGGCGGCACCGGGCTGTGCGGCTCGATCCGTTCCAGATAGGCCGCCACCTCCTCCAGCAGCTGGTAAGCGGCTTCCCGGTCCGGGATCGGGCCATGAGGCAGGTCACTGGGCAGGCCATTGGGCAGGCGGGGCGGCAGGGCGTCCATGGGGCGGGGCTCCGTCGGGGCGGGCGGCGAGGGCCGGGCTTCGGGCGGGGCGGGCAGCGGCGCCACGGCTTCCTCGGCCGGCACGCCGCGGCCCAGCACCTCGGCATGCAGGAAGGCGCGCTGGGCGGAGAGGGTGGCGCGCAGGTCGGCGAAGGCGGGCAGGGTGGCGGCGCCGACGCCGCGCAGCGCGGCCAGCACCCCGTCCACCGCCGCTTCCGCCCGTAGCACGCCCAGTAGCATCTCCCGGTAGGCGGCGGTCGGCGTGCGGGCGACCGCCTTGGCCAGCGCCGCAGCGCGCTCCTCCTCCTCGGGCGAGAGGCGGTGCGGCCCGGCGCGCCGCCGCTGCAGGGAGGCATGGTCGTGCCAGGTCGGCGGCGGCTCCCCGGCCGTCGCCATGGGCTGCAGCATCAGCCGCTCGGGCAGCCTGGCGTCCAGCCAGTCCAGCACCGCGGCGCGGGCATCATCCTCCGGGTCGTCGCCCGGGGCGGGCCAGAGGAAGGGCCAGAAGCGCTTCACCAGCCCTTCCAGCAGGGCGAAGCCGGCGGCCAGCCCGGGCGGGCCGTGCCGCACCGCCAGCGCCTCCGCCAGCCAGGCGGCGAGCTGGAGGTCCTTGCTGCCGGTCGCCAGCATCTCCTGCGCGCGGGCGATCACCTGCGGCCAGTCGGCCTGCTTCAGCTTGCTGCGCCAGACGCCGCGCGGCGCCTGCGCGTCATCCTCCCGCCGCAGGTCGCGGATCTCGTCGAAGACCGGGTCGTCGCGCAGGCAGGGGCCGCCGGGCAGGGCGCCGGGGATGGGCTGCAGCAGCGCCTCGAGGTCGAGCAGGGCCATGGCGGGTCTCCTCAGCGGCCGGCGCGCGGGCGGCGCGGGGCCCGGCGGGGCGGGGCCGGCCTCATGGCCCGGCCGCGGCCAGCCGGCCGGGCGCGCTGCCGGGCCAGACGGTGGGGAAGGCGGGCAGCGGGATGCGCGCCCCGCCGGCGGCGATGCCGAGCCCGGCGAAGACCCGCGCCGCCGGGCCGCTGCCGGCCGCGGTGCCGGACTCGGCGGTCTGCACCTCGATGGCCAGCACCGGGCCGGGATCGCCCGGCGTCGCCTGCCAGTCTCCCGCCATGGGCGCCAGGCGGCGCGCCAGCGTCACCAGCGCCCAGGGATCGCGGGCGGCGATGGTCACCAGGCCGGCCTCCGCCCGCGGCCCGCCCGGCAGCACCTGCACCGGCTGCAGCGGCGCGTTGCGGGCCCAGCGGAGGGAGAGGGTCAGCGGGTCGCCGATGCGCCAGGGCACCGGCCGCGGCGGGCCCATGCTGCTGGTTGTGGCGGCGCGGCCGGCGAGGCGCCATTCGATGATGGCGTCGCCGCCCTGCTCCTGCTCCGGCAGCAGGCGGAATTGCGGGGTCAGCGTCAGGCCCGGTTCCGCCCCCTCCAGCCCCGCCAGCGGGCGGAGGAAGGCGCGGGCCTGGCGCAGCTGCTCGATCACCCGCCGCATCTCCGCGGCCAGCGTGGGGTCGGCCGGCAGGGCGGCCAGCGTGGCGGCCGCCTTGTTGTCGAAATCGGCGTAGAATTCCGCCACCTGCTGCACCGTCGCATAGGGCCCGCGCTCGGCGGCCGAGAGCGGCGCGAAGGGCCAGCGCCCGGCCAGCAGCCGGCCGAAGGATTCGCCCAGCGAGTCCCAGGCGCCGGTGCCGCGCGCCTCCGCCTCCCGCCGGCAGAGCGCGCGGACGCGGGTGCGCAGCCGCGCCGCCTGTTCGGCGAACCAGTCGCCGCCGTTGCGCGCCGCCAGGTCGGCGCAGGCGGCGGGCGTCAGCGCCGGCAGGTCCTGCGCCACCAGCCGTTCCAGCGCGGCGAGGGTGCCGGGCCGGCCCTGGGCATGGCGCTGCAGTTCCTCCGCCACGCCGCGCCAGCGGGCGGCCAGCGGCAGGGCGCCGGCGGCGCCCAGATCCGGCGCCGAGAGCGTCGCCAGCACCGGCGCGGCAAGGCCGGCGAGGCGCTGCAGCCGCTCCCTCTCCCGCGCCAGTAGGCCGGGCAGCAGCGCCGCGTCGGACAGCGCGTAGAGCGCGGCGAGGTCGAGCTTCCCCTCCGCCCAGCCGAGCTGCGCCGCGACCGGCGGCTGGTAGGCGCTGCCGGCATCCAGCAGCAGCCAGGCGCTGTCCAGCAGCCGCTGGGAGGGCTGCGCGACCGCCTCGGCCAGGGCCGCGGCATCGGCCGCGGCGCCGGCGGCCCGCAGCCCGCCGACCAGGCGCAGCAGGACAGGATGCGCGGCGCGCGCCGCCTCCAGCGCCGGCACCAGGTCGCGCCCGCTTTCGGCGGGCAGCTGCGCCCGCGCGACCGCGCCGCGCAGCCCTGCGGCCAGCCCTTCCTGCGCCGCCTGGCGGATGCCCTGCCGCAAGGGCTCCGGCAGCTCCGGCAGGTCGCGCACCAGGAACAGCGCATGGTCGTCGAGGCCGGTGGCCGCCTGTTCCAGCGCCGCCACGTCCCAGCGGACCAGGCCGGCGCGCGGCGGCGGGGCCGGCAGGGCGGCGGCGCGCAGGAAGGGGCG